>DASTRL010000083.1:0-27239 GCA_035761265.1 Steroidobacteraceae bacterium
GGAGAACCACGTCGCCGCCATCCTGATCGGCGCGCCGGCGCTCGCCGCGCCGCCGGTCGGGCGCAACCGCTTCTACGGCGCGCTCGATCCGCGGCGCAACACCGGGCTGGCGCTGGGTTATTAGAGCTTGAGCTGCGCGCGCAGGAAGGCGTCCGACTTGCGCAGCATGTCGGTGCGCGCGGCGCTGTCCGAGAGACTGTGGTCGAGATCCGGATAGACCGTGAGCTCGCTCGACTTGCCGGCGCGGCGCAGTTCCTTGTCCATGAGGCGTGACTGGCCGATGTCGACGGCCAGGTCGTTGTCGCCCTGGAACATGATCACCGGCGCCTTGAACACCGGCGCATTCTGCGCGGGCGATCCTTCCTTGATGTGCGGACCGCTGCCGATGAAATCCGCCGTCAGGAAGCCGCTGGTGTATTGCATTACCTTGGTCTTGAGCAAGGCGAAATCCGTCACGGGCGCAATGGCCACCACAGCCTTGAACAGATCCGGATCCAGCACGTTGGCCTGCAGCGCCGCGTAACCGCCATACGACCAACCGACGATGGCCAGCTTGCCTGGATCCGCGATGCCCTGCGAAACCATCCAGCGGCCCGCGTCGCACACGTCGCCGACCGAAGTCTTCCAGCCACGGATGCCGTTGTTCGCATACCAGGCATCGCCAAAACCATCCGATCCGCGGAAGTTGGGCTGCAGCACGACGAAGCCGCGCTGAGCGAAGAACTGCGGCAGCCAGTCGAATCCCCACTCGTCGCGCGCGCCGGGACCACCGTGCGGCAGGACGATGGCGGGAAGGTTCTTTGGATCCGTGACACCCGGCGGCAGCGTCAGGTAGCCAGGAATCACCGTGCCGTCGGTCGCCGGATACGAAACGGCTTTCACCGCCGACAGCGTCCTGCCTTCCAGCGCGGGCCGGGCCGGCGTGATCAGGCCCAGCGTCTTCTTGACCTTGTCATACAGGTACCACTTGCCGGGATCGAGATCGCTGCTGGCGCGCACGATGAGGAAGTTCTCATCGGCGCTCGCACTCTCGAAGGAGATCATCGGCGACCTGGGTAGCGCACGCACCAGCATCTCGTGGAGCTTCTTGTATTCCGGGTCGAAATATTCGACCACGCGACGATCGGTGGCGTAGGTGGCGCCGATCACCCGGCCGCCCCGTCCCAGAATGACGACACCGTCCACATCGACCGACTGGTTGGCGAGGACCAGCTCGCGCTTCAGCGTCGAATCGAGCGTCACGCGATACAACGCCGTGCGGCCCTCGAAATTCTCCAGCACGTAGGCGGCATTCAACTTGGGATCGACGGCCAGGGGGATCATGCCCGTGCCGCGGCCGCCGCCGGCGCGGTCTTCGGAGTAGGTCCCGAGCTGGCGCCAGGTGCGATCGTCCACGGTCCGATACGAATAGACCTTCACGCCTTTCAGCAGGCCGGACTCCGACGCCTTGGTGGTCGTCATGATGCGGATGTTGCCGGTCCCGTCGGAGATGTAGTTAGAGACATCGTCGCCCGGGCGCTCCACCATCGTCGCCTTGCCGGTGCGCGTATCGACCCGATCCACGCCCAGCCCCTCGAGGGTGCGTCCCACGAGTCTGCCGGTGGTGCTCTCCGGCACATAGCTGCGTGCCATCAGCACCATGCCGTCGCTGCCGTTCAGCCAGTCGACGACACCGCCGTCGCCGAAGCGCTTGCCGACCTGCTCGAGCGTGTCCTTCTGGCCGAGGAAGATCTGGTTCTTTCCCTCCGCATCCATCGAGAGAGTCCGCCGCAACGGTACGAGGACACCCTGGAACTGCTGCAATCCCCACAGTGTGCACACGATGCGATCAGCCGCGGTCCACTGGCAATTGCGAAGGTTGATGGGCTTGCCGTCGCCGCGCGCCACCTGCGCGATGGCGCCGGTTTCGAGGTTGATGACCACCGCGATCGTGCTGGTGCCCGTGCCGGGGCCGACGTACACGATCTTTTTTCCGTCGGCAGACAGCTCCGCCGAGTACACGGTTTCGAGCGCGCCGAACGCGGCCGCATCGTCTGGCGTCGCCGGTGGCGCGGCGGCGAGCGCCGCAGCCCCAAAGATCGCGGTAGTCAGGAGCAAACAAGTAGTTTTCATGGGCCGGAAGTTTGCCTCAGCCCCGGCGGCGAATGAAGCCGGGAGTCCCCGCCGGGGCGCTGGACCGTGTCCAACCGCGCGGAAGCGTGACGCGCAGCCTGGCCGCGGATCAGAGCTTGAGCTTGTCGCGCAGGAAGGCGTCGGATCTGCGCAACATGTCGGCGCGCGCCGCGCCGTCGCGCAGGCTGTGCTCGAGATCCGGGTAGACCACGAGTTCGCTCGACTTGCCTTCGCTGCGCAGCGCCTTGTCCATGCGCCGCGACTGCGACAGATCGACGTTGAAATCCGAATCGCCGTGGAACATCAGCACGGGCGCCTTGAATGCGCGGGCATTGCGCGCCGGGGAGCCTTTCTTGAGGTGCGGGCCGTCGCCGATGTAGTCCGCCTCGATGAAGGCGCTCGTATGCACCATGCGCTGCGTGCGCAGCAGTTTCAGGTCCGTGACCGGCGCCACCGCGATCACCGCCTTGAAGAGATTCGGATCGAGCACGTTGGCCTGCAATGCCGCGTAACCGCCGTACGACCAGCCGAACACCGCCAGGTGCGCCGGATCGGCAATTCCGCGCGACACCAGCCAGCGGCCACCGTCGCACACATCGCCCACCGCGAGTCTCCAGCTCTGGAAGCCATTGTTCGCGAACCACTCGTCGCCGTAGCCCGAAGAGCCGCGGAAATTCGGCTGCAACACCACGTAACCGCGATGCGCGAAGAACTGCGCCAACCAGTCGAAGCCCCAGACGTCGCGGTATCCGGGCCCGCCGTGTGGCAGCACGATGGCGGGCCGGCCTTTCGCGTCCGACATTCCCGCGGGACGGGTCAGGTAGGCGGGGATCAGCGTGCCGTCGGCGGCCGGGTAGGTGATGACTTCGACCGGCGAGAGCTCGATGCCCTCGAGCGCGGGACGCACCGGCGCGACCAGGCGCAGCGCTTTCAGCTCGCGATCGAACACGTACCAGTTGCCGGGCTCGACGTCGCTGCTCGCGCGCACCAGCAGCACCTGCTCGTCGGCGCTGGCGCTCACGAATTCGATCAGCGGCAACTTGGGCAGCGCGCGCTCGATCAGCGCGTGAATGGCCTCGTATTCCGGATCGAAGTATTTCACCTGGCGGCGATCGGAGGCGTAGGCCGCGCCGATCACCCGCCCGCTGCGACCCACGCGCACCACATCCGCGACGTCGAACTGCTGCGAGGCGAACACCAGCTCGGACTCGAGCGATCCATCCAGCGCTATGCGGTACAGCGCATCGCGGCCGTCGAGCTCCTGGAGCACGTAGACGGAATCGATCTGCCCGTCCACGGCCAGCGGGATCATGCCGCGCCCTCCGCGGCCGCGGCTGCCGTCGGAGATGTAGCTGCCGAGCGGATGCCAGGCACGCTCGTTCGCGCGCCGGTAGAAATAGTCGTCCACGCCGCGCATGTAGCCCTGCCCGCCCACGCGCGTGGTGGTCATGATGCGGATGTTGCCCATGCCATCGGAGATGTAGCCGACCACGTCCTCACCGGGACGCTCGATGGTTGCCGCCTTGCCGGTGCGCGTGTCGATGCGATCGACGCCGAGGCCGGCCACGGTGCGCGCCGTGAGTCGTGCCACGGACTTTTCGGGAAGATAGGTTCGCGACATCAGCACCATGCCGTCGCGGCCGTTCAGCCAGTCGACGACCTCGCCATCGACCTGGCGCTTGCCGTATTGGGACAGCGTGTCGCGCTGGCCGAGGAAGACCTGGTTCTTGCCGTCCGCGTCCATGGCCACGGTGCGCACCAGCGGCATGATGACGCCCATCTCCCGCTGCACGCCGAACAGCGTGCACACCACGCGATCGTTGGCCGACCAGTCGCAGCCGGAGAACTGCACCTTCCGGCCATCGGCAAAGGCCACCTTGCGGGAATTCCAGCTGGTCAGATCGACCAGCACGGCGATGGCCCGATCATCGGTGTCCGCGCCGACGTAGATGAGCTTCCTGCCATCCACCGAGAGCGAGGCCGCCTCGACCGCCTCGAGCGCGCCGAAAGCGACCGCGTCATCCAGCTTCGATTCGGCGGCGATGACCGGCGTAGCGGCGCCGAACAAACCCGCCATCAAGACGAGAGTGCATGGCCTCATGGCGCCAAAGTCTGCCCGAGATCGGCACGGCATTGAAGCGGGAACGCGACGACCCGAATTCCGGCGCGGGCTTTCGGGCGGGGGCGCTCGTCGATTTGCTGCGACGGTCGATCAGCCCGGGGATGACGTCGGACTGACGGATGACCGCCACAGCAAATCGAGGAACGTCCCCTATTCCTTCCAGCCTCCGCCGAGCGCCTGGTACAGCTGCACGAGGTTCGTGGCGTCCGCCAGACGCGTGACGATGAGTCCGCGCTGCGCGTCGTACATGTCGCGCTGTGCGATCAGCGCGCCCAGGTAGCTCTCGACCCCACCGCGATAGCGCATGTCGGCGAGCTGGTAGCTCGCCTCGGCGGCCCGGGTGAGCGCCTCCTGAGCTCGCAGCTGGTCTGCCAGCGTGCTGCGCGCCACCAGCGCATCGGCCACGTCGCGAAAAGCGGCCTGGATGGACTGCTCGTAGCGCGCGATCTCGATGCGCTTGCGGACATTGGCGAGATCCAGCGCGGCGAGGTTGGCGCCGCCCGAGAAAATCGGCAGGCGGACCTGCGGCACGAAGCTCCAGGCGGTGTGCCCGGACTGGAACAGCGACGACAGATCGTCACTGGCATTGCCGTAGAACCCGGTGAGCTCGATGCTGGGGAAGAACGCGGCGCGCGCGGCGCCGATGTTGGCGTTCGCGGCCAGCAGCGCGTGCTCCGCGGCGCGCACGTCCGGCCGTCGCGTCAGCAGCTCGGCCGGCAGTCCGGCGGGCAGCCGCTTCGAAAAGGTCTGCGCGCCGATGTCGCGAGCGCTGCTGCCGGACTGCGCCGGGAGGGCCTCGCCCACGAGCAGCGCCAGTGCATTGCGGTCCTGGGCCACGCGGCGCGTCTGCTGCGCGATGTCCACTTCCGCCTGGCGCCAGGAGGTCTCGGAGCGATGCAGGTCGATCTCGCTCGAGACGCCCTGGTCGAACCTGAGCTGCGTGAGGTCGAAGGACTTCTTCTGGCTGTCTCGCGTGTTTTCGGCGAGCTTCAGCAGCTCGCGGTCCGCGATCAGCGTGAGCCAGGCGTTGGCCACCTCGGAAACCAGCAACAGCTGTGCGGCGGTGCGGTTCTCCTCGAGCGCAAAGAATGCCTCGAGCGACGAGCGGCGCAGGCTGCGCACCCGGCCGAACAGATCCAGTTCGAACGCCGGCACGGAAAGCCCGGCCGAGTAGCTGCGCGTCAGCTGATCCTGTCCCGAGGGCGAGACCGAGGGCGGCAGGCGCTGGTTGTTCGCGGTGCCGGTGACGTCGACGGGCGGCACGAGATCGGCGCGCTGGATGCGGTACTGGGCACGGGCCGCCTCGACGTTCAGCGTCGCGATGCGCAAGTCCCGGTTGTTGAGCAATGCACGGCCGATGAGATCCTGCAGCTCCGGATCGGGGAAGAATTCCTTCCAGCCGATTTCCGCTGCCGGTACGGCGGCCGCCGTGGTCGCGGCGGGTTCAACCTGCTCGTAGGCGGCCGGCACGGGCGCTTCCGGCCGGTGATAACGCGGCGCCATGGTGCACGCGCCGAGCAGGCCGGACAGCAGTGCGGATGCGGCCAGGAATGTCAGCGGTCTGATCATGGCCTTCACGTGGTGCTCGCGTAGGGTTCGTCCGCCGCGGCCTCGTCGACTTTCATCGTCACCGGCTTCACCTTGAAGTAGCGCAGCACCACGACGAAGAACACGGGCACGAAGAATACGGCGAGCAATGTGGAGAACAGCATGCCGCCGATCACGCCGGTACCTACCGCGTGCTGCGCGCCGGAACCCGCGCCGCTGGAAAGCGCCAGGGGCAGCACGCCGGACATGAAGGCGAGCGAGGTCATGAGGATGGGGCGCAGTCGCTGGCGCGCGGCGTGCACCACGGATTCGACCAGGCCATGGCCGTGATCGAAGCCTTCCTTGGCGAATTCCACGATCAGGATGGCGCTCTTGGCTGCAAGGCCGATGGTGACCAGCAGGCCGACCTGGAAGTAAGCGTCGTTCGTGAGCCCGCGCAGCAGCGTCGCGATGACCGCGCCGATCACGCCCAGCGGCACCACCAGCAGCACCGTGATCGGGATCGACCAGCTCTCGTACAGCGCCGCGAGGCACAGGAACACGATGGCCAGCGACAGCGCGTACAGCAGCGGCGCCTGCGAGCCGGATTTCTTCTCCTCGTACGACAGCCCGTTCCACTCGAGGCCGATGCCCTGCGGTAGTTTGGCGACGATCTCCTCCATCGCGGCCATCGCCTCACCGGAGCTGTGCCCCGGGGCCGGCGCGCCCTGGATCTGGAACGCGGGCACGCCGTTGAAACGCGTCAGCTTCTGCGCACCGAAGGTCCACTCACCGTGGCCGAAGGCGGAGAACGGCACCATGCCGCCCTGGGAATTGCGCACGTACCAGCGGTTGAGGTCCTCGGGCTGCATGCGCGACCCCGGGTCGCCCTGCACGTACACGCGCTTGACGCGGCCGCGATCGATGAAGTCGTTGACGTAGGTGGAAGCCCAACCGGTCTGCAGCGTCTGATTGATGTCGGCGATGGAGACCCCGAGCGCGCTCGCCTTCTCGCGATCGATGTCGAGCTTGAATTGCGGCGCGTCTTCGACGCCGTTGGGTCGCACCGCCGTGACGCGCGGATCCTTCGCCGCCTCGCCCAGCAACTGATTGCGCGCGGCGAGGAAGGCCTCGCGCGATAGTCCGCCGCGGTTCTGCAGCATCATGTCGAAACCGGCCGTGTTGCCGAGCTCCAGCACCGCCGGCGGCGGCACGGCGATGATGTTCGCCGACTTGATGCTCGAGAAGTACTTGTTGGCGCGGCCGAGCAGCGCGCCGATCTGCTGCTCGGGCTTGCTGCGCTGGTCCCAATCCCGCAGCTTGATGAACAGCAGGCCGGAGTTCTGGCCGGTGCCGGCGAAGTTGAAGCCGTTGACCGTGAGCACGCCCTCGACGCTGTCTTTCTCCTGTTCGTTCAGGTACTTCTGCGCGAGGTCCAGTGCTTCCCAGGTGCGCTCCTTCGAAGCGCCCGGCGGCGTCTGCACCTGGCCATACATGAAGCCCGGGTCTTCGTTCGGCAGGAAGGAACTCGGGATGCGCGTGAACAGCAACGCCATCGCGACCACGATGCCGACGTACACCAGCATCGAGCGGCCGGTGCGCGCCAGCATGGCATCGAGCCCGTTGGCGTGCTTTTCGCGGCCGCGGTCGAACCACTTGTTGAACCACTTGAAGAAGCCCTTGTGCTCGACATGGCCGCTCCGTCTTTCAGACAAGGGCGGCAGCGGCTTGAGGATCGTGGCGCACAGCGCCGGCGTGAGCACCAGCGCCACCAGCACCGACAGGCTCATGGCCGACACCAGCGTGATCGAGAACTGGCGGTAGATGACGCCGATCGAACCGCCGAAGAACGCCATGGGCACGAACACCGCGGCCAGCACCAGCGCGATGGCGACCAGGGCTCCGGTGATCTGCTGCATGGACTTGCGCGTGGCCTCGCGCGGCCCGAGCCCCTCCTCCGCCATGACGCGCTCGACGTTCTCCACGACCACGATGGCGTCGTCCACCAGCAGGCCGATGGACAGCGCCATGCCGAACATGGTGAGCGTGTTGATCGAGAAGCCGAAGGCCGCGAGCACGCCGAAGGTGCCCAGCAGCACCACCGGCACCGCGATGGTCGGAATGAGCGTGGCCCGCGCGTTCTGCAGGAACAGGTACATGACCAGGAACACCAGCACCACGGCCTCGAACAGCGTCTTGACCACTTCCTTGATCGACGTCCGCACGAACGGCGTGGTGTCGAGTGGATAGACGACGTCGAAGCCGCGCGGGAAGAAAGGCGCGAGGCGATCCAGGGTCTCGTGGATGCCCTTGACGGTGTCGAGCGCGTTCTGCCCGGCGGCGAGGCGGATGGCGACGCCGGCCGCGGGTTTGCCGTTGTACTTGGTGTCGCGGATGTAGCTCTCGGAGTTGAGCCCGACGCGCGCCACATCGCCGATGCGCACCTGCGAGCCGTCCGGATTGACGCGCAGCAGGATGTTGCGGAACTCCTCCGGGGTGGACAGGCGCGTCGGCCCGATGATGGCCGCATTGATCGCCTGTCCGGGCGCCGCCGGCAGCCCGCCGATGGAGCCCGCCGACACCTGCACGTTCTGCGCGCGAATGGCCGCGACCACGTCGCTGGTCGTGAGGCCGTAATTGTTGAGCCGGGCGGGATCCACCCAGATGCGCATCGCGTACTGCGAGCCGAAGATGGTGACGTCGCCCACGCCCTTCGTGCGGTTCAGCGGATCGAGCAGGTTGGTGGCGACGTAGTCGGTGAGATCCTCGTTGCTCATGCTGCCGTCGGCGGAAATGAATCCGAGCACGATGAGGAAGTTGCGTGCCGGTTTGTTGACTCTGACGCCGGCCTGCTGCACCTCCAGCGGCAGGTTCGGCATGGCCAGCGACAACTTGTTCTGCACCTGCACCTGCGCCACGTCCGGATCGGTGCCGATCGTGAACGTCAGGGTGATGGTCGCCGTGCCGTCCGCCTGCGCGTCCGACTGCATGTAGTCGAGGTTGTCTATGCCGTTGAGCTGCTGTTCGATGACCTGCACCACCGTGTCCTGCAAGGTCTGCGCGGACGAACCGGCGTAGTTCACGGAGATGCCAATGGTCGGCGGCGCGATGGCCGGGTACTGGCGGATCGGCAGATTGAACACCGACAGGGCGCCCGCGATCATGATGATGAGCGCGATCACCCAGGCGAAGATGGGCCGATCGATGAAAAAGCGTGACAGCATGGTGTCCGGCCGTCAGCGCCTGGCGAGGTCGCTGGCCGCGCCGGCCTGCAGCTCACCGCCGCCCGAGCCGGTGGACACGAGCTCCTCGGCCGCGGGCACGGGCTTCACCGGCGCGCCCGGCTTCGCCTTCTGCAGGCCGTCGACGATGACGCGGTCGCCGGCGTCGAGGCCCGCGGTGATCAGCCACTCGCCCTGGATGGCACGGTCGGCCGTCACCACGCGCTCCTGCACCTTGTCGTCCTTGTCGACGATGAGCACCGTGGCTTCGCCCTTCGGGTTGTGCGAGACGCCGCGCTGCGGCACCAGCAGCGCGGCCGCGCGCGTGCCCTGGGCGAGCTGCGCGCGCACGAACATGCCCGGCAGCAGCTCGCGCCGCGGATTCGGGAATACCGCGCGCAGCACCACCGAGCCGGTGCTCGGATCCACCTGCGCTTCGGATACCTTGAGCCGGCCGCGCTCCGCATAGACGCTGCCGTCTTCGAGCGTCAACGTGACCTCGGCCTGGTTCTTCTCGTCCTTGACCAGCTCGCCGTTGGCGAGCTGGCGCTGCAGCCGCAGGATCTCCGTGCTCGACTGCGCGATGTCGACGTAGATGGGATCGAGCTGCTGCACGGTGGCGAGCGCGCCCTGCTGTCCGCTCGTGACCAGCGCGCCCTCGGTGACCAGCGTGCGGCCGATCTGCCCGGAGATGGGCGCCAGCACCTGCGTGTACACCAGGTTGATGCGCGCCGCTTCCACGGCGGCGCGTGCCGAGGCCACGTCCGCCTCCGCGCGCGCGCGCGCCGCGATGGCCTCGTCGTTCTCCTGCTTCGACACCGCGTTGGCGGCGATCAGCGGCTCGTAGCGCTCGGCCAGTAGTTTGGCCGTGACCGCCTGCGCCTCGGCGCGCTTGAGCGCTGCCTCGGCCGACGACAAGGCCGCGCGGTAGCTGCCCGGATCGATCTGGAACAGCTGCTGGCCGGCCTTCACCTCCGTGCCCTCGGCGAACAGCCGCTTCTGCACGATGCCCGTGACCTGCGGCCGCACCTCCGCGACGCGGAATGCCGTGGTGCGTCCCGGGAGCTGGTCGGTGATGGCGACGGGCCGCGGCTTGAGCGTGATGACGCTGACCTCGGGCGGCGGCGGTGGCCCTCCCTGCTCCTTGCCGCAGGCCGCGAGCACGAGCGTGGCGGCTGCGGCGAGCGTCGTGACGGCGCGCCATCCGACGCGGCGCGCCGGGGCGGAACTATTTTCTTTCGGCATCGCGTGCTCCGTTCGCCAGCATGCGACCCAGGAAGTCGCTGAACTGGACGAGCTCTTCTTTTTTGAAACCTTCCAGGTGAACGTGCATGCCCTCGACCACGATGGGCCAGATCCGGTTGGCGATCTTCTTGCCTTTCGGGGTGAGGTGCAGGTGCACCACGCGCCGGTCGTGAGCGCTGCGCTCGCGGCGCAGCAGATCCTTCTCCTCGAGCCGGTCGAGCATGCGCGACATGGACGCGAAGCCGACCTGGCTGACGCGTGCCAGGCCGGCCACGGTGTCGGCGCGCTTCAGCCACAGCATCAGCACCGGTTCCCACTGCATGCCGGTGAGCTCCAGGGGCTGCATGTGCTGATCGACACGGCGCATCAACGAGCTGCCGACCAGCTTCACGCCGCGGCAGATGGCGCGATGGATGTCCTCTCCGGGCGGCGGAACGGGACCTGCGAGTTCGCGGATGCGGCGGGCGGCTGCGGGCATGGGGCGCGCAGTTTTCAATTCCCCTGCAATATTTGTCAAGGCAAATATTGCAGGGGCAGAAATCGCGGCGTCAGGCCGCTGCGCAGGCGGCCCGCGACAACGCGGCAGTGTCCTGAATCACCACGGAAAAGCGGTCGGCGAGCGCCGCCAGCGTGCCCTGCTGGATCCATTCGGCCGGCGTCACGCCCGCACCACAGGCGCGCGGCAGGTCGCGCGTGGCGGTGGCCGCGGCCACGACCGTGTTGCGAAAGCCGCGGTCCAGTGCCGCGCGCGCCGTCGCGCTCACGCACATGTGCGTGGCGAAGCCGGCGATCACGATCTCGGCGCGGCCGCTGTCGCGGATGCGATCCGCGAGCGCGGTGTTCGCGAATGCGTTGGGCAGCGACTTGATCAGCACGGCCTCGCCGTCGACCGGCGCGAGCGGCGCAATGAATGCCGAGCCGTCGCCGTCGGGGTCGAACAACGCACCTCCGCGCCGGCCATGGTGGATGGCATGGATCACCGGCATGTGCTGCGCGCGGGCGAACGCCAGCAATCGGGCGCCCTCCGCCACCGCCGCGTCGATGCCGGCGAGCGGCACCTTGCCCGTGGTGTATTCGCGCTGCGCATCGATCAGCAGCAGCACGGCGCGCGAGGGATGGCTGGGAATCTGCGCGAGCCCGGCGAATGAGGCCAGGGTGCGCGGCAGAGGTTTGGCGGTCATGTTCGGTTCCTCTTAATGGTCGGATAGAAATACCAGGTGGTCGGCGCCGTGCGCCGGACGCCAAACTAGGGCCAATTCCACCTTTGGGGTATTCGCCAAAACTTCACCATGACTGACAAAAAACGCACGGCCACGGTCGACTGGGAAGACGTCCGCTTCTTCGCGGCGCTGGCGCGCCACGGCACGCTGGCCGCGACCGCTCGCTCGCTCAAGGTGACGCACGCCACCGTCGCGCGGCGGCTCGCCAACCTCGAATCCACGCTGGGACGCCCGCTGTTCACGCGTGGCGCGCATGGCTACGCGCTGAACGCCGCCGGCGCGGCCGCGCTGGCCGAGGCCGCGCAGATGGAAATGGCGGCGGGCGCGCTCGCCGAGCGCCGCGAGCCCGGCGGCCAGCTCGCAGGCTCGGTGCGCATCACGCTGGCGCGCGTACTGGCCGATGGATTCCTCGCCGAGCGGCTCGAGCCGCTGCAGGCCCGGCATGCCGCGCTGGACATCGAGCTCATCGCCACCGGCAGGAACCTGAGCCTCGCGCGCCGCGAGGCCGAAATCGCGCTGCGGCTGGCCCGGCCGGCATCGGGCGAGCTGCTGGCGCGCCGCGTGACGACGCTGGACTACGGCTTCTACGCCTCGCCGGCGTACGCCAACCGCGTGGCCTGCGGCGAAGAGCCGCAGTTCATCGCCTTCGACGACGCCAGCGAATACGTGCCCGAGGCATCGTGGGCGCGGAAATTCCTGAGCGGCCGGCGTGTGCTGCTGCGCGCGAACTCCCAGCTTTCGCAAGCGCTGGCGGCGCGCGCCGGCCGCGGCGTCGCGCTGCTCCCCGGGCTCATCGCGCGCACGCTCGGCGGCCTGATCGATGTCCCTTTCGAGGAGTCGCCGCCGTCCAGGGAGTTGTGGTTGCTGATGCGTCCCGACGTCGCGCGTCTCGCGCGCGTACGCACGGTCGCCGATTACCTGATCGAACTGTTCCACGAACAGCGCGCGTGACTGTACTGGCGAGCGGCAATCGGCTCGCCGATCATGACGCGCCTCTCACAGGAAGGCTCACGATGACTGAACGACTGGACCGCCGGGCGTTGATCCTCATGCTCGCGGCCGCCGCGATCCTGATGATCACCATGGGCATGCGCCAATCGATGGGGCTGTACATCGCGCCCATCATCGACAGCACGCACGTGGGCTACGCCGCGATGAGTTTTGCCCTCGCGGTGGGCCAGCTCATGTGGGGCGTGGCGCAGCCCACGTTCGGCGCGCTGGCGGATCGCTTCGGCGCGTACCGCACCATTCTCGCCGGTGCGCTGATGATGGCCGCCGGCTGCGCACTGACGCCTTTCGCGCGCAATGAGTGGGCCTTGATCGCCACGATCGGCGTGCTCACCGCGGCGGGCGCGGGTGCCGGCAGCTTTGGCGTGTTGATCGGCGTGGTTTCACAACGCGTGCCGCCCGCCAGGCGCTCCGTGGCCGCGGGCTTCGTGAACGCCGGCGGCAGCCTGGGCCAGTTCGTGTTCGCGCCTCTCAACCAGTGGCTGATCTCCGGCATCACGTGGATGGGCGCCATGTGGTCCATGACCGTCGCCGCGCTCGCCACGATTCCACTGGCGCGCTCGCTCGCGCGCGGCACCGGCCACGCCGCGCATGCCGCGGCGGGCGCGAGCGCACTCAGCCTGCGCGAGCAGCTCGCCATCGCCGCGCGCGACCGAAGCTACTGGTGTCTGCATGCGGGCTTCTTCACCTGCGGCTTTCACATCGCCTTTCTGGTCACGCACCTGCCGGGCGAAGTGAAGCTCTGCAGCCTGCCGGCAGCCGTGGCCGCCAGTTCCATCTCGATCATCGGGCTCGCGAACGTCGCCGGCAGCCTGTGGGCCGGCTGGGCCGGCGGCGTGTTCCGCATGAAGTACCTGCTGTTCTTCAACTATCTGTCGCGCGCCGTGGTCGTCGGCCTCTACCTGGCGGCTCCCAAGACACCGCTCACGTTCTATCTGTTCGCCGCCGCGCTGGGCTTCACGTGGCTCGCCACCGTGCCGCCGACCGCGGGGCTGATCGGCAAGCTGTTCGGCGTGCGTTACCTCGCCACCTTGTTTGGCCTCACCACGTTCACCCACCAGATCGGGGCGTTCTTCGGTGCGTGGCTCGGCGGCATCGCGCTCGTGAAGTTCGGCGACTACAACTGGATGTGGTACGCGGACATGGCGCTGGCGACGCTCGCGGCGTTCGTGAACCTGCCGATCCGCGAAGCCAGGCTGCGCGCGAGCGCGCAGCCGGCCTGAGCGGCGCCGGCTACATCGAGCAGGTACCGCGCCAGTAAGCCTCGGCCTCGCACTTGCTGCCGTCAGCGAACAAGCAGTTGCCGCGCTCGTCGCGCGCATCGTTGCCAGTGACATCGGTGTACTCGCCGCCGGTGATGGCGCAGTAGCGTCCCGCCGGCGTGGCGTACCCCGTGATGCGCCGGCCGCCCACGGGACACTCGCCGCGCAGCAGCGCCCACTGCTCGCACTGCCGATTGTCCTCGAAGTAACAGACTCCGAATTGCCCGCCATCCGGGCGCTTCTCGACGGCGAGACGACCGCCCACCTCGACGCAGTGCGCCGCGGCGGGATCCACGCGCTGCAGCGGCGAATCGGGCGCGGGGGTGGGCTCTTGCACCGCGGCAACCGGCGCTGAAGCTGCAGCCGCCGGGTCCGGCGTCTCGATCGCCTGCGGGGCCTGGCCGCAGCCGAGGAGGCAGCTCGTGGCTGTCGCGAACCATGCGATCCTGAGTTTCATGTCGGTGCGATTTGTCAGGCGCGCAGGATGAGCCAGCGGCTCGCCGCCGGCAAGTTACGTGTTTGCCATCCCGGCTGCGCCGCGGCGCGGCGCCGGCGGTAGCTAGCCGCGGATGAGCCCGTCGAGCGGCCGCGCGGCCCCGCTGCCGGGGAATACATCGCCATCGAGGCGCGTTGCCGGCACGCCCAGGTGATCGCGCAACACGCCCTTCATAACGGCGCGCAGGTCGCCCGTGGGCGCGAGGTCGCGACCCTCGTAGAGGCGGTTGCGTGCAAGACCGGGCCAATCGGCGATGACGCGCCCGCCGTCGACGGCGCCGCCCAGCAGGAATGCCGCGGCGCCGGTGCCGTGATCCGTGCCGCGCGTGCCATTGATGGCCGCGGTGCGGCCGAACTCCGTGGCGACCAGCACGACTGTCCGGCGCCACACCGGCCCGAGCGAATCCCGCAGTGCCTGCAGCGCCAGGTCGAGGCCGCGAAGTCGCAGCGCGAGCTGGCCCTGGGCCGCGCCCTCGTTGGCGTGGGTATCCCATCCCGTGGTGTCGAACATCGCGACGCGCGGACCGTCCTCGCGCCGGAGGAAGCCGGCGGCCGCGCGCGCCGCCTCGGTGTAGCGTGCGCCGAAGTTGCGCTTCTCCTGCGCATCGCGCGCGACGAGATCGCCGGGCATCGCCATCGCAGGGCCCGCCTCGACCGCCGCCTGCTGTGCCTCGGTGGCGATCGCGTCGCTCTGCAACGCCTCGGCCAGGCGTCGCGACAGCAGCGGATCGCGCGCATACAGGTCGGTGAGGCGCGCGAGCGTCGTTTCGTCGACGGCGAGCTTCGTCGGCGACCACGAGGCCACTTCGACGGCGCCGCGCATGGCCAGGGGCACGTTGGCGCCGAGCGCCACGCCCTGGCGCGCGCCGCCGGGCAGCGCGCCGAGCGCGCGGTTGATCCAGCCGCTCGGTGTTTCGTGGGGTCGCAGGCCACCGCTCTCGAGCACGTTCTGTCCATCGAAGTGCGAGCGTTCGCGATATGGCGAAGCCACCGCGTGCAGCACCAGCAGTTCCCTGGCCGCGTAGCTCGCGTGCAGGAAACCGAGCGCAGGATGCAGGGCAAAGATGGAGTCGAGCGGCAATGCCGCGCCTTCGCCGGACTTCGGGAGCGCGATCTGCCCGCGCAGCGCTGCATAGGCGGGATCACCCACCGGCGGCACCGCGGACAATCCGTCGAGCGCGCCGCGCAGCAGCACGAACACGAAGCGCGCCTCGGTGGGTGCGTCGGCGAACGCCAGCCGCGCGGCCACGACGCTGGTGGCGCCGGCAAACAGGCTCGCTTCGAGGAATCGGCGTCGCGACAGCGTCATGCAACCTCCTCAGCGCCGCATGAATTCAGGTGAGGCCATGAACAGCGTCAACGCCTGCGCGCCGCTCTCGGCGCGCGCGATGGCATTGGCGGTGTCCTCGCGCAGCGTTGCGCCCAGCACCTGCGCCGCCAGGTCGCGCGCATTCCGTGAATCGCCGAGCCGCTGCGACAACGCGTCCGCCCAGGCGATGCGCTTCAACAGCGCCGAGGAGCCGTCCCAGTCCGCGCTGGTGTCGGGCCATCCCGCCGGCGAGCCGGGCTGCAGGTTGCGTTGACCCAGCGCTTCGAACGGCTGCAACGAGCGCCGCTTCTCGAGCACGGACAGCCCGAGCGCCCGATGCGTGGAGTAGATGTAGTCGGCAGGTGTCTTGAACTTGGCCAGCGGTTGTTCCCAGGCCTCGGGCGATTGCAGCAACGCTTCATACACCCTGGGCAGGTGACCCCGGCTCTGCAGCCAGGCTCGCGTCATGCGTTCCACGGCGCCGGGCGGCGGATCGTCGGCGATGAAATGCCGCGCGAGCTTGGTGGACAGGTGACGCGCGGTTTCGGGTCGCAGCGCCAGGTCCTGCAGGATGGCCTCGCCCTGCCGCACGCCGGCGTCGGGGTAGGTCCGCCCTAACAACTTTCGCGTGCCTGGCTCGTGGAAGGCCGCGCGAAACTGGAACTCTCCGGGCTTGCCCGTCTCCGCTGCGAGCCTGGCGAAGCGCCGCCCGTTGCGCTCGCCGCCGATGGACCAGCCGGTGATGGCCTGCGCGAAAGCGGTGACGTCCGCCTGCGTGTAACCGCCGTCCACACCCAACGTGTGCAGCTCGAGGATCTCGCGCGCCAGGTTTTCGTTGATGTCCACCTTGCGGCCGGTGGCGCGCCGATTCACCAGCCGAGCGGCGCGCGAGTTCGGTCCGATCGACGCCGCGTTGTCGAGATACAGCAGCATGGCCGGATGCTGTTCCACGGCGAGCAGCAGGTCGGGGAAATGGCCGAGCACCTGCGGGCGGATCGCCTCGCGTTCCAGGGCGCCCGCCAGCCCGAGCACCACGATCTTGTCCACCGAGACGGCGAAGTGGTTGCTCCAGAACTGCGTCAGCCTTTCCAGGAAGGGACGATCGGTCATGACCGCGTGCGCGAACCGCGCATGCATCTCGTCGACGTACACCGGCCGATAGATGGACGGGAGCTTGAGCGCGGCGGCCACCTTGACCGCATCCTCGCTCCCCTGCTTCTTCTCACGCCGAGCCTCGGCAAGCTGGTCGCGCAGCGCCAGCGCCCGTTGCAGCGTCTGCGACGAGGGCACGAGCCCTTCGCCCCGGAGATCCGGCGGCCGGCCCTCGAGCTGGGCGCGCAGCCAGCCCGGAGGATCCTTTTCGATCGCCGCCAGCTCGCCCGGGCGGGCGCCGAGACCGAATCGATTCGCGGCAATGGCTGCGGCCAGGGAATTCGCGGTGCTCATGGGTTTTCCGGTGGGCCTCTCCCGCCAACGCACCACCCCCGGCGCGGTTGACGCGCCCTATTTCTTCAGCAACCCCTCGATCCAGCGCCTGAGCTGCGGCTCGACGTTGGCCGCCTCGAGCTCGTCGCGCGCACCGCCCTTCTTCGTGCCCAGCAACCTGCCATTGGCGTCGAACAGCGCCATCAGCGGGAATTGCTTCACGCGCATGCGCTCGACGAAATCCTGCGCGTCGGGCACCACGCGCCAGCGCAGGCCATAGCGCTTCACGAAGGCGCTGGCTTCCGCCGGCTCGTCGAACGTCACCGCGATGAAGTTCATGTGCGGCCGCGCCGCGGCGAAACGGTTGATCGGTTCGACTTCGAGGATGCAGGGCACGCAGGTCGAGAAGAAGAAGCTCACCAGCGTGGGCTTGCCGCGCAGGCTGGCCGAGGTGACGCGCCTGCCCTGCAGGTCCTTCAGATCGAACGGCGGCATCTCGGTGACCGGTGGATAAGGCGATGGACAGGAGGCCATGCCCTTGAGCTTCACGGTCATGGTCGCTGCCGAACCGTCCGCCGCCCGGTCCACGTCGGCGTGCGCGCCCGGCGTTCTCATGCCGGCGACGAAACCCGCGAAATTTACCGGCTTGCAGTCGAGGTCGCGATATTCGAGCCGCGCCCCCGGCGCAAGGCCGAGATGCTTGCGGAAGTTTTCCTCGCTCGGCTGCGGCGCCTGGGCGAAGGCGCGCGCCACCAGGAGCAGGAAAACGAAGGCCATCGAGCTGCGCATGCGCGCCATTATGGCGGAACGCTCACGAAACGGCTGCCGCCCTCGAGGAATCTGAGACGCCGGTGCTGGTCGCGCGACAGTCCGATCCGCGTCGCGACCCGCAGGCGCGCGGGCGCACGGCCGCGCTCGAGCAACAGCCGCTCGCTGGTGCACAGGTCGGTGCCGGAGAGCTCCGGCCCGATGCCGAGCGCCGAGCACAGCCGCCCCGGGCCGCGGCACAGGTCAGCCTCGCGCACCGTCGGGTAGTTGCGCCGCATGAGGGGCAGCCCCTCGAGCGGTTCGAGCGCGCGGATCAGCACCGAGCCACCGATTCCAGCGCGTTCCGCGGCGAGATTGAGGTTGTAGCAAGCCCCATACACCATGCGCACGTACGCGTGGCCGCGTGACTCGAACAGCGGCGCGTTGCTGGTAGTTAGGCCGGGCCGGTGGTAAGCGGTGGGATCGCCGGGCGGGTACGCCTCGGTCTCGACGATGCGTCCGGCGATCCGGCCGCGCGGGGTGGCATGCACCAGGACCTGGCCGATGAGGAAGCGCGCCAGCTCCACGGTCGCGATGGGCAGCGCACGGCGCGTGAGGCGTGGCATGTCGGCAGTGTATGCTGCGCCCCATGCCTTCGGGGGAATCGGAATCGTGAAACGACTGGTCGCGACACTCGCCTGCTGCGCACTCTGCGTCTCCGCGTGGACGCAGGACGCGAAGCCATCGAAGGGCGCGCCAGCCGATGAGGTGAAAATCCCCTATCCCGATTGGCTGTTTCCCATCGATGAAGAGGCTCTGAAGGCCGCGAAGACCGCAGCGAAGGCCGCGGCCAACGCCGCCGCCAAACCGGCGCCGAAGGAAGTGCCGAAAAAAACCGCCCCCAAGCAGGACGCCGCGGAGCAACCCAGGCCCGAAGACGCCGAGTTGCTGACCATCCCCGACAGCGACCAGAAGTTCACCGCCGCGCGCATCGGCGACCCTTACAACCCGCCCGACTGGTTCCCCGCCGATCACGGCCCCATGCCGGACATCGTCGCCAAGGGGCGCAAGCCGAAGATCACCGCCTGCGCGTTCTGCCATACGCCGACGGGCGCGGGCCGCCCGGAGAATTCCGCGCTCGCCGGGCTGCCCGAGGCCTATATAAAGGAGCAGCTCGAGGATTTTCGCAGCGGCAAGCGCGCACCCGTCGGACCCGAGGACTACCTGCCCGCGCGCGGCATGCACGCGGTGGCCGCCGCGATGAGCGACGAGGAGATCGACGAGAGCGCGAAGTACTTCTCGCAGCTCAAGCTCGCACGTCGCCACTACGTGGCCGAGGCCATCAACATTCCGCGCGCCGAGCCCGCCGCGTGGATCTACAAGGAAGTGGGCGGCTCGGAGGATCTCGGCGAGCGCCTGCTCGAGGTGGCGCCCGACATCACGCGCCACGAACGGCGCGATCCGCGCATGCAGTACACCGTGTACGTGCCGCCGGGTTCGCTGGCCCGCGGCAAGCTGCTCGCGACCACGGGCGACAAGGGCAGGACGCAGATCTGCTCCACCTGTCATCTCGCCAAGCTCGAAGGCACCGACAAGATCCCGCCGATCGCCGGCCGCTCGCCCACCTACCTGCTGCGCCAGTTGCTCGCGTTCAAGAACGGCGCGCGCGACAACGAGGCTGCGAAGCAGATGGATGCGGTGGTGGAAAAACTCGAGCTCGAGGACATGGTGGCGCTGGCCGCCTGGGTCGGCTCGCTCTATCCACCCAGGTAGCGCGCGCGGGCTGAGCCCGCCGTGCATCCGCAGGACCGGCACTCATCCGCGCCGGCGGCTTGATCTGCGTCAAGTGCGCGTGGAACAAAACACCCCGGGAACGCATTGACTCGTGTGGGAGCAAGCACACTACATGGGGATACGCGCATGAAAGCTCGGATCATCGCGGCGGCCGCCGCCGCACTGCTGCCGGCACTGGCCGCAGCCACGGATTTTCCAAAGGATTTCAGTACCGAGGTGCACGCGTTGAAGCAGGTGCGCGAAGGGCGCGAGACCTTCCGCTACGCCACCTTCGGCGACGAGGCATTCTGGGGAGACGGAATCGGCCTACACAAGGCGATCGCGGGTGCCGCCAACGGCGGCGTCGGGCCGGGAGTTTCACCGGCGACCGCGTTGTCGGTGGGACTCAAGGTGGACGTCGACGCCCTGCCGCGTTCGCTGCAACGCGCACTGGCGCGCGGCCAGGTCGACCTCAACGATCCCGCCACGACTCTCCAACTACTCAAGCTCGATGCCGTGGTCGGCGTCACCGGCATGTTCGACAATGCCGGCAAGCTCACCTCCATGGGCATCCAGTGTGCGTTCTGTCACTCGACCGTCGACAACTCCCTCGCCAAGGGCGTTGGTCATCGGCTCGATGGCTGGGCCAACCGCGACCTGAACGTCGGCGCCATCGTGGCGTTGGCGCCGCAGCTCGAGCCGGTAGCCGCGCTGCTCGGCACGGACGTCGCCACCGTGCGCGCCGTGCTGAATTCCTGGGGACCGGGAAAGTTCGACGCCTCGCTGCTGCTCGATGGCAAGGCGTTCCGCGAAGACGGCAAGTCCGGCGCCGTGCTGATACCGCCGGCCTTCGGGCTCGCGGGGGTGAACCTGCACACCTGGACGGGTTGGGGCAGCGTTCCGTACTGGAATGCGTTGGTCGCGAATCTCGAGATGCACGGGCAGGGAACGTTCTTCGATCCGCGACTCGACGACCCGGTGAAATTCCCGATTGCCGCCAAGGCCGGCTTCGGTCACGTGCAGGCGGACGAAGACCAGGTGACGGCGCTGCTGCCGGCGCTGCAGATCTATCAGCTGGCGTTGCCGGTGCCGCCGGCGCCGCGCGGCAGCTACGATCGCTTCGCCGCGAAGCGTGGCGATGCGCTGTTCAACGGCAAGGCCAAATGCAGCGGCTGTCACGTGCCGCCGCTGTACACCGAACCGGGCTGGAACATGCACACCGCGGACGAGATCGGCATCGACGATTTCCAGGCGAATCGCTCGCCGGACGGTCGCTACCGCACCTCGCCGCTGCGCGGGCTGTGGACGCACATGCAGGGTGGCTTCTACCACGACGGCCGCTTCCCGACGCTGGCGGCGGTGATCGACCACTACGACGCGCACTTCTCGCTCGGCCTCTCCGGCCGTGAGAAATCCGACCTCGCCGAATACCTCAAGTCTCTGTGATCGTCGAGGCGCGATCGTCTAACACACGTTAAATCCGGGCGCCGCCGACTTCGGCGGCGCCCGTACTTGATGCCCGAGCGGCGCATCTGGTAAACGACGTGCATGGATGTCATCGACCAGCGGCGCCGCGACCTCGGCGGATTCGAAGTCGGGCGCGTGCTGCCCTTCACGCGTCGTCACATGGTCGGGCCCTTCATCTTCTTCGATCACATCGGGCCGGTGACCTTCGCGCCCGGCATCCCGAAGAGTGTCGACGTGCGCCCGCACCCGCACATCGGGCTCGCCACGGTCACCTATCTATTCGCCGGCGAGATCATGCATCGTGACAGCGTGGGCTCGCAGCAGGCCATACAGGCCAGCGAGGTGAACTGGATGATCGCCGGCCGCGGCATCACCCACTCGGAGCGCTTCGAGAAGGCGCGGCTCGAGGGCGGCCCCATGCACGGCATCCAGGCCTGGGTGGCGCTGCCGGACGAGCACGAGGAAACCGCGCCCTCCTTCGGCCACTACGGCAAGGAGTCCCTGCCGGTGCACGAGGAATCCGGGACGCACACGCGGCTGCTGGCCGGTTCCGCATTCGGCCTGCGCAGCGGCGTGACCACGCATTCGCCGATGTTCTACGCTCACTGGGATCTCGCGCCGGGCGCACGCGCGGCGTTGCCGCCCGAGTATCCGGAGCGCGCGCTGTACGTGGCCGCGGGAGAAATCGAAGTGCACGGCAGACGCTTCGGGCCCGGCAAGATGCTGGTGTTCGGCGCGGGCGAGGATTCGACGCTCGAGGCGATGCGCCCTGCGACGCTGATGGCGCTCGGTGGCGAGCCCGTGGGCGAGCGCTTCATCGAGTGGAATTTCGTTTCATCGTCGCGCGAGCGCATCGAACAGGCCAAGGCGGATTGGCGCGCCGGCCGCATGAAACTGCCGGATTTCGACAACAAGGAATTCATCCCGCTCGCGTGACCACGCGCGCGCTCATCGCCCTGCTTTGCGGCGCCATGCTCGCGAGCTGCGCCGTGCCGCCGCCCCAGCTTCGCCAGCAGTTCGCGGTGCGCGAGATCCCGTACACGCCGGACAGCGGCACCATCGCGCTGCGCTGCGGGCAGCTCATCGACGGGGTGAGCAATCTGCCGCACGGCGAATCGCTGGTCGTGATCCGCGACGGCCGGATCCAGCGCGTGGAGCCTGGCTCCGGCCGCGGCAGCGCGGCGGCCACCCTGGTGCCGGTGCTCGACCTGCGCGAGTACACCTGCCTGCCGGGGCTCATCGACATGCACACGCATCTCACGGATCGCCCCGAGGACACCGCGGACCTGCGCGTGTATTTCTCGCGCAGCGCCGAGGACACACTCGAACAGGGCGAGGAGAACGCGAAAGCAACCTTGGCTGCCGGCTTCACCAGCGTGCGCAACGTCGGCACCTATGTGTTCCGCGCCGATACGGACCTCCGCGACGTGATCGAGCGCGGCGATGCGGCCGGGCCGCGCATGTCGGTGAGCGGCCCGTATCTGACGGTGCCGCACGGCGGCGGCGACCTCTACGTACCCGGATTCCAGGAGCCTGCCGACAACGAGCGCTTCCACATGGGCGTGGCGCGCGGGCCCGCGCAATTTCGCGACCGAGCGGAGACCATCCTCGCGAGCGGCACGGACCTGCTCAAGGTGATCGCCTCGGGCGCGGTGCTGGCCTACGGTGGCGTGCCGGGCGCGCCGGAGATGACGCGCGAGGAGATCGCCGCCGTGGTCGGCGTGGCGCACGCGGAAGGCAAGAAGGTCGCGGCGCACGCGCATGGCGCCGAGTCCATCCTGAATGCCATCGATGCCGGTGTCGACACCGTCGAACACGCCTCGTATCTCGACGATGCCGGCATCGCGGCGGCCTTGAAGCGCGGCAACGTCGCGCTCGCGATGGACGTGTACAACGGCGACTACATCGACACCGAGGGGCGCCGGCAGAAGTGGCCGGAGGAATTCCTGCGCAAGAATCTCGAGACCACCGAGATCCAGCGCCAGGCCTTCACCAAGGCCGTGAAGGCGGGAGTGCCCATCGTTTTCGCCACCGACGCCGGCGTGTTTCCGCACGGGCTCAACGCGCGGCAATTCAGCATCATGGTGAAGCGCGGCATGCTGCCCATGCAGGCCATCCAGTCCGCGACCTCGGTGGCCGCGCGCTACCTGGGCCGCGATGCCGACGTGGGCTCGATCGAAATCGGCAAGCTCGGCGACGTCATCGCCGTGCCCGGCGATCCGCTGGTGGACATCTCGGTGCTCGAGAACGTGGCGGTCGTCATCAAGGGTGGGTTGATCTTCAAACTACCGCCGCCCGCCCGCGACTGACTGCCGCTATTTGAAATAGCCCGCCAGCTCTGCGGGCATGGCCGCAATCGTGCGGATCTCGATGTTGCGGTAGAACACCTCCGCGGCTTCGCTCTGGATCTGCAGCTTGCCGCCGGTCATCGGGATCCACTGCGCGCCGTCCCGGTAGCGCGCATTGCGCAGGGCCATGACCACCCTGCCGTTGACGATGTGCACGCAGTCGGCCTGGTAGCAGACGAGTTCGAGACGGTTCCACTGGGCCGGCCTGTCCTCGTCGCTGCCGGCGAGCGCATGGTTGTTGGGAGCCACGAACTCCATCCACGGCGCCTGTGGATTCCAGCGGGGCGCCTCCTCGCCGGGCGCCTTGGGCGCGGCGCGGATGTCCATCGCCGAAGTGGCCTGGGTCCAGTACTCGCCGAGGCCGTGCTCGATGACCTGGAATTCATGCGACAGCGCCCAGGACTTCCAGTAGTCGACGCCGAAATCGCCGCGGCTGTGATACAGGATGCCCGAGTCCCTGGGTTCAACGAGGCGCGGCACCCACTTCTTGCCGCCCCAGCGCGTTTCCAGGCGCAGGTGGTAGTTCGAGAAGGATTCCTTCGTCTGCAGGCAACCGTAGATCTCGCCGCTGATGCGCAGCACGGGCCCGTGGTCGTCGATCACGGTGAACACGTCCTGGCGCGGGGGATTCAGGCCGATGGGCTTGAGGTCCGCGGGCGCCTTGCCCTGGATGACGCCGAGGATGTCCGTGCCGCGGTAGCTCAGGTAGACGTCGAAGTTCGATAACTTCGCGTCGAGCAGCGGGCGCCATGCACCGGGTTCGGCAGCATTCGCTGCGACAGACGCAAACACGAGTGCAAACAGGCAAGGCCATCTGGAAGTAGGCAGCATCGAGGTACCCGCGGATCGTTGTCGAGCGCGCGACTCTAGCAATAGCCCGCCGGATGTGCACACTGGATGCCGGTCGCTGAACTTCGGAGATCCACATGCAAATGCTCTGGCTGGGCGTCGCCATAGCCGCCACCGTCGCCTATCACATCGTGATGAAGCTGACGCCGGTGGGCGTGAATCCCTATCTATCGCTGGCGGTGACCTACTCGATCGTCACCGTGGCCTTTGCGGCCGTGTACCTCGTGCTGCCTGGACCGGCGGCGCTGCGCGAGGCCATCGCGCAACTCAACTGGACGGCGCTGGCGCTGGGCGTGGTGGTCGTGTTCCTGGACCTGGGCTTTCTGATGCTGTACCGCGGGGGCTTCGACGTGAGTCTCGGTCAGATCATCACGCAGTCGGCGGCTGCGTTGCTGCTGGTGCTGGTGGGCGTGGCGTTCTTTGCCGAGAAGCTGAGCCTGGTGAACGTCGGCGGCATCCTGCTGTGCATCGTCGGGTTGTGGCTGATCAACCAGAAATAAATGGGGACATTCCTCATTTTCTTGTAACAATCAAAAATCGAAACCTGCCCGACCGGAAATCGAAGCAAATTTCGTTTTCCCTACCAGGCACCACCTTCACGAAGCCTGTCCCCGTTTGCTAGGAAACGAGGAATGTCCCCATTAAGCGGCTTCGTCGTGGGGGTCCTGGGCGCGGGACTCGACGTTGGCGATCAGCCACTTGCGGGCTTCGGCCTGGCTCCAGCCTTTGCGCGCGGCGTAGTGCTGTAGCTGCTCGAGGTCGATGGGGCCCACCGCGAAGTACTTCGCATCCGGATGGGCGAAGTACCAGCCACTGACCGCCGCGGTGGGGTACATCGCGTAGCTCTCGGTGATCCTGAGGTCGATGGCACGCTCCACGTCGAGCATCTTCCACAACGTACCCTTCTCGGTGTGATCCGGGCAGGCGGGATATCCGGGCGCCGGGCGGATGCCGCGGTATTGCTCGGCGATGAGCTGGTCGTTGGTCAGGCGTTCTTCGGGCGAGTAGCCCCACAGCTCGCGACGCACGCGCAGGTGCAGCGCCTCGGCCGAGGCCTCCGCGAGCCGATCCGCCAGTGACTTGAGCAGGATGTCGTTGTAGTCATCGTGCGCTTTGGCGAAGCGCTCGAGATGTTTCTCGATGCCGAGCCCGGCCGTGACGGCGAAGCCGCCGATGTAATCCACCTTGCCGGAATCCTTCGGCGCGATGAAATCGCTGAGCGCGAAATGCGCCTGGCCCTCGGGCTTGCCCTTCTGCTGGCGCAGGTGATGCAGCCGGTACAGCACGCGCGAGCGCGTCGTATCGCTGTACACCTCGATCTCTTCGTCGACGCTGTTGCACGGGAAGAAGCCGACCACCGCGCGCGCGGTGAGCCAGTGCTCGCGCAGGATGGTGGCGAGCATCTCCTGCGCATCCTTGTACAGCGCGCGCGCCGCGGCGCCGCGCTTGGGATCGTCCAGCACCTCGGGGAACTTGCCGCTGAACTCCCAGGCATTGAAGAACGGCATCCAGTCGATGTATGGCGTCAGCGAGGCCAGCGGCACGTCACTGAAGGTCCTGGCGCCGAGGAATCGCGGCACGGGCGGCGTGTAGCCGGCCCAATCGATCTTCGGCCGGTTGGCGCGCGCCTGCGCCAGCGAGAGCTGCGCGGTCTTCACCTTCTTGCCCGCGTGCTGCTCGCGGCGACGGGCGTTCTCCGCCTTCACTTCCGCCACGAAGCCCGGCTTCATGTCCGGCGTCACGAGCTGCCGGCACACGCCCACGGCGCGCGACGCGTCCTTCACGTACACCACCGGACCGTCGTACTGCGGTTCGATCTTCACGGCCGTGTGCGCCGGGGATGTCGTGGCGCCGCCGATCAGCAGCGGCACCTGGAAACCGCGACGCTGCATCTCGCCCGCCACGTGCGTCATCTCCTCGAGCGAAGGCGTGATGAGCCCCGAAAGCCCGATCATGTCCGCGCCGATCTTCTCGGCGGTCTCGAGGATCTTCTCGCAGGGGACCATGACGCCGAGATCGACGATCTCGAAGTTGTTGCACTGGAGCACGACGCCCACGATGTTCTTGCCGATGTCGTGCACGTCGCCCTTGACGGTCGCGAGCACCACCTTGCCATTCGACTGCTGCTTGCCCGTGGCCAGCTTCTCGATGAACGGGATCAGGTGCGCCACCGCCTTCTTCATCACGCGCGCGGATTTCACCACCTGCGGCAGGAACATCTTTCCCGAGCCGAACAGATCGCCGACCACGTTCATGCCGTCCATCAGCGGCCCTTCGATGACGTGCAGCGGATGCTCGGCGGCGAGCCGCGCTTCCTCGGTGTCCTCGATGATGAACTGGTCGGGGCCGGAGACCAGCGCATGCGACAGCCGCTCGTGCACCGGCAGACTGCGCCAGGCCAGGTCCGCGGCCTTCTCCTTGGCGCCGCCGTCCTTGTACTGGGTAGCGATTTCGAGCAGCCGCTCCGAAGCGTCGGCGCGGCGGTTCAGCACCACGTCCTCGACACGTTCGCGCAGCTCGGCCGGGATGTCCTCGTAGATCGCGAGCTGGCCCGCGTTCACGATGCCGAAGTCCATGCCCGCCTGGATGGCGTGGTACAGGAACACGGCGTGCATCGCCTCGCGCACCGGCTCGTTGCCGCGAAACGAGAAGCTGAGATTGCTCACGCCACCGGAAATGTGAACGTGCGGAAGCGTTTCCCGAATTTTCCTCGTCGCTTCGATGAAGGCGACGCCATACCCCGCATGCTCCTCGATGCCGGTCGCCACCGCGAAGATGTTGGGGTCGAAGACGATGTCCTCGGGCGGGAAGCCGACCTTCTCGGTCAGCAGCTTGTAGGCGCGCTCGCAGATGGCGACCTTGCGCTCGATGGTGTCGGCCTGGCCCTGCTCGTCGAAGGCCATCACCACGACCGCGGCGCCGTAGCGCAGCACTTTGCGGGCGTGGTCGAGGAAGGCTTCCTCGCCCTCCTTCATGCTGATCGAGTTGACGATCGGCTTGCCCTGCAGGCAGCGCAGGCCCGCCTCGATGACCTCCCACTTGGAGGAGTCGACCATCACCGGCACGCGGCTGATGTCGGGCTCGCTCGCGACCAGCTTGAGGAAGCGGT
>DASTRL010000084.1:0-19373 GCA_035761265.1 Steroidobacteraceae bacterium
TTTACGCGGCCGACCTCGAGTTGCAGTGCAAGTCGGTGAAGCAGCAGCTCGAATCGTTCCGGCTGCGCTCCGATCCGCTCACGGGCTACAACCTGAAGGACGCGGTGGAGAGTCTCTGCCACTGCCTGCCGCAGAAGACGCGCGCGTTCAAGAGCAGGCTTTCGGCGCAAGAACTGGCGCGGCCGGTCTCCGCCGAGGAATACGTGAGCCGCTTCAATCCCGTCGTGATCGACAAATGTGCCGCGGAGCAGATGCGGAACATGTATGGCGAGGAGTGCCACAAGCGGTTCCGCAGGTCCGGAGTCGACGTCGCGGCCTACTGCCGTTGCATGGAAGAAGTCGTCGACGGATATTCGGACGACGCCATCGCGGCGATCGCCGCGGCCGCCTCGGACTACCTGCCGCAGGCGGCCGACGCGGAAAAGAATGGCGAGCCCGTGCCGGAGCGACCGCCGATCCTCGAATCGTATTTTCAGGCGGACAAGCGCTGCAAGCGGTGACGCGGGCCGCCGGTTTTCGCGGCATCGGGCGACCGGTTCCGTGCATCCCGAGATTTCCCGGGATTCCTTCCCCGGCACCGCTGTATCATCGCGCCCCCGATGGATACCTCGCCGATTCTCGACTCGCTGAACGACGCGCAGCGCGCAGCGGTGACTGCGCCCGTGGGCCCGGTGCTGGTGCTGGCCGGCGCGGGCTCGGGCAAGACGCGCGTGCTCACGCATCGCATCGCCTGGGTGATCGCCACCGAGGGCGCCTCGCCGCATTCCATCCTCGCGGTGACTTTCACCAACAAGGCGGCGCACGAAATGCGCGGCCGCATCGAGAAGTTGTTAGGCGTACCCGGCAGCGCCATGTGGGTGGGCACGTTCCATGGCATCGCGCACCGCCTGCTGCGCCTGCACTGGCGCGAGGCCAACCTGCCGCAGAGCTTCCAGATCCTCGACGGCGAGGACCAGCTTCGGCTGATCAAGAAGATCGTCAAGGCCATGGAGCTCGACGAAGCGCGCTGGGTGCCGCGCGAGATCCAGTGGTTCATCAACCACAACAAGGACGAGGGCCACCGGCCGGCCACGCTCAAGGACGCCGGCGATCCCACGCGGCGCACGCTGATCCGCATCTACACCGAATACGAAGCGCAGTGCCAGCGCACCGGCGTGGTCGATTTCGCCGAGCTGCTGCTGCGCGCCTACGAGCTGTGGCGCGACAACCCGTCGCTGATCGCGCACTACCGCCGACGCTTCAAGCACGTGCTCATCGACGAGTTCCAGGACACGAACGCCATCCAGTACGCCTGGGCGCTGCTGGTCGCGGGCCCGGACGGCGCGCCGTTCATCGTCGGCGACGACGATCAATCGATCTACCGCTGGCGCGGCGCGCGCGTGGAGAACCTCACGCGTTTTTCGCGCGACTATCCCAACGCCAGGATGTACCGGCTGGAGCAGAACTACCGCTCCACCGGCAACATCCTCAAGGCCGCGAACACGCTGATCGCCAACAACACCGGGCGCCTCGGCAAGAACCTGTGGACTTCGGGCGGCGACGGCGATCGCATCCGCCTCTACGCCGCCTTCAACGAGCGCGACGAGGCCGAATTCGTCATGAACCGCATCCGCGAATGGATGAATCACGGCGGCGTGCGGCGCGACGTCGCCATCCTGTACCGCTCGAACGCGCAATCGCGTGCGTTCGAAGAAGCATTCATGTCGGCGCGCATTCCGTACCGCGTGTACGGCGGGCTGCGATTCTTCGAGCGCGCCGAAATCAAGGACGCGCTCGCCTACCTGCGGCTGGTGTCGAGCCGCGCGGACGATGCCTCCTTCGAGCGCGTCGTGAACCTGCCGACGCGCGGCATCGGTGCCAAGTCGCTGGACGTGGTGCGCGATCAGGCAAAGGCGGCCGGCACGTCGCTGTGGGCCGCGGCCGCGCACTGCGTCGCCGCCGGTGCGCTGGGCCCCAAGGCCGAGGCCGCGGTGAACGGCTTCCTGAAGCTCATCGACCAGCTCGCGAACGACATCGCCGGCCTCGAGCTGCACGAGCAGGTCGACCACGTCATCAACAACTCCGGCCTCGTGGAGCACCACAAGAAGGAGAAGGCCGACCGCGGCGAGGCGCGCGTCGAGAACCTGAACGAACTCGTGTCCGCGGCACGCGGGTTCGAACCCGACGTCGCCAATGTTTCCGATGACGGCGTCGACCAGCAGCTCCCGCCGCTCGAAGCCTTCCTGGCGCACGCCGTGCTCGAATCCGGCGAAGGCCAGGCCGCCGAGTGGGAAGACTGCGTGCAGATGATGACGCTGCACACGGCCAAGGGCCTCGAGTTCCCGATGGTGTTCCTGTGCGGCATGGAAGACGGGCTCTTCCCGCACCAGCGCAGCATCAACGATCCGGAAGGTCTCGAAGAAGAACGCCGCCTCTGCTACGTGGGTTGCACGCGCGCCATGAAACAGCTTTATCTCACCTACGCCGAACAGCGCCGGCTGCATGGCATGGACAGCTTCGGCACGCCGTCGCGTTTCATCGCGGAGATCCCCGAGGAGTTGATCGAAGAGGTGCGGCCGCGCATCCAGATCTCGCGGCCCGTGTCCGCGGGGCGCTTCAAGGTGCCGACCGAGGAGCTGGCGCCGGGTGTCAGGCTCGGTGCGCGCGTGCGCCACAAGAAGTTCGGCGAGGGCGTGATCCTCAAGGTCGAGGGCCAGGGTCCGCAGGCCAACATCGAGGTCAACTTCGAATCGCTGGGGCGCAAGATCATGATGCTCGAGTATCTGGAGGTGGTCCGGTGATGGCGGCGCAACCCTTCAGTGCGAAGTTGGCAGCGGCCTGGAAGGCGACGAACTCGCTGGTGTGCGTGGGGCTCGACCCGGAGCCACGAAAATTTCCCGACCGCTTCCGCGATGCGCCCGGCGGCATCTTCGAGTTCAACAAGGCCATCATCGACGCCACGCGCGACCTGGTGTGCGCGTACAAGCCGCAGTTCGCGCACTACGCGGCGCAGGCGGCCGAGAATCAGCTCGAGCACACCATCGACTACATCAAGGCGACGGCGCCGAACGCCATCGTGATCCTGGATTCCAAGCGCGGCGACGTCGGCAGCACGGCCGAGCAGTACGCGCACGAGGCCTTCGAGCGCTACGGCGCCGATGCCGTGACGGTGAATCCGTATCTCGGTCGCGACTCGGTGGAGCCCTTCCTGAAGCACACCGACAAGGGTGTGATCGTTCTGTGCCGCACGTCGAATGCGGGCGCGCGGGATTTCCAGGACCTGAACGTAGGTCCTGGCCGAAAGCTGTTCCAGCACGTGGCCGAGAGCGTGGCGAGGGAGTGGAACAGCGCCGGCAACTGCATGCTGGTGGTGGGTGCGACCTATCCCGAGGAACTGGCCGACATCCGCAGGCACGTGGGTGATCTGCCATTCCTCGTGCCGGGCGTGGGCGCGCAGGGCGGCGACGTCGCGAAGGTGATGGCCGCGGGCAAGACGCGCGACGGTACCGGACTCGTGATCAGCTCATCGCGCGCGATCCTCTACGCGAGCTCGGGCGATGACTTCGCGGCGGCTGCGCGCAAGGCCGCTCAGGAACTGCGCGACTCGATCAACGCGCATCGATAGCGCTCTTCATCTCACTGCGCCGCTTCGAGCACGGCCTCGAGCACCGGATCGCGGCCCGCGGCGTAGTCGGCGAATTTCACCGGCACGCGCATCGTCGTCTCCAGCGAGATCCCCTTGGGTCCGAACGCCGTGTTGGCCCAGTAGCACGTGGCAACGTCGGCGCAGGCCTGCTCCCAGTTGTGCCGTCGCATGGCGGTATCCACGGTGATGCCGGAGCGCGGCAGCGTCACGCTCCGGCCCTCGGACCAGAACTCCGCGTGATCGCCGATGGTGTCGCCGGCCAGCACGACGCGCTCACCGCCGGTGTCCTTCAGCACGGCCGCGGTCACGATGGCCGCGGAGAAGGTGTCGGGTCCGACCAGCACGTAGATACGGCCCTCGGGCGGGATCAGCCGCGGCAGGGCTTGCGCGAACAGCAGCGTATTGAACAAGTCGCCGCCGTGATTCAGCCGCAAGTCGATGATGGCGAATTTCGGGCGACGTTCGGCCACTTCGGCCTGCAACACGCCGATCAGATTCTCGAACAGCTCGTAGCGATTCTGCTTCGTGCCCCAGACATAGTTGCTGCGCAGGTAGAACACCTGGTTGTCGCGCCACCATTCGCGATCGAGATTCGTCCGGCTGCGAAACAGCGGCGGAATCTGCGGTGCGGAATCGAGCACGTGCGCCCAGCGGCCCGGCACGTCGCGCGCGGCCGGGACCAGGCTCATCCACTCCGGAAGTTTGCCCGGGTCCGGATTCCGTTCGGCACCGAGCTTCACCGTGCGGTGGCGGCCATCGCGCAGCGTCAGGCGCAGCGTGGCCGAGCCTGGATCGGGCGTGGCGCCGATGTGATGCAGGGATTCCAGCCTGCGCAGCAGCAGCGCGCTTTCGCTGCGGATGCGGGCTTCATTGCCCGGGATGAAAGCCGCGACTTTGGCGCGCGCGGCCTCAGGATTCATCGACCCCAGCTTGTCCACGCGCGCGCCCAGGAGCTCGTGGTAGTCAGGCTGCGCCTTCACGATGAACAGGCCATCCGCAAACCAGGCGAAGCTCACGGGCATGGCGTGCAGCCAGGCGGTGATGTCCGCCGTGCTATGGCCGTTGTTGGCCGCGGCAACGGCGCGGGAGACCTCGAGCGCGAAGTCGGCAGGTGTGAGTGAGCCGGTGCGGGCAAGCGCTCCATCGACGATGGCATCGAACTGGCGACGCTCTGCAGCGTCCAGGGTGCGATCGGCCTGAGACCAGACGTCGCGCAGATAGCGCAGGTCTTCCTGCATGTCGGCCGGGGTGAGTGTCGCGCCCGATGCGGTGCAGTGCAGAGCGAGCAGCAGAACCGAAGCCAGTATTCGCGAGTGCATGTCGGTTGTCCGTACGCGCGGGATGCGCGACGGTTTCAACCGATGAGAAGGCAGGCGGGTTGCAGCGGGAGTGGTGGCAGAAAACATCTTGCGGGCGCCAAACCACTGCCTGAAGTCTCACCGCAAATTTTCCCGGTCTGACACCGCTCGCCGCGAGCTACAGATTTCCCGGGATTCCTTCCCCGGCACCACTTTCACGGGATTCCTTCCCCGGCACCACTCAAGGTCCCCAGCGGAATTCGCGGGGTGGCACGACGTCGGGGGGGCCGGGCGGCGGTGCGTAGCGGCTGGTGTCCGGCACGAAGAGGCGCCAGGCCGAGGTCGGATGACGGAACAGCGAGTAGACGGCCATGATTCCGACCGGCTGTGGCCGCTCGGATTGAAGCGGCGGCGGCGGACGTTCGCCTTGCACGACGACCGTAGCCTTGTCCGCGTCCGGCGCGTCGAGCGCTGCGCGGAAATCATTCGGCATCATGTACTTGCGCACGTCGCCAATGCCCAACTTGAGTGGCGCGCGCGGCGCCGGCGCCGATCTGGCTTGCGCGTCCTTCTTGTCGGCGGCGGCAGCAGCCGGCGGCTCCGCGGCCCGGGCGGCGGGCCCAACCATCAACGCAACTGCAATTGCGGTACGGACGTTCATGGCGCCTCCTCGTTTGCAGACCCGGAGTCTGCGCCCAAGGTTCCTCCGCGAACATCAGCCGTTTCCACGACCCGAGTCACGACTTTCAGCCATCGCGTGTAGTTCGCCGGAGAGGCCGTGGCGGCGTGGCTACAATAGCGCCCCCATGAAGATCGTGATACTTGGCGCCGGGCAGGTCGGGCGCACGGCGGCCTACCATCTGTCGCGCGAAGAGTCGAACGAGGTCACGGTCGTCGACACCAACGAGGAAGTGCTGCGCGACCTGCAGGATCGCCTCGACATCCGCACCGTCGCCGGCAACGCGGCCTATCCATCGGTGCTCGAGGCCGCGGGTTGCGCCGCCGCGGACATCGTCGTGGCGCTCACCTCGAGCGACGAAGTCAACATGATGGCCTGCGAAGTGGCGTACACGCTGTACCGCACGCGCACCAAGATCGCCCGCATCCGCTCCAACGAGTACACGCGCCACCCCAAGCTGTTCGCCGACGAGGCGTTGTCCGTCGACGTGTGGATCAGCCCCGAGCAGCTGGTCACCGAATACATCGCGCAGCTCATCAAGTTCCCGGGTGCCCTGCAGGTGCTGGACTTCGCCGACGGGCGCGTGCGCCTGGTGGGCATCCGCGCCCGCAAGGGCGGCTTGCTGGTCGGGCAGCAACTGCGCACCCTGAAGGAGCATCACCCGAACACCGAGGCGCGCGTCGTGGCTATCTACCGCGCCGGCCGCAGCCTGACCCCTGGCGGCGAGACCGTGATCGAGGAGAACGACGAGGTGTTCTTCCTCGCCGCCCGCGACGACATCCGCAAGTTCATGAGCGAGATCCGCAAGGAAGAAGCGCCGGCCAAGCGCGTGGTGATCGCCGGCGGCGGCAACATCGGCCTGGCGCTGGCGCGCCGCCTCGAGGAGCAGAACCAGGTCAAGGTGATCGAGCGCGATCCGAGGCGCGCACGGCGCATCTCCGAGCAGCTGCTCAACACCATCGTGCTCAGCGGCGATGCGGCCGACGAGGAGCTGCTGATCGAGGAGAACATCGACAGCTGCGACGTGTTCGCGGCGCTGACCAACTCCGAGGAGGCCAACATCCTCTCCGCCATGCTCGCGAAGCGGCTCGGCGCGCGCAAGGTCATGGCGCTCATCAACAAGCCTTCGTATGCCGAGCTCATGGAAAGCGGCAGCATCGACATCGCGATCTCGCCGCAGACCATCACCATCGGATCGCTGCTGGCGCACGTGCGTCGCGGCGACGTGGTGCGCGTGCACTCGCTGCGCCGCGGAGCCGCCGAGGCGCTCGAGGCCGTGGTGCACGGCACCGACAAGACTTCGCGCGTGGTCGGCAAGCGCGTCGGCGAGATCCCGCTGCCGGAGGGCGCGACCATCGGCGCGGTGGTGCGCGGTGAGGAAGTGCACATCGCGCACCACGACACACTGATCGCCAACGACGACCACGTGATCGTGTTCCTCTCCGACCGGCGGCACGTCGAGCAGGTCGAACGCCTGTTCTCGAGCCCCGGGCTGCGCTGAGCGGGCCGACTCGTGCTCGCGGTCGCCCACGTTCTCGGCTTGATGATGGCCTTCTTCGGGCTGCTCTACGCGCTGCCGATCCTCTGGTCCCTGGCCGTCCGCGACGGCGCGGTCGTCGATTTCGTCGTGGCGGCGCTGATCAATGCCCTGGTCGGCATGGCCGTGGCCTTTGCGACCCGAAAGTTCCGGCGCGAGCTCAAGCCGCGCGACGGCTTCATGCTGGTCACGCTGTCGTGGGCCCTGATGTCCGCGTCCGCGACCATTCCGCTGATGATGGCGATCCCGGACCTGTCGTTCACGGATGCCTACTTCGAGTCGATGTCTGGGCTCACGACCACCGGCTCCACGGTGCTCAACGGGCTGGATGCCCTGCCGCAGTCGATCAATCTCTGGCGCTGCACGCTCCACTGGATCGGAGGCATCGGCATCATCGTGCTCGCCGTGGCGGTGCTGCCGCTGCTCGGCGTCGGCGGCATGCAGCTTTACAAGGCGGAGACTCCCGGGCCGGTCAAGGACGAGAAGCTCACGCCCCGGATCACCGAGACCGCCAAGGCACTGTGGTTCACCTATCTCACCATCACCGTCGGAGGCGTGGTGGCGTTACGTGCCGCGGGGATGAGCTGGTTCGACGCGATCTGTCATTGTTTCTCCGCGATCGGGCTGGGAGGATTCAGCACGCATGATCGCAGCATCAACTTCTTCAATTCACCGCACGTCGAATTCGTACTGATCTGCATCATGTTGATCGCCGCCCACAACTTCGCGCGACATTTCATGGCGTTCCGCACGCTGTCGCTGCGGCCGTACTACCGGGACTCCGAGGGCAAGGCGATCTACATCACCTTGGGCGTGGCGATCGTGGTCGTGACCGGGGCATTGTGGACGAACCAGCAATATCCGGATTTCAGCGGCTCGTTGCGACACGCGGCCTTCTCCGTCATCTCCATCGCCACGACGACCGGCTTCGTGACCGAGGACTACGAGAAGTGGCCGGGCTTCATCGCGCCGCTGCTGCTGCTGCTGAGCTGCATCGTGTGCAGCACCGGGTCCACCGGCGGCGGCATCAAGATGTTCCGCACGCTGCTGCTCGCCCGACATGCGCGCCGCGCGCTCAAGCAGCTGGTGCACCCGAGTGCCGTGCTGCCGATTCGCATCGGCGGCCAGGTGATTCCCGACCGCATCGTGTACTCGGTACTGGCCTTCATCTTCCTGTACTTCATCACCGTCGTGGTGCTGACCTTCGCGCTGCTGATGACCGGGCTCGACCTCGTGTCCTCGTTCTCCGCCATCCTGAGTTCCATCAACAACATGGGCCCGGGCATGGGGACGATCGGGCCCGCCTCCAATTTTTCCGTGCTCTCGGATACGCAGACCTGGATCTGCACCGCGGCAATGCTCCTCGGCCGCCTGGAAATCTTCAGCGTGCTGGTGCTGTTCACCCCGACCTTCTGGCGCAAGTAGCCCGGGACCGGCATGGCCCTGGACAGGATGTTCGCGCGATTCGTGCAATCCGGGCAGGCGGCCGGCGTGCTGCTGCTGGCGTGCACGCTGCTCGCGCTGACGATCGCCAACAGCGGACTGGCGGACTCCTACCACGGTCTGTGGCACTCGAAGATCGCCGGCATGTCGGCCGCGCACTGGGTGAACGACGGCCTGATGGCCATCTTCTTCCTGCTCATCGGGCTGGAGCTCGAGCGTGAGATCTACGTCGGCGAATTGTCCGCGCCGAGAAAAGCGCTGCTGCCCTTCTTCGCGGCCGCGGGCGGCATGGCGGCGCCGGCCGCGATCCACCTGGCGTTGAACGGCGGCACGTCCACGCAAGCGGGCTTCGGAATCCCGATGGCGACTGACATCGCGTTTGCGCTCGCCGCCCTCGGGCTGCTGCGGTCGCGCATCCCGCCGGCCCTCAAAGTCTTCGTGGTCGCCTTCGCGGTCATCGACGACCTCGGCGCCATCGTGCTCATTGCCACGGCCTATTCGGACGAACTCGCGCTCGGCTACCTTCTCACGGCGCTTTCGATCTGGGGCGCGTTGATCGCCCTCAACCGGTTTGGCCGGGTCATGGCGCTCACGCCGTACCTGGTCGGCGGCGCGGCGATGTGGTTCTGCTTCCTGCACGCCGGAATCCACGCATCGATCGCCGGCGTCCTGCTCGCCTTCGCGATTCCGTTCCGCTCGCGCCATCCCGAGGCCCACTCGCCTTCCCATCGACTCGAGCACTGGCTGCACAGACCGGTGAACTTCCTGATCCTGCCGCTGTTCGCGCTGGCCAACACCGCCATCATCATCGATGCGCCGCTGATCGCGGATCTCCTCGGTCGCAATGGACTCGGCATCCTGCTGGGTCTGGTGGTCGGAAAGCCGCTGGGTGTCGCGCTGTTCTCGTGGATCGCGATCCGGTCGGGTTTGTGTGCGCTGCCGAGCGGCGTGGGATGGCACCAGTTGATCGGCGCCGGCGTGCTCGGCGGCATCGGCTTCACGATGTCGATCTTCATCAGCAATCTCGCCTTCGCGCACGATTCACAGCTCATCGAATCATCGAAGCTCGCGGTGCTGTGCGCCTCCGCGATCTCCGGCATGGCCGGATTCGCGTGGCTTCTGCGGCGCCGGGTGCCCGCCGGCTAGTTGGTGCGCGGCTTGCCGCGCGGGGTTTGCGCCTCCCGAGCCTTGTTCGCCTCCGCTACCTGGTCCGCGGCATGAACAGCAGCGTGGTGCGGCACAGTCAGCGAGTTGTGGAAGATCGGCGCGTCGCGCCACTGGTCGAAGGCGATCACGCGGCCAAGGTATCGCCGCGCCCCGCGCGCGACAGCGCGCGAGCGCCGCGCACCTCGTCGGGATTTTTCCCGCCCGGGCGTGAGACGCCCGGCTTGCGCGGTGCTCAGCTGCGGATGTAGCTCTCCAGGTCCGCGATGGTGCGCTCCTGCTCCTCGATGACCGCGCGCACCAGGTCGCCGATGGAGAGGATGCCGATCACGCGATCGCCATGCATCACGGGCAGATGGCGGATGCGCTTGTCCGTCATGAGGCGCATGCAGTCGTGGACGTCCTGTTGCGGAATGACCGTGATCACCTTGGACGTCATGATGTCGGCCACGCGTGTGTCGGTCGACGAGCGGCCTAACAAGACCACCTTGCGGGCGTAGTCGCGCTCCGAAACGATGCCGACGAGCTTGTCGCCGGTCATGACCAGCAACGCCCCGATATGGTGCTCGGCCATCTTGCGGATGGCGGTGATCACCGGTTCGTCGGGCTGCACGGAATGCACACCCTTGGGCTTCTGATCCAGCAGTTGCTGCACGGAAAGCATGGTGACCTCCGGGGCGCTTCCTGCGCCGTCTCGACCTCGATGGAACCCGGCGAGTCCGCCCCGCCGGGAGGCCGAACGATCATACGCCCGGCGTCCCGTGTCACGCGAATGCCAATGACGCCGTTTCCGCACGTATCCGGTCAGCGACATGGGAATGCCGGGGCGACTCTGGGATGATTCCCCCTCGCGAAGGGCCCGCGACGACCCCGCCGGAGAAGTTGGGCGCGCGCCGGGGAAAAAGTCTCTAGTATTCATCTCGCTGTGTCAGAACCTGCCGTTCCGGAAATCAGGGTGGAGCCCGATCATTTCGACGTCGCCACCCATGATGTCGTGCTGGTCGCGCGGCTCGAATCCACGTTCGCGTTATGCCTGTATGACGCGGTGCTGGAATCGGGCGCGCTCGTGCACCTGCGCGTGGGGCCGCCTGGCCGGGTCCAGGATCCCGAGCTCACCGACACGACGTTGTCCACCGACCTGCTGCTGCTCGACCGCTGCTTCGCGGAGTTGCGCAAGAGCGAGCCGCGCGCGCAGCACTGGCAGGCGAAGGTCGTGGGCCAGGTGCAGGACACGCCCGGTGCCCGCGAGCGCTTCGACGGCGTGCAGAGTTTCCTCTCGGCGTTCCTGAACGACACCAATGTGAAGCTGGTGTCCTGCGATACGCACGTGGAGCACGTCCAGCTGCTGAAATTCCGGCCCGCCATGGGTCACGTACGCAGCGAGCCTCTTGCCGCTCCCCGCACGGGTAGCTGAAAATACGGCGCACTATGCGCCGTAAATTATTAGTTTCCTTGGCCCCCTTGTTGGGACTACTGGCCGCCGACGGCGCGTTCGCCGCCTCCAAGGCCGCCAATGCGCCGCTGCTCAAGTTGTTCGACACCACCTGGCAGGAGGACCTCGCGGACGACCCGCTGCAGGCCACGCAGCTCGGCGACACACAGTTCAACGACAAGCTGCCGGACATGTCGCAGGAGGCGCTCGACCTGCGCCAGAAGAACAACTACAAGCGCCTGCAGGCGCTGGCCAAGATCAAGCGCGAGAAGCTCAGCCCCGCCGATCAGCTCAACTACGACCTGTTCCAGCGCGACATCAAGACGCGCATCGGCGCCTACCAGTTCAAGCCCTGGATGTTCGCCATCACCACCAACAGCGGTCCGCAGATGCTGGCCCAGGTCGCCGAATACGCGCCCTTCAACACGGTGAAGGACTACGACAACTGGATCGCGCGCATCAACGCCAGCGGCACGTACATCGACCAGTGGATCGCGCAGCTCACCCAGGGGACGACCGAGCGGCTGACGCAGCCGCGCCTCGTCGTCAACAAGGTGCTCGAGCAGCTCAAGGGCCCGCTCACCGCAGACCCCGAGGCCAATCCGTTCTACGCACCGTTCAAGAGGATGCCGGCCGGGATCCCCGATGCGGAGAAGGCGCGGCTCACTGCCGCCGGCAAGGCCGCGGTGCAGACGGTCGCCATCCCGGCGTACCAGCGCTTCGACAAGTTCCTGCGCGAGGTCTATCTACCCGCCTCGCGCGACACCGTCGGCATCTACGACATTCCGGGCGGCGACCAGTACTACCGCAATCGCATCGCCTACTTCACGTCCATCGACAATCCGGACCCGGCGCGCATCCACAACATCGGCCTGGACGAGGTGAAGCGCATCCGCGCCGAGATGGAGAAGACGCTCGAGGGCATCAATTTCCTGGGCACGCTGGACCAGTTCCTGGGTTTCATCCGCAACGATCCGCGGTTCTTCTTCAAGTCCTCGGACGAGCTGCTGGCCGCGTACACCAAGACGGCGAACGGCATCAAGCCCGAGCTGCCCAAACTCTTCGGCCGCCTGCCGAAGACGGACTTCGACATCAGGGTGATTCCGGAAGCCACGGCGCCGACCACCACGACGGCCTACTACATGCCGCCGTCGCTGGATGGCTCGCGCAAGGGCGCCTTCTACGTGAATCTCTACAAGCCCGAGACGCGCCCCACCTGGGAAGTGGAGGCGTTGACGGCGCACGAGTCGATCCCGGGACATCACCTGCAGATCGCGCTGCAGTACGAGCTCACCGGCCTGCCGAACTTCCGCCGCAATGCGGACTACACGGCCTTCATCGAGGGCTGGGCGCTGTACAGCGAGAAGCTGGGCTACGACCTCGGGCTCTACCAGGATGACTTCTCGAAGATGGGCCAGCTCAACTACGACATGTGGCGCGCGGTGCGCCTCGTGGTCGACACGGGCATGCACGCCTTCAAGTGGACCCGCGACCAGGCCATCTACTATTTCAAGCAGAACACCGGCCGCAGCGATCTCGACATCCAGAACGAGGTCGACCGGTACATCGCCTGGCCGGGCCAGGCGCTGGCGTACAAGTTAGGTCAGCTCAAGATCCAGGCGTTGCGCGCCGAGGCCGAAAAGGCGCTGGGTGAGCGCTTCGACGTGCGCGCCTTCCACGACAAGCTCCTCGGGATGGGCGCCTTGCCGTTGTCGGTGCTGGAAGTCGAGATGCGCGCCTGGATCACGGAGCAGAGCGCGCGCCGGTAGTCTTCGATCGAGCGGCGCATCAGTCGCTCTCCACGGCTGGCGCCTGCAGCCGGTCTTCGAGCGCGTCGATGGCCCGCAGCAGTTGCAGGCTGCGGGTCTCGGCCGCGGCGCGCTGGCGGCGGGCCTGCTCCAGCACGTTCGCATGGATGTCATCGCGCTTTTCCAGCAGCTCCTGCTCGAAGCGCGCCCGTGAGGCGGCGCGACTCGCGGCGGCATAGCGCCGTTGCAGCAATTCGAGCTGCTCGTCGAGCGCGCACTCGGCGACGTCGACCATCTCCTGGAACTCCGGTGGAACGAACGCGGACCGCGTGTGTGCGAACGATGCAGAATTTCTCACGTGGACTCCTTGTTCGTTGAGATGACCGGAATGTCGGAAGGGTTTAGCCGCGTGGCGAATCATCGCGAACGCGTGTGTCCGGCGAATGTCGGCCGGCCGACGAATCGCCTGTCGGAGGCGTGAGTGTTCGATTTGTCGGAGGAAGCCCGGCGGATTCGTGGGAGCGTCTGCGCGGCCCGACACCTGCGGCGCGGGGTCGCCGATCAGGCCGGCGGCTTCGGTGCCAGCGTGAAGTTCTGCGAGTAGTACACGTTCATGACATTGTCGTGCCAGCCGCGCACTTCGGGCTTCACCAGATGCTTGTTGACGTAGAAGTACAGCGGGATCAGCGGGTGATCGGCCATCGCAATGCTTTCGGCCTGCTCCAGCAACTCGCGGCGCCTGGCGAGATCGGTGAGCTTCCCGGCGGAATCCAGCAGCCGGTCATAGACCGGATTCGAGTAGTGCATCAGGTTGATGCCGAAGCCGCTGCGCATGTACTGCAGGAAGGTATATGCGTCGTTGTAGTCGCCGCTCCATGACAGGCGGTACATGTCGACGTCGCGGCGGTCGATGTCCTGGATCATCGAGCGGAATTCGACGCCGGCGAGACGCGACTCGACGCCCAGCGCCTCCTTCCACATCGAAGACACCGCGACGGCGCACTTGGTGTGCACCTCGCCGTTGTTGTAACGCAGCTCGAAATCCAGGGGTTCTTTCTGCGAATAGCCGGCCGCGGCCAGCAGCTTGCGAGCCTCGGCGATGCGCTGCTCCATGGGCATGGCCGCATAGTCGAAACCCTGCGACTGGTAGTCGTGCACGCCCGGTGGCACCCAGCTGTAAGCCGGCAGCTCGCCCACGCGCAGCACGGAATTCGCCAGTCGCTCGCGGTCCACGACCATGGACAATGCGCGACGTACGCGCGGATCGCGGAATTTCGGCCGATCGAGATTGAAGCCGTAGTAGTAAGTGCTCAACTGCGGCGCGACGTGCAGCTCGGCGGCGAGGTTTTCGCGGATCCAGTCGAACTGCCCGCGCGGCACCACCGCGGTGATGTGCATCTCACCGGCGCGATAGGCGCGCAGCTCGGCGTTCTCATCGGCGATTTGCAGATACTTGACGCCGTCGAGATGCGTGGCCACGTCGTTCCAGTAACGAGGATTGCGCGCGGCGCGGATGAAGCTGCCCTGCAGCCATTCCCGTAGTACGAAGGCGCCGTTCGAGATCTGATCCCCGGGCCGCGCGAAGCGGTCGCCGAGCTTCGTCAACGAGGGCAGGTGCAGCGGCGAGCAGGACGGGTGCGCCATGAGCCCGAGCAGATAGGGCGCCGGCTCGCGCAGCGTGATGATCACCGTCCGCTCGTCGGGCGCCGAGGCGCCGAGCGCCAGCACCGGCTGCTTGCCGGCGACGATGTCGCTCGCGTTTTCGATGACGCCGACCACTTGGGCGTACTGGGAGGCCGTGGCCGGATCGACCAGCCGGCGCAGGCCCCTGACGAAGTCCACGCCCACGAGCCTGTCGCCGTTGGACCAGCGCAAATCCGGTCGCAGCCTGAAGGTATAGATGCGGCCGTCATCGCTCACCGTCCAGCTTTCGGCGGCGCCGGGGATCGGCGTCGCATTCTGGTCGAGCCGCGTGAGGCCTTCGAACAGATCGCGCAGCACCTGCATGGATTCCCACGAGCGTGCCTTGTGAGGGTCGAGCGAGTCGGGGTCCGGGCCGTTGCCGCGCAGCAGGACCTTGAGTCCGTCCGGATCGCCGCGGCCACCGCGGCCGCAGGCACTGAGCGTCAGCGCAGCCAGCGGAGCGGCGAGCACCCGACGTCTGCTGACCCGGTTCGCCATCAGGCCGCGCGCGAGGATTTCTTCAGATGCACGAGCAGGATGGACACGGCGGCGGGCGTCACGCCCGCGACTCGCGACGCCTGGCCCACCGTGGCAGGGCGCGCCTGCGCCAGCTTCTGCCGGACTTCGTTCGAGAGTCCCGGCACGCGCGCATAGTCGAGGTCTTCAGGCAGGCGCGTCTCCTCGTTGCGCCGCTGCCGCGCGATTTCCTCTTCCTGGCGCTCGATGTAGCCGGCGTACTTGGCCGCCACCTCCACTTGCGCGCGGATCTGCGCCTGCAGTCTGTCGTCCGCGGAAGGGGTCGCGCCGATGAGCTCGATGACGTCGTCGTATCCGACTTCCGGGCGGCGCAGCAGGTCGAAGGCCGAGACCACGTCGCGTGTGGCGGTGTCGCCGAGAACCCGAGCCTGCCAGTCGGCCGGGATTTCGCTCGCCCTGATGCGAGTGGTCGTGAAGCGTTCCAGCTCCGCGGTGCTGCCCGCGCGCTTGGCTTCGAAGAAGCCCCAGCGCTCGTCGTCGACCAGGCCGAGCTCCCGACCCGTCGGAGTCAGGCGCAGGTCGGCATTGTCCTCGCGCAGCAGCAGCCGGTGTTCGGCGCGGCTGGTGAACATGCGATAGGGCTCGCGCGTGCCGCGCGTGACGAGGTCGTCGATGAGCACGCCCACGTAGCTCTCGCTGCGCCTGGGCACGAATGGCTCGCGCCCGGTGGCCGCGCGTACCGCATTGACGCCCGCGATCAGACCTTGCGCGGCGGCTTCCTCGTAGCCGGTGGTGCCGTTGATCTGGCCCGCGAAGAACAGCCGGCCGAGCGCGCGCGTCTCGAGCGACGGCTTGAGGTCGCGCGGATCGAAGAAGTCGTACTCGATCGCGTAGCCGGGCCGCGTGATGTGCGCGTTCTCGAAGCCGCTGATGCTGCGGACGAATTCCACCTGCACGTCGTAGGGCAGGCTGGTCGAAATGCCGTTCGGATACACCTCGTGGGTGTTCAGGCCCTCGGGCTCGATGAAGATCTGGTGCGAGGGCTTGTCCGCGAATCTAACTACCTTGTCCTCGACGCTCGGGCAGTAGCGTGGGCCCACGCCCTCGATCCTGCCGGTGAACATCGGCGAGCGGTCGGTGGCCGCGCGGATGATGTCGTGCGTGCGCGTCGTGGTCGCGGTGATGTGGCAGGGCAGCTGGCGCGGGTGGTCGCCCTCGCGGCCGAGATAGCTGAACACCGGCCGGGGTGCGTCGGAGAACTGCGCCGCGAGCTGCGAGTAGTCGATGGTGCGGCCGTCGATGCGTGGCGGCGTGCCGGTCTTGAGCCGCCCCTGGCGCAAGGGCAGCGCACGCAGTCGCTCGGCGAGCTTGTTCGAGGGCGGATCCCCAGCGCGGCCGCCCGGATGATTGTCGAGGCCCACATGGATGCGGCCCGCGAGGAAGGTACCCACGGTGAGCACCACCGCACGCGCGCGGAATTCGATGCCGGTCACCGTCACCACGCCACAGACCGCGTCGTTTGCGACGATCAGGTCGGCGCATTCCTGCTGGAACAGTGTGAGGCGCGGCTGGTTCTCGAGCGTGCGGCGGATGAATGCCTTGTAAAGCTGACGATCCGCCTGCACGCGCGTCGCGCGCACGGCCGGGCCCTTGCTGGCATTGAGCGTGCGCGCCTGGATCGCGGCGGCGTCCGCGGCGCGCGCCATGACGCCACCCAGCGCATCGATCTCCTTGACGAGGTGACCCTTGCCGATGCCGCCGATGGCCGGATTGCAGCTCATCTGACCCAGGGTCTCGATGGATTGCGTGAGCAGCAGCGTGCGCGCGCCCATGCGCGCGGCCGCGAGCGCCGCCTCGGTGCCCGCGTGCCCACCACCGACCACGATTACGTCAAAGGAGCCTGACGAGGCCAAGGAACTTCCGTCTGATCAAGGAGTTAAGGCCGCGAATTGTAGGCCCGGCGCGCGGTCAACGCCACCGCAGGCGGGCCGTTGTTAGAGGCAAAGACGGCCGAATCGACGGCCTCGGTCTCGAAGCAGGAGAAAGTCATGAAGAAGTCGATGCTTTTCGTTGCCTTCACCGTCATCGCGACGGCGCCCGCCTTTGCGGGTACGCCGCACCTGGACGCCCGCGAGGCGAACCAGCGCGCCCGCATCCACCAGGGTGTGAAATCCGGCGAGCTCACGCGTCCGGAAGCCCGTCGTCTGCGCACCGGAGAGGCGCGTCTCCACTACAACGAAGCGCGCGCCAAGTCCGATGGGGTGGTGACCGCCGCCGAGCGCGCGCGACTGCAGCGCGAAGCGAGCCGCGAATCGGCGCGCATCTACCGCCAGAAGCACGACTCGCAGGATCGGAAATAAATGGGGACATTCCTCATTTCTTAGCAAACGGGGACGGGCCTGAAGCAGGCCCGTCTCCTTGATCCTTTTCCCTGCCTGACACCACTGGCCACTCGTGTATTCTGCCGGCCGCATGATGCGACTCGGCGTGCTGGCAGGACTCATACTCGGACTCGGGCAATCGATCGCCACCGCCGCCGGCACTCCCACCCTCACCCTTCAACCTTGCCGGCTCGAGCATCCCGCCCGCATGCTGGCGCTGCCCGCCGAGTGCGGCGCCCTGGAAGTCCCGGAAAATCCCGATGCTCCGGAGGGCCGCAAGATCCAGCTGTTCGTCGCGCGCGTGCCCGCCATCAGCCTGAAGAAGGCGCCCGACCCGCTGTTCCTGATCGCGGGCGGCCCCGGCACCTCGGCCGTCGATCTGTATACCTCCTCGGCGCCGCCGTTCGATCGGGTGCGGCGCGACCGCGACATCGTGCTCGTCGACCAGCGCGGCACGGGTCGCTCCAACCGGCTGGACTGCAAGTACGAGGATCGTGACCTCTTCGAGCGCATCGATGAAGTCGAAGTCGGGCCGGAGAACATCAAGTGCCGCGACGAGCTTTCGAAGAAGGCGGACCTGCGCATGTACACCACCAGCATCGCGGTCCGGGATCTCGATGCCGTGCGCCAGGCGCTCGGCTATGAACGCATCAATCTCTACGGCGGCTCGTACGGCACACGCGTCGCCCAGCACTATGCGCGGCGCTTTCCGAAGTCGACGCGCACGCTGATTCTCGATGGCGTGGTGAATCCGCAGCAGGTGCTCGGGCCCGCCATCGCGCTCGATGCCGAACGGGCGCTCGAACGCATCCTCGATCGCTGCAAGCGACACACCTCCTGCGAGCAGGCATTCGGGGATCCGACCGCCGACTATCACGCGCTGCGCGCGCAACTCGAATCGAAGCCGGTGCGCGCCACGGTGAGCGAGGCGGCCAGCGGCCGGCCGCTCGAGTTCGACTTCACCACGCGGCATCTGTCGGCGGTGCTGCGATTCGCGAGTTACAACGACGATCAGGCGGCATTGCTGCCGCTGTCGCTGCACCTGGCCGTGCACGAGAACAACTTCATGCCGTTGGCGAATCAGTTCCGCGTGTTCGCGCGGTCGCTTGAAGAGGCGTTCGCCTACGGCATGCACAACAGCGTGGCGTGCAGCGAGGACACGCCGTTCATCGACACCGCCAAGCTGGATTTCGCGGCACTCGATGCCACGCACATGGGCGCGGAGCAGGTCGAGCAATTGCTCGAGGCCTGTCGCGATTGGCCCAGGGGAGTCGTGGATCCGGACCTGCATGCGCCGCTCGAGAGCCACGCCGCGGCACTGTTGCTGTCCGGATCCGATGATCCCGTGACGCCACCCGTCTATGCGCAAATCGCGCAACGCGGCTTCCCCGACAGCAAGCACGTGATCATCGCCGGACACGGGCACGGACAACTCACCGCGCCCTGCGTGGATCGCGTGATCGCGGATTTCATTCACGCCGGCAGCGCCCGGGATCTCGACGCCAGTTGCACGCAGAAGATCCCACCCATGCCCTTCTTCACGACACTCGCGGGGCCCGCACCCTGATGCTCGAAGCACGCGGTCTTTACAAATCCTTCGGTGAGGTCACCGCGGTCCGCGGTGTGAGCTTCACCGCGCGCGATGGACAGATCACCGGCTTGCTGGGCGCGAACGGCGCCGGCAAGTCGACGACGCTGCGCATGTTCTACACCGTGCTCAGGCCGGACCAGGGCGAAGCCGTGATCGACGGCCGCAGCGTCGTCGAAGATCCCATCGCCGCGCGGCGCGCCATCGGCGTGCTGTCGCATGGCGCCGGCATCTACAACCACCTGACCGCGCGCGAGAACATCGCCTATTTCGGCGAGCTGCACGGGCTGTCGCGCGCCGAGCGCGAGGCGCGCGCGG
>DASTRL010000085.1:0-46130 GCA_035761265.1 Steroidobacteraceae bacterium
GGCTTCGCGCGGTGGCTCCTGCGGCGCGCCGCGCGCGCCGATGTCGCGCGCCAGGTCGACCAGCCGCCGCGAGCGGATCGTGTCCTTGGCGCGGCGCAATGCACGCTCGAAGCGCTCGTCGTCGAACGGCTTCAGTAGATAGTCGACGGCCTGCATGTCGAAGGCGCGCACCGCATGCTCGGCGTGCGCGGTGGCGAAGATCACGTAGGGCGGATCGCTGAGGCCCTCGAGCGCGCTGAAGCCGTCGCCGTGCGGCATGCGGATGTCGAGCAGCACCAGGTCGGGCTTGAGGTCGCGGATGGCGCGGCGCGCGTCGAAGCCCGTGCCGGCCTCGCCGACCAGCGCGATCTGCGGGTCGCGCTCCAGCAGCGAGCGCAGCTGGCGTCGTGCCAGCGGCTCGTCATCCGCGATGATCGTCCGGATCGGCTCGGACATAGACGGTTTCCTCGCGCGGCATGCGCAGGCTGACTGTGGAGTGTCCGCATCCGACGAGCAACTCCAGCGCGAAACGACCCTCACCGAACAGGTAGGACAGCCGGCGGCGCGTGACGTCGAGCCCGATGCCGAGCCCGGCGACGCGCGGCTCGCCGCCCTCGCCGAAGCTGCGCACGCGCACCGCGAGATTCAGCCATTCCGGGGTGGAGTGCGCCTCGATGGTGATGCGGCCGCGGCCGCTGGCTTCGACCCCGTGGCGGATGGCGTTCTCGACCAGCGGCTGCAGGATCAGCGCGGGAACCAGCAGGTCTTCGGTGCGGTGCCCGATGTCGGCCTCGACGGCCAGGCGATCCTCGAAGCGCAGCTGCTCGCAGGCCACGTAGCGTTCGGTGAACTCCAGCTCCTCGCGCAGCGGCACGCGCGCCTCGCCGCGCGTCTTGAGCACCACGCGCAGCAGGTCGCTGAGCGCGACCACCGCGCTCAGCGCACGCTTGCCTTCGCCGAGGCGCACCAGCGCGGCCACCGAGTTGAGCGCATTGAAGAGAAAGTGCGGCTGCAGCGTGCGCGCCAGCGCGTCGAGGCGCGCCATCGCCAGCTCGCGCTGCAATTGCAGCGCGCCGAGACGGCTGGCCGCGAGCCGCCGCTGGTACACCAGTGCATAACCGATTGCCGCGATGATGGCGTAGCTGAAGACGTTGACGAGCACCTCGCGATAGAACCGCGAGTTGAACGAGCCGGACTCCAGGTGCGTGAACGCGCTGATGAGCATGTCGATCGCCACGTCGATGGCGGAGACGACGAGCGCGCACACGCCGTGCAACGCCAGTGCGCGCAGTCGCCGGCCGGCCTCGAACTCGAAAAGTTCCGCGGTGGTGAGGATGAAAGGCGAGAACGCGCCCCACATCAGCATGCTCTGGATGGTCAGCAGGACTTCGTGGATCTCGAGGCCGCGCGCGGAGCTGCCGACCATGAGCACATCGCGCAGCCAGAGGAAGGCGGCGAGCGCGAGCCACGCGGCGGTGCAGGCGGCGAAAACCGTGGGCCGCAGGAAGCCGAACCTCATGAGCGGCACGCCGACCCCGGAATCCGCATCGTTGTTTGTTGGCCGCATGCGCGGGCCATTCTAGTGCGGCCTCTGTCGGACCATCGGCCTAAGACCATTGGCCAGCGGATTTGCACCGTTGGCTGCAATTGCGCTTCAGTCAGGAGACCCGCACGGCCCTGTAGCTGCAGTCCGATCGAGCCCACCGGCCGCAGGCGCAGCATCGCGAGGTAGCTGCCTCGCCACAGGAATCCGGCGGGCGATGGGGGCTCAGAAGAAGTGATCGACGGCGTCGGTCACGTCGTAGGCGGGTCCCAGGCATTGACGGTTCCACGCCTTTTCGAAGCGATCGCCGTGACGGCCGTCCTGCGTGATTTCCTTGTCGACGACCACTGCCTGGCCACGCTTGAGCCGGCCGCCGGCATCGAGGATGCGGTACTGGATGCAAGCCGCGCCGGCATCGGTGACGCGCATCGTCTCCACCTTGAATCCCTTGGCGCCGGCCAACTGTGACCTGAGCGTGGTCACCGAGGCGTACGCCACGTTGTTTCGCTGCCGGGCCTCGGTGCTCTCGGTCAGAAAACCGGTGAGCATCAACAGGATGATGGGGGAGGCGAGGATCCAGAGCGTCGTCCTGGTGAACGCGCCCGTGCGCAGCTGCTGCATATCGACTCGGGGATTCAGGTGGTGGGGATGGGTTGGACTCGAAAATAGTTGAAAGTCCGCCGGCATCGAGGGTGCGTGCGTCACACCTGGCGTGCGTGAAAAGGTGATGGCCTGTGGGATTTGCGGGAAAAAGTCGCAGTTCCCGGTTGAAGTGCCACCGTCACTCATCCACTCCCCGAGCGCCGCGCTTACGTTCGGCGCAGTCATGTTCAAAGCGGAGTTGTCATGGCCAAGGTGAGATTGTCGGCCGAGGTCGAAGTCCGCGAGCCGCGCCTGAGGCTCTCGGGTGCATTGCGCTACCTCGACCTGGACGCCCTGGCGAGGACCGGCAGGGCGGAAGTCGCCATCGGCGAGATCGACGGGGGCTGTTGCCAGCACACGGTGTTCGCGTCGGTGCGCCGCGGCAAGGTCGTGGACGTATACCCCGAAGAGTGCCCCAGGCAGGAGCGCGTCAAACTATCGAAGCCGGATGCCAGGCTCATCGCGCAGGCCATCCAGCGAACACGGGCCAGGCGGCGCGGCAGGCACAGACTGCCGCTGCCGGTGCGCTCGTTCTTCGGTAGTTCGGCCGTCGCACGGGCGGTCACCGTCGAGACGCTGACCTGCGTGCGAATCTGCATCCTGGGAGCCTGCATCACCTGCTGCCGGCGCACGGACATCCCCAACGGGGATTTGATGTGCGGCCACGTCACTATTGACACGACGAAGCCGAGCTAGCTAACTCGCCGACCATGCCGGATCAGGGAGGAGCCACGACACCGGGCGCGCTGCGTCGTGCGCTCTTCCAGGACGTGCCGTACATCCTGGACAGCCTGTGGCGCTGGGGCGAATTCCGCGTCAACCGCCTGGGCACGGTGGAATTCGAGGATCCGCATCGCTACGTGATGCGGCCGGCGTGGCAGTCCGGCGCCTTCATGCTGTACGTGCTGATGTGCGCGTTCGCGATCTTCGGCCCCACCTGGGATGCGCTCTGCGCGCTGCGCGGCTTCGGCTTCGCGAACACCATGCGCAATGTCGCCAGCGTGCTGCTCTTCATCGGCGCGGCGCTGATCTTCATGCGCCTGCTGAATGCGGTCACGTTCCAGCTCACGCGTCGCGCGGAAATACTCGCGGCACTGCGCCCGGACGTCGACGCCAGCAACGAAAGCCCCTTCGCGAACCTCGCACGGACCCAGGAACACGCCGAGCGGCGCTTCCAGAACATGCGCGTGGCTCTCGACCGGCGCGCCCAGGAGCACCTGGGCAACCTCAGCGGCTTCTTCCGCGTGCTGCCCAGGCTGCGAGCCAACGACGCGTGGTCGCTGGTGTTCGGGCTGCTGGTGCTGATGTTCGGTTCGTTGCTGGTGGTGGCGCCGATCGCGGCCACGGCGTACGGATTGCGATTCGGCGAAACCGACGCGATGAGCTGCACGCGCCTCGAGCACTCCGGGCTCGTGGTCGCGCAGTTCGTGGCGCTGCTGTTGCTGCTCGGCGGCGGCTGGTGGCTGTGGCGAAGCTTCGGGCGCGCGCATGCACTGCGCACCTGCCTGGCGCTGCTGTTGCTGCTCGCCGCCGTCATCGGCGCGCTGTGGCTGTGGTTCACGCCCGCGCACCCCAGCGAGGCGGCCGGCGGGTTCTATCCGCACATCTATCTACTGTTCCTGGCGGTGCTGTTCGGCGTGGCGTTGTTCGCGCGGCTGCTGGGGCACATCATGTTCTCCGGGTTCGGGGCCTCGCAGGCGTTCCGGGATTCCATGAGCTCGGTGGACCTGCTGCGCAACGAGCGCACCGCGCCGGACGTGTCGAACCTGCGCCTGGTGTCCGCGCTGTTCAATGGCGTCACGGCCAATCCGCTGCATTTCTTCCTGCTGCCGTCGTTCGTGGCGTTCGTCGCGCCGACCGACTGGCTGCAATGGCTGGTGCCGATGTTCGCGCTCGTCAGCCTGATCCTGCTCGTGTACGGCTCATTGTCGAGCCGCTGGGAGCAGATGCTGATGTACGTGCGACGCTGGTTCCTGGTGGGTACGCCGCTGGTCATGTCGCTGGCCGTCATCCTGGTCGCGGTGCTGCGCCTGCTCGACGTGCAGTACGTCTCGACGGTGGTCGACGCCACGCCGGTCGGCGTGTTGTTCATCTTCATCGTGATGATGTACGTGGCGTTCTGGTTCTTCGAATACTGGATCAACCGGTGGCTGGGCGAAGAGCTGCTCGAGTTGCTCGGCGCGGACCGACACGCCTGCCCCGGCTTCGTGAAATACGGCTTCAAAGGCACGGATCCGCCACCCTGGGCCAGCACCGAAGGACGCGTGATCGCGCTGCACGGCATGGGAAGGTTCGTCGCGCAGGGCTGGTTCGAGCGCAAGGAGCCGCGGCCGGGCGAGCGGCCGCGCGAGCACGCATTCACCACCTACGGAATGGTGGAGTTGTTCGACGCGCTCGGCGAGCGCCTGGAAAAGGGCGAGGAATCCGCGCACGACGTCCGCCGGCGCGTGCGCCTGTATTTCACGCTGATCAACATGCTGCTGATCGCGGGCGCCGCCGGCCTCTTCCTCTGGCACCTGAACTGGTCGCGGCCGCTGGCGGTGGCTCCCATGGTGCAGGCCAGCGCCATCAAGCCCGAACAGGTGAGCAAGGCGGAGCTGGTGGCGCAGGCGCGTGCCAGCGGCGATGCCCTGGCGCAACGACTGCTGGCGCAGGCCGCGGAACGTCGCCCGTCACTGGTGGTCGCGGCCTCGGGTGGCGGCACGCGCGCCGCGGTGTACACCGCGGTGGCGCTGGAAGGCATGGGCCAGATCCATCGCGCGCGCGACGTGGTGCTGCTGAGCGGCGTGTCGGGCGGCGGGGTCTCGGCGGCCGTGTTCGCGAGCCGCTTCGCGTCATTGCGCGACGCCAATCCGCGCGACGAAACCCGCGAGCATCCGGGTCCGTGGATGAAATACGTCGCCACGGTGTCGCAGCCTTTCATCCAGGATGTGCTGGAGGGCGCGGGGGAACTGCGCATTTCCGGCCGCGCGTCGCTCGGCGTGCTGCTGCAGGAGAGCCTGGAGCGCCGCGCATTCGCGCCGGAGTTCACGGGCATCGATACCTTCGCCAAGCTCGAGGATCCCGCGCTGATCCTGAACTCCGCGATCAGCGGTCATCCGTACAGCGACTCGGAGCTGCTGCAGGGGCGCGTCGCCGCGCCGGGCCAATCGTGCGTGAGCCAGTCGCGCCCCTACGCCAACCTCGCGGGCGGCCGGCTGATCTTCACCAATCTCGACAACCTCAGCGGCTTCCCGTCACCCAGTGCCGACGTGCCCGACATGTGGCTGCCGTATCGCATCGTGAACGACGGCAGCGTCGAACTGGCGGCGGCCTCGGCGCTGACCGCGAACTTTCCGCCGGTGTTCTCGAACGCGCGCGTGCGCCTGATCACGCGCGAGAGCGGCGAGTGTCCCGCGCAGTCCTATTTCGTCACCGATGGAGGCGCCACGGAGAACCTCGGCCTGGTGTCGGCGTTGTTCGCGCTGCGCGGCACGCTGGCGCAGCTGCCGGAGACCGCGGCGCTCGGCGACATCCACGTGCTGGCGCTGGAAGCGTCCGCCATCGATTACGACTACCGCGACGACCGCGGCGTCGGCGCGGCCACGGGCGGTTCCAAGGAACGCATCAACGCCGGGCTCACGCAGGTGCTGCTGCGGGAAGTGGGCGCGCTGGTCGCGCAGCACGGCGCCGCGCTGCGCGTGCACTATCTACCGCTGCCCGTGGCGTTTCGCTCGCGCGGCGGCTTCGGCACGCACTGGATGTTCGCGCGCAACGTGCGCGTGACCAATCCGCTGCTGGCCGTTGCGCCGAGCTGGAAAGAGGCGTTGATGAGCCACGAGAAGGTCAAGGATCACGTCGACCTGAGCCGCGAGGAGGTCATGGTGATCTGGCGCGCGTTGTTCGATCCGCGTCAGCCGATCTGCAAGACCGCGGAAGACTATCTCCTGGACGGGACGACCGCACCGCCAGGCTGGACGCCGGCGGTGCAGAATGTGTCGCGCTGGATCTGCGGACGGGACGATCACCGCAACCATCGGCAGCTCCTGCCCGACTACCAGGTGGAAGCCTGGCAGAACGTGGTGCGGGAGCTCGGCCGGATACAACCCGGCCCGTCCGACTAGCGCGCGGAGGCGGTCGCCGTTTCCGGCGGCATCACGCCATCGAGCGTGGGCACCAGCACTTCGCTGAAGAACAGGCGCGTCTGGTCCTTCTCGCAGCGGTCCGCCGCCTTGCGCAGCGCGCCCGGCCACTCGTCCCAGAACTTCTCTTCCTGCGCGTCGGGCACGTGCTTCTGCTGCATGTACAGGCGTGCCGATGTGTACGGCATGACTTCCAGGCTGGCGTCGCGGATGCCGGCATCGTCGCGCATGCGCTCGATCTCCCAGAGGAAATCGGCGCACATCAGCGTCTGCACGCGCAGCGTCTCCTGCTGGATCGGCGGCGGCTTGACCGTGACGCGCGCGACCTTCCTGGAGCCGCGCTTGTACATGTTGACGGTGACTTTGAGCACGCTCTTGACGGGTTCGCCCTTGGCGTCGAGGCCCGGCAGGAATTTCATGCCGCGCATGAAGTCGACGGCCAGCGCATCGGCCTCGACGCTGCCGCTGGTTTCGCCGACCAGCACGTTGCTGATCGCGCCGGCGGCATCGACGTGCACTTCGACCGGCACCGAATAGTCGTTGTCGAGATCGGGCCGGTTGTGCGAGTACTCGACCTTTCCGCCGGTGACGAGCACCGGCTGGATGGGGCCCATCTGCGCGAAGGCCGGAGCGGCTGCGAGGCATGAAACATAACCAAGCAGCGCGATGAAGCGGTGAAAGGTTGGATTTTTCATGAGCTCGAAACTGCGCCCGATCGTTCAGGAGGTGCAATTGTTAGGCGGAGATTCCGTGCAGTCCCTACGGGTCCGGCTCGGGGACTGTGAACCATCCATCACGACCGCCGTGACATGGTAAATGGCGCGCGCCGCCGCTAGCATCGCGCGCATGTCACGCCTGCTGTTCGCCGCGCTCGCACTCAGCTCCTGGATCAAGCTCGCGGAGGCGGACGACCTGCGCCGGCTCGACGGTTCGACGCAGACCGCCGAGTCCATCGACCTGACCGTGGGCGAGCTCATGAACACGCGCGAAGTGCCGGGACTGGGCGTCGCGCTGATCCAGGATGGGCGCGTGCGCTTCGCCAAGGCATACGGCCTGCGCCGTCTCGGGCCGGATCTGCCGCTCGAGCTGGATACCGTGATGTACGGGGCCTCGCTGACCAAGGCGACGTTCGCCTACTTCGTCATGCAGCTCGTGGACGAGAAGAAGCTCGCGCTCGACCAGCCGATCGGCGCGTACCTGCCGAAGCCGCTGCCGGAATACCCGGGCTACGCGGATCTGGCCGGCGACGCGCGCTGGAAGAAGCTCACGTTCCGCATCCTGCTGAACCACACCACCGGCTTCGCCAATTTCCGCCAGCTCGAGCCCGACCGGAAGCTGCAGTTCCACTGGGAGCCCGGCACGCGCTACGCGTATTCGGGCGAGGGGCTGATGCTGGCGCAATTCGTGCTCGAGCAGGGCTTGAAGCTGGACGTCGGGCAGGAGATGCAACGGCGCATCTTCGATCGCTACGGCATGCGGCGCACCGCGATGACCTGGCGCGAGGATTTCGCCGACAACTTCGCCGAGGGTTATGACGAGGAGGGGAATCTGGTGCCGCACAGGCGCCGCAAGTCGGTGGGTGCCGCCGGTTCCATGGATACCTCCCTGCAGAACTGGGCCACGTTCCTCGGCGCGGTGGTGCGCGGTGAAGGCCTCTCGAGGAATGCGCGCGCCGAGATGGTCCGGCGCACGATCGACATCGACAGTGAGAAGCAGTTTCCGACGCTGAGCAGCGCGCGTACCGACCGATGGAAATCGATCCAGCTCGGGTATGCCGTGGGCTGGGGCACCTTCGAGACGCCGTTCGGCCACGCTTTCTTCAAGGAAGGCCACGACGACGGCACCGCCAACTACGCGCTGTGCCTCTCGGAACGACGCGACTGCATCCTCCTGATGTCGAACAGCACGCGTGCCGAGGCCATTTTCGTGGCGCTGGTGCATCGCCTGCTGGGCAATGTGGGCTTGCCGGCCGAGTGGGAGGGCTACGGTCCTGACTGATGCTCGACTCCGAGAAGGCATTCGAGCAGACGGTGACGCGCGTGCCGCCAGATGAGGCGAGCGGCAGCGAATGCCCGTCCACTGTGATACTCCTCACAACTTTGTCGCTGCCTGAATTTAACCGGGCGATTATTGTCGACCGGCACTAGGTGTTTCTCTGAGCCCTCATAGGATGTCGCCGTGGCTGCGCTCACCATAAAAGAATCGCGAAAGCTGGTCATGCCGCTCGACACCGTGCTCGAGGCGTTGCTGCATTTCGACGGCAAATCTCACGGCCCACTGTCGCGCGGCGAGGTACTTCAGGCCGAGTGGGTGCGCGACGCCGGCGGCCGCGCGGGCATGGACGTGGCGGTGCGATCTTGCGATTCGCAGATCGTCGACTGGCATCACTTCAATTTCGCGAGCATCGCCGCGGCCATCATCAGCTATTGCCGTTACAAGCGCATACCGCTGCCGTACTCGGGCGTGAAGTCGCTGGAACTGACCCGCGACGGTATCGCCTTCCACATCGAGAACTCGGTGAACATCCTGCGCAAGCCGACCGTGCGCGAGGACCTGTCGGGCCAGTCGCTGCGCTATGCCAAGGGCTACGAGCCGCACGCGATCCAGCCGGCGACGGAGAATGAGGTTTACGTGTAGAAGCGAAGTGGTGTCAGGCAGGGATTGTCGTCGCGAACACTCCTCTTCCGGAGTCACCTCGACAATCCCTGCCTGACACCGCCACCATCTTCCTGCTGCCCGAACACGGGGCGGCGGGGGTCGATGAACAGCCAGCACGCCGAGCCCACCAGGAACAGCCCACCTAACAACCAGAAGGGCATGTTCCAGTCGCCGAACCACTTGACGGAGTAGCCGACCACCGGAGCGCTGGCCATGGCGGCGATCTGCCCGGCGGTGTTCATGGTGGCGCTGACCGTGGCCGAGTTCTCGCGCCCGATGTCCACGCAGGTGCTCCAGGAGGTCGCGGTGGTCAGCATGCAGGTGGCCGCGGCGAACGCGATCAGCACCGCGGCGGTCACGGGTTCGGTGGCCACTGCAGCGGAGAAGATGCACAGCGCCGCGAGTGCATAGCCGACGGCGCCCGGAACGCGACGCCCGGCGGCGAGCCCATGGCGCTTCGCGATCTGGTCCGAGAAGAAGCCGCCGAGGAACTGCGTGGCGATGCTCAGCGCCAGCGGCAGCGCGGCGACCAGGCCGAGCTCGGTCTTCTCGAAGCCGTGGCGTTTCATCAGGTAAGTCGGCAGCCAGGTGATGCAGAAGTAGAAGGTGGCGCAGTTCGGCATGTACGCCACGCACAGCAGCAGCACGTTGCGATGGCGCAGCAGGTTGCTCCAGAAGGCCCAGCCCCGCGGATGCGGCGCCTCGGCGGGCCGGTCGGCCAGGATCAACGCGCGCTCCGCCGCGTTCGCCGCCGGGTGCTCCGTCGGCTCGTTGTGAAACCAGCGCTGCCAGGCGATCACCCAAACGAACCCGACCGCGCCGAAGACGACGAGGATGCCGCGCCAGCTGAAGCTCGCGAGCAGCGGCGTCACGATGGCCGTGGTGAGCGCGGCCGATGCATACGCGCCCGCGAAGAACACGCCCTTGGCCGTGCCCCGCGCGCGCTTCGGAATCCAGCGCGACATGACGCGCGCCACGCACGGCCAGGCGCCGGCCTCGCCCGCGCCGAACAGGAAGCGCGTGGCGAGCAGCGAGTAGTAGTTGAATGCGCCGGCGGTGGCGATGGTGAACACCGACCACCAGGCCACGATGCGTGTGAGCACCGACTTGGCGCCGCGCGCATCGGCCCAGCGCGCCGTCGGGATCTCGAAGATGGCGTACGACAGGATGAAGGCGAAGAACACCCAGCTCATCTGGCCTTCGTCGAGCGAGAATTCCTCGGCGATCTTCGGGGCCATGGCGCCGATGCAGGCGCGGTCGAGGTAGGTGACCATGGCGAGCGTCACCATGAACGCAATCACCACGTAACGCGCGCGCGTGGCGCGCCCGGCGGTTGGCAAGACGACTCCCCCCTGTGTTACCCACGCATTCTAGGGGACCTTTCGCGGATTCCTACCCGCATCCGTTGTCGGCATCCGGTGTCGCTCACGCCGCCGGCCGGTGTTCACTGGGCTGATGAGCACCCCGCAGGATTACGATGGGAAGCTGCTGGCCGCGGGTGGACTGGCGGCGGTCCTGATCCGCAACAAGGAGAAATTCCTGGAGCGGTTCTGCGACCGGGTGCAAGGCTCGCTGCCGAGCGCGCGTCGCGAGCCTCATCCGGTCATCATCGACACGTTGCCCGCGTTCGTCACGCGGCTGGCGATGGCCTTGCATGCCATCCACGATCTCGAATTCGCATCCCACCGTTCCAACATCGCCGTCGCGCACGGCAACGAGCGCGCGCGCTTCACGCGCTATTCGCTCGCGGAAGTGCTCAAGGAATACCAGTTCATCCGCGAGATCCTGGTGGACGTGCTGCGCTCCGAGGCCCACCCGAGCGACGCGGAATGGGACGTCGTACATCGTTCCGTCGATGAGGCCATGGCCGAGGCGGCCACCGAGTACGTGCAGGTGCAGGACAACTTCCGGGAGATGTTCACGGCGACGTTGACGCACGACTTCCGCGGACCGTTGTCGAATGCCTGGAACTACCTGGAGCTCATGCGCCGTGACGTCGAGCCGGAGCAGCGCGAGGATTTCGCGCGGCGTGCGGCGCAGAACCTCGAGCGCATCGGGCGCATGGTCGCGGCGCTGCTGGACGCCAGCCGCAGCAACGCCGGTGAGCGCCTGGCGCTGGATACCGGGGAAGGCGAGCTGAAATCACTGCTCCTCGAAGTCGTCGGCGATCTGGATCCGAAGCGGCGGCGGCAGGTGGTCGCCGATATTCCCGAAGAGTGCGCCGTGTTCTGGGATCGCGAGAAGGTGCGGCGCGCCGTCTACAACCTGCTGGACAATGCCTGCAAGTATTCGGCGTCCGGCAGCGACGTGACCATGCGCGCCGTGCACACGCACGGGCGCGTGCAGATCTCCGTGCACAACTTCGGTGATCCGATCTCACCGGAAGACCAGCCGACGCTGTTTCGCCCATTCCGGCGCACCACGCAGGCCGAGCGCAGTGGCAAGGCGGGCTGGGGCCTGGGCCTCGTGCAGGTGCAGGCGATCGCCGAAGCACACGGCGGCTCGGTGGCCGTCGAGAGCGACGCAACGCATGGCACGACTTTCACGCTCGACCTGCTGCGCGACGTCCGCGACCTGCGCCAGCCATGAGGCGACGGTGCTCCGCGTTGGAAATTCAAGGACTTGGCCATCTGCGGGAAAAAGTCTCGCTTTGGGCTCGTGCGCGGTCGCACCTGCTTGCCGCGGGCGCCGGTCGGCGGCGAGACTGCATCGCGAATCGCGCGCCAGACGCGAAGCCGTCAACACCACCGGGGTCGATGAAGTGAATTGCGTTTCGTACCTGCCTGCCACGTTCACCACGTTGTTCTTTCTGGCCGCGAGCCTGCTGCTCGGACTCATGCGCTGAAGTTCTCCACGCGCACGCCGGCGGCCGCCGGAGTAGGACGCCGCCGCATCGGTGTCGTCATGCGTGTCCAATGTCCTGCGCCGGACAAGGTTGTTAGGCTGGCCTCACCCTGATTGCCGGCCAGGCGTGTTCCCACGACACTCCTCCCACGCTACCGCCACCGAGTTGCTCGGAACGTCCTGGTCGGCTTTCGGGGACCAAACTACTCAGCGGCGGAACAGCCACAGCAGCAGCGACACCAACAGGCTGACCACGATCATCGTGGTGATGGGGAAGAAGAACCTGAGCCCCGGCCGGTCGACGACGATGTCGCCGGGCAGGCGCAAGAGCGGCAGCCGCGCGAGCTGCTTCCAGAACAGCCCCGCCGCCACCAAGAGCACTCCGATCACGATGAGCGCGCGATTCATGCGGCGAGCATAGACCTCTGCACGCGCGACGCAATCGCGTCGGCGCCGGCACCGGGTTAGACTCTGCGCCCCATGAAAAGCCGCGACACGTCGATTCTGACGCTGGGTTGTCTGCTCCTCTCATTGTCGTTGCCGTCCGCCGCGGCGGACGCCGGCAAGAAAGCGGACACGGTCGTCGCGGCGCAGGCCCAGTCAGGTTTTGTGCGCGTCAAGGGCCGGCAGTTCGTGCTCGACGGCAAGCCCTATCACTACGCGGGCGCCAATCTCTGGTATGGCATGTACCTGGGTTCACCGGGCCAGACCGGCGACCGTGCGCGGCTCGCCAGGGAACTGGACCAACTCGCCGCGCAGGGCGTGCTCAACCTGCGCGTGCTGGCGATCTCAGAGGCGAGCGCGCTCAAGCGCGCGGTCACGCCCGCCGTCATGCAGAAGCCGCGGCAGCTCGACGAGACGCTGTGGCAGGGACTCGATTACCTGCTCGACCAGATGGCCAGGCGCGACATGAAGGCCGTGCTGTACCTGAACAATTTCTGGCAATGGTCCGGCGGCATGTCGCAATACATGGCGTGGTTCAATGGCAAGCCGGTCCTGGACCCGGACGTCACCGGCGACTGGAACGGCTTCATGGACAATTCCGCGGCCTTCTACCGCGAGCCGAAGGCGAATGAAGCCTTCCGCTACGCGGTGCGGAAACTGGTCACGCGCCGCAACTCGGTGAACGGGCGGATGTACGGCGACGATCCGACCATCATGTCCTGGCAGCTCGCCAATGAGCCGCGCCCGGGCAGCGATGCCCATTCTCAGCCTTACTTCGACGTGTTCGTGCAGTGGCTGGACGCCACCGCGGGTTTCATCCGGCAGCTCGCGCCGCGGCAACTGGTGAGCACCGGCAACGAAGGGTGGATGGGGACGGCGGGTTCCAGGGAATTGTTCGAAAGATCCCATGCCTCGAAGAACATCGACTACCTCACCTTCCACATGTGGGCGCCGAACTGGAGCTGGTACGACCCGAAGAACGCCGCGGCGACATACGATCCCGCCTGGAAGAAGATGCAGGACTACCTGAACTGGCACATCGACGCCGCCAACCGCATGGGCAAGCCCATCGTGCTCGAGGAGTTCGGCATCAATCGCGACGGCGGCTCGTACAGCCCGTCGGCGACGACCCTGTACCGCGACCGGTTCTACACCGGCATCTACGGCCTGCTGGCGCGGCGCGCGGCCGCGGGCGATGCCATCGCCGGCTCGAATTTCTGGGCGTGGAACGGCGCCGGCCGCACGCACAACGCGGATTTCATGTGGCGGGCGGGCGACGCCTTCGTGGGAGATCCTCCGCAGGAGCCGCAGGGCCTGTACGGCGTCTTCGATTCGGACCAGTCGACCATCGCCATCATCGCGGCGCACGCCGGGCAGATGAACCGGCTGCAGTGACCGCCGCGCTGCGCGCCTGATGTAGTTAGATGGACCGCGCCCTGGCCGCCGCGGCCGCCGTGGCGCCCGCCGCGGCCCAGCGATCGAGCGTGGTGCGCAGCGCGCTCAGCGAGAAGGGCTTGGCCAGGTAGTCGTCCATGCCGGCGGCCACGCAGGCCTCGCGGTCGCCCGGCATGGCGTTGCCGGTGAGCGCCACGATGGGCACGCGCCGGCCCGGCGGTTCCGCGGCGCGAATTGCGCGCGCCGCCGCCAAACCGTCCATCACCGGCATCTGGCAGTCCATGAGGATGAGCGCGAGATCGGGGTGTGCGGCCGCGGCGAGTACGCCTTCATGGCCGTTCTGGGCCGTGATCACCTCGAAGCCCATCATGTCGAGCATGGCGCGCGCCATTTCCTGGTTCACCGCATTGTCCTCGACCACGAGCGCGCGTCCGCGCGAACCGCTCATGGGCAGAGCACGCACGGCCATGCTCTGGGCCGGGTCCGGTGGCTGGCTGGTCGAGCCGAGGTCGAGAGTGCAAAAAGGTTTGATCAGGTTGCGCGCCACTCCCGGCGGTGGCGTGCCATCGGCGTCCGGTGGCATGAGGGCAATGACCTCGAGCTGGCGCGGGCCGGCGGCGGCGCGCAGTCCGGCCACGGCCGGTTCGATTTTCGCGGCCGCATTGGAATCGAGGATCACGCGGATGCGGGTCACCTGGGGACCGAAATCCTGCATTGCCTCGATGGCGCTGAGCGGCGAATCCACGCTGATGATGTGGGCGCTTTCGGCCGAAGCGGTGTCGCAGACGGCGCCGCGAATCACCGGGTGCATGCCGATCACCAGCGTGCCGACGTCCTGCGCCGGCGCCGGCGCGGCGGATTGGACGCGCGGCACACCGGCGGGGATTTCGAACGAGAAACGGCTGCCGCGTCCGGGCTCGCTGCTGAGCGAGATGCGGCCATGCATGAGCTCGACCAGCTGCCGGCTGATGGCGAGGCCCAGGCCGGTGCCGCCGAACTTGCGCGTCACGCTGCCGTCCGCCTGCTCGAAGGCTTCGAAGATGCGCTCCTGCACTTCCGGCGCGATGCCGAGGCCGGTATCGGTCACCGAGAATTCCAGCATCGGCGCATCGCCGGGTCCGGCCGCCACGGTGACGGCCACCAACACCGCACCGCTGTCGGTGAATTTCACCGCGTTGTTGACCAGATTGGCGAGCACCTGGCGCAGCCGGATCGCATCGCCGTGCACCGTCGCCGGCACGTCGCGGCCGATGTGCGCGGCGATCTCGATCCCCTTGTCGTAGGCGCGACCGCTGAAGAGTCCGACCACCTGCTCGACTTCACGCCGCAGCTCGAACGGGGCGTTGAACAGCTCGAGTTTGCCGGCCTCCGCCTTGGACAGGTCGAGCACGTCGTTGATGAGCGTGATCAGGGCCTCGGCCGAGGAGCGCAGCGTGCGCACGAAGCGGCGCTGTTTGGCGTCGAGCGCCGTGTTCTCCAGCAGCGACGCCATGCCGACCACGCCGTTGAGCGGCGTGCGCAGCTCATGGCTCATGTTGGCGAGAAAGCGCGACTTGGCCTGCACGGCGGCCTCGGCCGACAGCCGCGCGCGCTCCAACACCGCGGCGGTGCGCTTCTGCTCGGAGATGTCGGTGATCACCGAGGCGATGCCCGTGAGCGAACCATCCTCGGATAGCAGCGGTGTCTTGGCGACGATGACATCGTAGGTGGTGCCGTTCCTGCCGAGGATCGCGGTTTCATATCGTTGCGGCCGCCGGTCCCGGATCAACTCTTCGTCGGATTCACGATGTCCACGTGGCGTCGGTGCGTGCGGCATGGAGTCCAGCGTCCTGCCGATGATTTCCTGGCGCGAAGCACCGACCATCGTTTCCCACGCAGCATTGACGAGCGTCACGCGACGCTCGGCATCACGGATCACCACCGGCAGCGGCAGCGTCTCGAGCAGTGCGTGCATGACGCGCAGCGTGTTCGACAGCGCGCGCTCGATCTGCTTGCGGTCGGTGATGTTGGCGTGGGTGCCGGTCATGCGCGTGGCGCGGCCATTGGGGGCCCGCGACGTGACGCTGCCGTAGGTGTCGAGCCATACCCAGCGGCCGTCCGCATGCCGCACGCGGTAGCTCACCTGGAACAACGTCGAGTCGCCACGCAGCGCGGCGCGCACCGCCGCGCCGAATGGTTGGCGGTCTTCCTCGCAGACCAGCTGCTCGAGATCGGAGAACTTCCAGACCTCTTCGTGTTCGCCGCCGATGAAGCGGCTGAACGTGCGGTCGACGTACACCTGGCCGCTGCCGATGTCCCATTCCCACAGCCCGAGATTCGACGCTTCGAGCGCGATCTTCAGGCGCTGGTCGCTCTCGGCGTGTGCATCGCGTGCCTCGCGCGCATGATCCACCAGCGCGAGGCAGCCGCGGCGCAGTGTCCGGACGTCGACGTCGTCGCCGGCGCGCAACTTCGCGATCAGCCTCTCCACGTCGGCCTCGGACCCGAGCCCGAAGGCCCGCGCCAGCTGTTTCCTGAACTCCGGATTCACGTTGGTTTTGCGCTTTGCGGCGCGACCTCAGGGCACTCGACTCCTGTAACAGATGTCGGCAGGCGCCGGGATTACTGAGGTTGCGGCCCGGCGGCAGGTGCCGCGCGGCGAAGGACTGTGGACCGCATCACAGTGGCAAGGGGCACCGCTTGCCGCTACTCGACCTTGAAGGCGATGACCGTATTCTTGAAGAAGGTCGGCACGTAGACCGTGTTCGTGGCCGGGTTCCAGCCCGTGTCGGCCGTGCTGGTCTTCTCGGCCTTGCCGTCGAACAGCAGTTCCTTCGACCCGTCGGCGGCCACGTACCAGAGTGCGCCGCTCCACACGGACACGAGGAAGTCGTCGCCCCTGACATTTTCCAGGCCATCGACGCCGCCCGGCATGCCGTCGGCGATGAGCTTCAGTGATTTGTCCTGCTCGACCCGCGACAGCGAATCATGGTCGAGCACGTACAGCGCGCCGTGGTGCACGAACAGGCCATTCGGGCCCTTCAGCACCTTGTCATCCAGGTAGACGCGGGCCTTGCCGTTCTTCACCTGGTAGACCTTTCTGCCCTTGGAGTCGGACACATACAGCGTGCCCTTGTCGTTGACGAGATCGTTGAGCTGCTGACCCTCGGGGATGGCGATCTTGTTGCTGATCTTGCCCGCGGCCACGTCGATGACCACGATGCCGCCCGCATCGGCGGCGTACAGCCACTTGCCGTCGTCGGAGAGGGCAAGGCCCTTGGGACAGTCGAGGCCCGTGACCCATTCCGCCGCGATCACCTTGCCATCGAGTCCGAGCTTGGCGATGGATCCCTTGCCGTCCGCGGTCCAGGGTTCACCGTCGATGTTCGACACGTAGAGCACCTGCCGCCTGGCATCGAGCCGGACCGACTCGGGAGTCTTCAGCGCCGCATCGCTCTCCCACACCTTGGTGAGCTTGTGGGTCTGCGCCTGTGCAGTGGCGGCGAGCGCCAGTGCGCCCAACGTCGCGAGCATCTTCTTCATGGGTCCGCGTCCTTGATGAAAGGGACGCGAAGTATGCCCTATGCTGGTGGCCATGGCTTTACGGTCCCTGTTTCCGACGCGCGTCTATACCGCCCGTCTCGGGTCGCAATCCTCCAGCAGCCTGAATTCCCGGCTGCTGCGCGAATGCCGCCAGCTTGCGCTCGATGACCGGGCGGGCCGCAGCTGGTCGCGAGCTAACTATCCTGGCGGCTACACCTCGTACAGCTCCGTGTCGCGGCTGCATCGGATGTCACCGACGTTCGCGCAGCTCGAAAGGCGCATCGATGCGCACGTGCGCGAATTCGCCGCCGCGCTCGACTTCGACCTGGCCGGGCGCAAGCTGGCCATGACCGATTGTTGGGTCAACGTCATGGCCCGGCACGTGGTGCACGGCCTGCACCTGCATCCGCTCGCCAGCATCAGCGGCACCTACTACGTGCGCACGCCGCGCGGTTGCTCGGGCCTGAAGTTCGAGGATCCGCGCCTCGACCGGTTCATGGCCGCGCCGCCGCGCAAGGCGCGGGCGCGGCGCGAGAACCTGGCCTGGGTCACGATCCCCGCCGAGCAGGGCAACCTGGTGCTGTTCGAGAGCTGGCTGCGACACGAGGTGGCGCCGAATCCCACTCCCGCCGAGCGCATCTCGGTGTCCTTCAACTACTCCTGGTTCTAGCTTTTCAGCTCAGCGCGTTGCCCACGACGCCGAAGGCGTGCCGCCACGCGTCGAAGTCGGTGAGCCCCACGAAGACGAGACCGGTGAGCGCGCCATCGAGATGCGCGTCGTGGTTGATCCGGCCGCGTGCATTTTTCGAAGCCCACCAGGTATAGGCCAGGTACCCGAAGGCGAACAACACGGCGGGAATGCCGATCGCGAAGTACAGGTAGATCTTGTCGAGCGGCCGATACACGATGTAGGCAAACAGCACCGCGAGGATGGCGCCGGATGCGCCGAGCGACGCGTAGTCCGGGTTGTTGCGCTGCTTGATGACGGTGCCGAGGCTGCTGATCACGAGCCCGATGAAATACAGCGCCAGGAAGCGCGTGGTCCCGATGATGCGCTCCAGCGGCGGGCCGAAGAAAAACAGCGTGAGCCCGTTGAAGAACAGGTGCGCGAAATCCGCGTGCACGAAGCCGCAGGTGATGAGCGTGGAATAGTTGCGCTCGCGCACGACGCGCCAGGGCCGCAGCAGGTTGCGCTCGATGATGCCCGGCGCCACTTTCAGCCCGATGGTGCTCATCAGCACGAATGCGATGAGTATGCCGAGAGAGGCGGGCGTGCGGCCGAAACCCATCAGCGTGCGCTGCGCAGGTAACCGCGATCTTCCAGCCAGTCGGCCAGGCGCTGCGGCCAATGGCGGATTCCCAGGTACTGCGAGCGCTGCCCCATGTTGAAGGCGTGCTTGCCCTGGGCGTAGATGTGGACCTCGAGCGGCGCGCCCGCGGCGTGGTACTTGCGCGTGAGATCGAACATCACGTCCGCCACGTATTCGTCATCGGCGGCGCCCACCAGGAACAGCGGCGGCGCATCGGCGGGTATCTGCTCCGGGATACCGAGCGGCCCGGGATATACCAGGATTTCGAAATCCGGCCGTGCGCTCACCCGTTCGATGGCATCGCCGGACTTCGCGTCGCCGTCGACCGGTGGATAGGCGACCAGTGCGGCGACCTCGCCGCCCGCCGACCAGCCCATGACGCCGATGCGCCGCGGATCCACGCCCCATTGTCCCGCCCGGGCACGCACGGTGCGCATGGCGCGGCGGATGTCCTGGGCGGTGTTCTCGAGCGTGTATCTCGATCCGGGCTCACGGAACAGCCGGTATTTCAGCGCGAATGCGGTGACGCCGAGCGATGCCAGGTACTGCGCGGGCTCGACGCCTTCGGCATTGAACACGAGCTCGCGATGGCCGCCGCCGGCGGCGACCACCACGGCCGTGCCGTTGGCCTTGCCCGCGGGCGGCAGGAACACGGTGAGCGAAGGATTGTGGATGTTCTTGTACCACCAGTCCGCGTGCTGTTCGGGCTCGTTGCGCCGTGCTTCGAAGCCGGGCGCGCCGTTTTCCCAGAGCGGGATCACTTGCTGCGCGGCGGCGAGTGCCGGGCAGAACAGGAGCGTCATGAACGCGGTCCATCGCCGCGCGACTGGGTTCGTTGGCATGGGCAGCACCATGCCACATCCGGCGCGCGGCCGGCTATTGCTTCATCGGCGTGAATTGATAGCCGCCGCCGCCGTCCTTGCGGCAACGATCCACGGGCGTGGAGCGGCGCGCGTGCGGCGCGGCCAGCAGCCGGTCGATGTTCTCGGCGACCGCTGTCGGATATCCGGCGGAGGCGTCCACGGAAACCAGATGCGCCTGCTCGCCGACTTTCTCGAAGGTGAAATCCTGGAATTCGCGCACCGGGCCGTTGGGGGCCTGGCGCACGTTCTCGACGCGCAGCGTCCAGCGGTTCTCGTTGTGCGCGTCGGGCATCGACCAGGTGCGCGTGACGTTGCCGAACACGCCGTTGGCGATGAGCACGGTGCTCAGCGAGTAGCAGGTGCCCGTGTGGTCGGGATCGTCGGCCGCGAGCTCGAGCTCGGTGAAGGCGCGCGACGGCGCCTCGTCCCTGGAGGCGGCCTTGTAGATGAAGATGCCGCCGGCGATGACCAGCAGCATGGCGGGACCGGCAAGCGATTTCACGGCGTCTCACTCATACGGAATGTCCACTTCGTTCTTGTTGATCAGCGACTGGTGCGCGTCGCTCGTGGTGCTGAGGAATACCAGCTCGCCGTCCTCGATGCCGACCACCGAGACGTCGGTGGATCTAACCACCTGGAATTGCCGGAAGTCATCCGGCGTCGCCGGCTGGCTGTAAGGCTCGTAGAAGGGCATGGTCTCGACGTACTCCGCGGTCACGGTCGCGGACTTGCGGTCGGTGGCGACGTCGATGTCCATGGTCTTGCGCTCCAGGCGGTACTGTCGCAGGCGCGCGAAATCCCCGGCCTGCCGGCAGAAGAGCTTGCGCGTCATTTCGAGTTCGGCGGGCTCGCGGGCGTCCTGTGCGTGGAAGGTCGAGCGCAGCACGAAGTCCTTGCCGCGCAGCGCGCAGATCTCGGGCGCGAAGCGCTTGCGCGCCGCATCGTCGGCCTTGTCGATGAATTCCGCGACTTGCTGGCGCGTGACCTCGCGCGAACAGCCGGCGAACGTGCAGGTGGCGAGCAAGGTGGCGAGCAGAAGCGTGATACGCATCGCCGCGCATGGTAGCTAGGCTGGCGGGCGCCGGGTGGCAATACTCGTGAAAACGTGCGCTGTTCCACGCGCGCGCCGGCGCAGCATGCATTCGCGCGGATATCTGCCGCCGCCCGCCGCGAAAAAAAAGCCCTGCTTGCGCAGGGCTTGTTAGTTGGGTCGTCGTCGACTTAGGTAATCGCTGTCAGCCGAGCAAGTCGACTACACGGACTGAAAACGTCTTGCGGCTGGAGCGTTGGCGGCCTTTCGGCCTCCGGCTAAACATGTAAGCCCGCGTGTCGATCCACGCTTTTACTCGCTCCCACCAGTAGCCGGAATCAAGCAGCTACCGATTGGACCCGTGCCCGTGAGCAAATCCTGAGTTTTCTATATCACTGAAACCGTTGTGTTCTCCACGCATCACTCGCTGATGCACTGCGGGAAGCTGTCGTAGCACAATCCTGGCAGACCCACGTTCGCACCTTTGATTCAGCCACTTAGCGGCATTCTGCCGGTTGCGTTGGCTGGATCATACGCCGATCGCATCAGGACGGTATGTCTCTGTGGCGCGACATCGGGCGTCCTTCGTTCAGTGTATCGGCCGGGCCCACGTAGGCTGGATGTGACCGCCATCGCGATTCGGCCTCATCGTGTCAGACGCACCGAAAAGATCGCGCCGGAGTCGCCGGGGAGATTGGCGGCGTGGGCGGATCCCCCGTGGAATTCGGCGATCAGCCGCACGATGTACAGCCCCAGCCCGAAGTGCGGTCGCCGGTCGGCCTCGGCTCGGGACTGCCAGAGGGACTCGAACAGGCGAGTGGCAGCCTCCGGCGGCAGCGGCGGTCCCGGATTCGCCACCGAAAGCTCGACGAAATCCTGCTCGGCACGCAGGGCAACAGAGATCGTGGCGCCTTCTTCGCTGAAATCGACGGCATTGTCCACGAGCTTGTCGAGCATCTGCACGATCAGCTCCGGCGCACCCAAGATTTCGACGGGGACCCCTGGCACCGCGCAGTCGAATCGCCGCGCCGGAAATGCCGATCGATATGCTTCCACGGTGGTGCGCACCAAGCCGGCGAGGTCGAAGCGTTGTCGTTCGCTGTGGGCGATGGCCTCCTCGACCTTGGTGGCCGCGCCCATGGCCGTGAGGATCGCCCCCAGCCGCTCGCTGCCTTCCCGGGCTCGGGCGATATAGACCTTCGCCTCGTCCGAGGCGCGGACTTCGGATTCCAGGTTCTCGAGCGAGGAGCGGATGATGGTGAGCGGCGTGCGGATCTCGTGCGCCAGCTTGCCGGCCAGCGTTCGCAGGTAGCCGGTGTACTCGTTCAGCCGTCCGAGCAGCGAGGAGAAGCTGCGCGACAGGTCACCGAGCTCATCGCCCGCGTCGGCCTCGGGCAGCTCGTGCGCCAGGCTGCCCTCGCGGGTGAGGGCGTTTTCACTCGCCGCCCCGAGCCGCGAGATGCGCAGGGTCATACGGCCGGCGAACCAGAAGGCGGCGCCGACGGCAAACAGTGTCACGAAAAGCGTGAGGTTCAGCAGGCGTGTCAACGCCCGGTCGCGCAGCGTGAGCCAGCGGTCGGCGGTCTGCGCCAGCTGGATGACGCCGATCACCCGCCTGCCGTCCGCCGAAAAGATCGGCGCAGCCGCGGCGACGATGACACTGTTCTCGTAGCGTCCCGCGAACAGCGAGGTGGCCGGCGCGCCGCGCACCGCGCGCTCGGTGAGGTCCTGCGCGGCACGCGCGCGATCCGCCTGGGACACGCTGCGCGGCACGGCGCCGCCATCGAGGAACAGCCGGTACATGCGCGGCAGGAATCCACGCATGCGCGTGTAATCACCGGGAAGTGCCGGCGCGTCGAGCCGGGTCAATACCGCGCCGCTTGCAGAGCTGACCGTCAGCTCGACGCCGGGCTGCGAGAACTGGCGCAGGTGCTCGTTCAGATCGGGCGATGCGGCGATCAGCCGGCCGTTGGCGCGCAGGTCCGAGGCTTCGAGCGTGCCATAGCTGGCGCGCGCGGCGCCGCGACGATCGCGGTCATCGATGAGCACGCCCAGATGCTGCCCGACCATGGACAGCGGCACGCCCATTTCCAGCACCCAGCCATCCCGCGAGCGCTGCCACGCGGCCTGGATGCGCGGCTCTTCGATGGCTTCTTCGCGGCCGTATTCCTGCGTTTCGATACGGCGCGCGTGCACGTTGCCGGGACCGGTGCTGGCGAAGAACAGCCGCTGCTGCCCACCGCGCTTGTCGTCGAAGGCCAGCCATACGCGGTCGCCGATCGTGGCCGAATCGAGCGGCGTGAGGTCCGAGGCGTCGAATACCCAGCGGTCGTCGCGCACCAGCAGCGCCAGGTACAGCCAGCGCTCGTGCGTGGCCGCGAGCAGTCGCAGGCTGTCGCCGCCCGGCCCTGCGGCGCGCACCAGGTTGCGGGCGTTGCTGTCCCATTCGTCCGCGCGTCCGTCGAGCAGCGGCACTCCCGACAGCACGACGGGCGTGATGTCGCGCGGGCTCGCGCCCTCGGAGCCGGGCAGGGAGTCGGCGCGAAACAGCATTTCCTGCCGGCCTTTCAACGAACCGGCGATGGTCGTGGTGACGGCGAGGAGCGATTGCTGTTCGCTCTCGCGCAGCACGGTTTCCATCTCGCGCGCGTACTGGCAACCGGCCCACGGCAGCGCCAGCGTGGTCATCGCCAGCAACAGCAGCTTGGTGCGCAGGCGAAAACCGGAGATCGGCCCGGTCTTGAGTTTTTCCAGGAAGCGGTTCAGGGCCACGGCCGATCACTCGACCCAGCGGTATCCCATGCCGTAGACGGTGTGCACGGCGTCGAAGCCGGGGTCGACCACCTGGAATTTCCGGCGGATGCGCTTGATGTGCGAGGTGATGGTGTTGTCGTCGAGCACCACGTTGGCCGCGTCCATGAGCTGCTGGCGGTTCTTGACGTGGCCCGGATGCTTGGTCAATGCGTACACGATCCAGAACTCGGTGAGCGACAGCAGCACGACCTGGCCGTTCCAGGTCACCGACATGCGTTCGCCGTCGAGCGAGAGTGCGCCGCGGCGGATCACCTGCTTTTCCTCGGTGGGGCGGCGCAGCGCATCGACGCGGCGGAACAGCGCGTTGACGCGCGCGATCAGGTGCGCGAGCGACAGGTCCTTGGTCAGGAAATCGTCCGCGCCGAGCCTCAGGCCCGACACCGCGTCGAGCTCGCTGTCGCGCGCGGTGAGAAAGATGATCGGCAGCTCGGCGGACATGCCGCGAAGCTCGCGGCACAGCTCGAAGCCGCCCTCCGGCTCGTCCTCGAGCGAGATGTCGATGACGGCGAGGTCGGGAAGCCGCGCGGCGAACGCGGACATGGCCTCGCGGCGGTTCGGATAACTGCGCACCGCATAGCCCTCGCGGGCAAAGGCGGCGGCGTAGTTGTCGCGGATGGCCCGCTCGTCTTCGACGATGGCAATGGTCTTTTTCATGCGGCGGCTTCCTGGGCCGGAAGTTTAAGCGAGCCCGGGGTCGCCGTCCGTGGTGGCCACATTTGGTCACTTTCCACCTGCGCTGCGCCACCAAGCCGCCATCGCCCGGCCGTCCCGCCGGCGCGAAATGGCTGCCAGACACACCAATGGAGCGAGCGTCATGATGGACAGTCACGGGCTGGACAAGACATATGCGGGGGCACCCTTCGGCGTGCAGCCAGGTGAACGCTGGCGCCGCTTCCTGGAGCGCGTCGGCACGCGCAGCAATGACTTCGCGTCGCGACTGTCGCGCGCACGCTTGGTCTATCTGCATCGCCGCGAGACCGCCACCACGCACTGGTTGCCGTTGTGAACGTGATCGCCGATGCCATGCGCGAGCCCGACGACAACGAACCGCCGATGCAGGCCTTCTGGCAGTGGTTTGCGCTCGGCGTGCTGGCGCTGTGCTGGATCGCCGAGGGGACGCTGTGCGTGGCGTGCGGTTCGTGACGGCTAGAGATCGGCGACCGGCTGTATCGTGAGCTTCTCGACGTGCGAGCGCTGCGCCGCGGCCAGCACCTGGACGACGCGTTCATACGGCGCCCGCTTCTCCGGCATGACCCGCACGAGCGGCGGGTCGGCCAGATTCGCCAGCTGCACCAGTCTGGGTGTCAGCTCCTCGATAGAGGCGATGTACTGGCCGTTCCAGTAGATCTCACCGCGATACAGGATTTCGAGCTGCACCGTGGGTGGTGGCGTGCCCGGCCGGCCCTGTGGCAAATTCAGCCGCACGGAATGCGTTGCGATCGGCAACGTGAATATCAACATGACGAGGAGCACCAGCAGCACGTCGATCAGTGGCGTCGCATTGAGTTGGGGCTCCGCGAGATGGGACTGTCCAGTCATGAAACACCTCCCACCATGGCAAACGTCGCAATCCGCGCAGTCGGGTTGCGCACCGGTGCGGCCGCGATGAAGATCGACCCGCTGTTCAAACCGCTGCCGCCTGAGCCGGCGACCCTGCTCACCGAAGGCCGGCTGGTCGAGGCCATCAAGGTGCTGCGCGAATCCGAGGGCATCAGCCTGACCCGGGCCAAACAGTGGATCGACTGGCACATCGACCAGGACCCGATGCTGCGGGTGCAGATCGAGACGCAGCAGCGCGCCTCGCGCCGCAAGTTCTTCTTCTGGTTCATCGTGATCGACGTGCTGATCACGGTGGCCATCATCTACTATCTGCGTCACGTGCCAGGCTAACTACTTCGGGGAATCGCGCGGATGCTGTTGATCGGAATGTTCGATTCGCCGTTCGTGCGCCGCGTCGCCATCACGATGAAGCTGCTGGAGATCCCCTTCGAACACGCCAACTGGTCGATCGGCAGGGACTTCGACCGCATCCGCGAATACAACCCGCTCGGGCGCGTGCCCACGCTGGTCACGGAAGACGGCGAGAAGCTCATGGAATCGGCCGCGATCCTCGATTACCTCGACGAGCGCGCCGGCCCGCAGCGTGCGTTGCTGCCGCCTTCCGGGCGCGATCGCCGGCTGGCGCTGAATCTGATGGCGATGGCCACGGGCGCCGCGGAGAAGGGCGTGCTGCAGGTCTACGAGCGCGCGTTCCGGCCGGAGGAAAAGCGCCACGAACCCTGGCTGAAGCGCTGCCGAACGCAGATGAGCGGCGCGCTCGCCGCCATCGACCGGCACCTCGGCGAGCGCGGTGTGTCGCAGTGGCTGGTCGGCAAGCGCATGACACAGGCGGACATCACCGCCGTGTGCGTGTTCACGTTCCTGAGCGACACGTTGCGCGTGGCCGAGGACCAGGTCATGTTCCAGTCGCTGGCCACGCTGGCGGCGCGCTGCGAGTCGTTGCCCGTGTTCCAGGAAACGCGCACGCCGTACTTCACGCCGTCTAGTTAGAGCGGCCCGTCTAACGTTGGGTCGAGGGTTGCGGCCGCGGTCGAGCACACCTGACCGGCGAGCGTGCGTTGCAGGCCTGCTCGTCTTGCATGAATCAGCGTGTGCGCGCACGATGTCGTGCAGGAGCGCGTATGAACACTCGGCCGGGAAATGTCGGCGACGCTGCCTATGCCCTGGGGCACGCACCCGGCGAACTGCAGCGCCTCGCCCTGCAAAGCCAGTTCTGGGGCGAGGCCACACTCGAGCTCATGGTGCGCGCCGGCATCGGATCTGGAATGCGCGTGCTGGAATTGGGCAGTGGTGCCGGCGACGTCGCCCTGCTGGTGGGCTCGCTCGTGGGCGACTCCGGCGCGGTGCTCGGTGTCGATCGCGCCGCAGAATCCGTCGCAGCCGCAACTGCGCGCGTCGCCCAGGCAGGCCTGAAGCAGGTTCGCTTCATCACCGGCTCGATCGAGGCGCTCGACCTGCGCGAGAAGTTCGACGCCATCGTCGGACGCCTGGTGCTGATGTACCTGAAAGATCCCTCGGCGACGCTTGCAGCGCTCGCCCGGCAGTTCCTGAAACCGGGCGGCGCACTCGTTTTCATGGAACTGGACATGGAATCGGCGCGGCAGGTGCCGCCCGTGGCCCTGGTCGCCGAGGCGGTGGGCCGCATCCGCGAAACCTTTCGACGCGCCGGCAACCAGATCAACCTGGGGCCGCGCCTGCCACAGGTTTTTCGCGCCGCGGGCCTGCCTGATCCGCAACTCATTGCACGCACGCGGCTCGAAGCGGCGCCCGCGCTCGAATGCACCCGCTATACCAGCGCCACCATCCGCAGTCTGTTACCGGTCATGGAACAGCTCGGGGTGGCGCGCGCGGAGGAGGTTCAGGTGGATACCCTCGCCGAGCGCATGCAGCAGGCACTGACCGCGGCCAATGCCACCATGATCATGCCGAGCATGATCGGCGCCTGGGCGCGAATGCCGGGCGGGTAGGAAAGGGGGAGACGGCCTTCAGAATGCGGACAGGCCGGTCAGCTCGCGGCCGATGGTCAGCTGGTGGATCGTCTCCGTGCCTTCATAGGTGATCACGCTCTCGAGATTGAGCGCGTGGCGGATGGGCACGTACTCGGCGCTGATGCCCGAGCCGCCGAGCATGTCGCGGCAGTCGCGCGCGATGTCGAGCGCCATGCGGCAGTTGTTCCACTTCGCGAGAGACACCTGCGGCGGCTGCATCTTGCCCTGGTCCTTGAGGCGGCCGAGCTGGTGCGACAGCAGCTGAGCGCATGTGATCTTGCGCGCCATCTCCGCGAGTCGCAGCTGAATGGCCTGCGTCGCGGCGAGCGGCCTGCCGAACAACTCGCGCGTTTTGGTGTAGTCGATGAGCTGCGCCAGGCACGCCTGCGCCGCTCCGATCACGCCCCAGGTGATCCCATAGCGCGCCTGCGTGAGGCAGGACAGCGGCCCCTTGAGGCCCTTCACGTTCGGCAAAAGGTTGGCTTCCGGCACCACCACGTTGTCGAAGAACAGCGCCGAGGTCACCGACGCGCGCAGCGAAAACTTGCGCTCGATCTCCGGCGCCGAGAACCCCTTCATGCCTTTCTCGACGATGAAGCCGCGGATGCCATCCTCCGTCATCGCCCAGCAGATGCAGAGGTCGGCGATCGCGCCGTTCGTGATCCACATCTTCGAGCCATTGATGACCCAGTCGTCGCCCTTCTTCACGGCGCGGGTCTTCATGTTGGCGGGGTCGGAGCCGCCATGCGGCTCGGTGAGCCCGAAGCAGCCGATCTTGCGCCCGCGCGCCATGTCCGGCAGCCAGCGCTGCTTCTGTTCCTCGCTGCCGAAGGCATGGATCGGATACATGCAGAGCGAGCTTTGCACGGAGACGAAGCTGCGGATCCCCGAGTCGCCGCGCTCCAGTTCCTGGCAGATGAGCCCGTAGCTCACCGCGTTCAGCCCCGCGCAGTCGTAGCCCTGGATGGACGAGCCCAACAATCCGAGCTCGGCGATCTCCGGGATCAGATCCGTCGGAAAGCGATGCCTTTCGAAGCATTCCTGGATGACCGGCAGCACGCGCTCGTCGACGAAGCGGCCCACAGAGTCCTGCACCGCGCGCTCGTCCTCGGTGAGGAGCCCGCGCAGGTCGTACAAATCGAGGGGATTCAGCATCGCGCCATGATACGTGGAAGCGTCAGAAGGAAAGGCCGAGCCGGCGATAGATGTGCGACACCAGCCACACAGGACCGATCAGCAGGAATTGCACGTCCTTGAAGAACGACGGCCGGGTGCCCTCGATGGAATGGCCCACGAACTGGCCGATCCAGGCGATCACGAAGATCGTGAGACAGGTGAGCCACAGCGGCCAGGCGAGCGTGTCCAGCCAGCGCACGATGAACAGCATGGCGAGCAGGCAGAGCGTCGCGCCGATGCCGAGCGAGCGGGACAGCATGAAGTAGTAGGCGACCCAGAAGGCCACACCGATCGTCGCCCAGTTGAGCCACGGCGACACGCGCGCGAAGCCGGCGGGCACGGGAATCGCCCAGAGGAACCCCACCACGGTCAGCGCGATCGTCGGGACGCAGATCCAGTGCAGCAGCTCGTTGGTCGCATTGCGATGGCTGGCGCCGTACTCGTCGAGCCATTGATGCAGGGTGCGCATGGGCGCCGACGCTACGCCCGGCGACCCTGCATCGCAACCGGCAGCTCTGCAACAATAGGAGCAAACAAGGAGATCGCATGCCGCTGATGCAGCGAGTCATGAGTTTCGTCGCGAGGAGCCGGATCTTCCCGGACGCGCGCCTGCTCGAGCTCTATCCACCATTCCTGCCCATGCGCATCCGGGTGATCGAGATCGCCGATGGCTGGCGCACCGTGCGCATCCGGCTGCCGTTGAACGCGCGGTCGCGAAATCCCGGCGGCGTGATGTTCGGCGGCTACCAGGCCGCGCTCGCGGATCCGATCGCGGCGCTGGCGTGCGCGCGGGTGTTTCCCGGATACTCCGTGTGGACGCGCGCCATGACCATCAGCTTCGATCATGGCGGGAATTCCGACCTCGAGATGCGCTTTTCTCTGACCCGGGAACAGGAGGCAGGGATTAGGATCGAACTCGAGCGCGAGGGTCGCTCGACGCCGACATTCGAATACGGCTATTTCCGCAAGGACGGGGTGTGCTGCACGGTGGTTCGCAATACGGTTGCGATCCGGCCGCGCGGGTACACGCGTGCGACCACGCCACCGGCTTCCGCGGAAGCCGTCGACTGAGAACTGGCTCACAGCAAAGGGCTTCACGCGGCGTTCAGAGTTCGGCCGCCATGATTGCCCGCAAGGAGGATTGCATGAAGACATCGACCCTGGTTCGCAGCACGTTGTTAGTCATCGCCGCGGCATTGACGGCCGCGGGCTGCCAGACCACCGACGCCTACACGGGCGAGAAAAAAGTGAACAACGCATCCAAGGGCGCCGGTATCGGTGCGCTCGCGGGTGCGGTGCTCGGCGCCGCCACCGGCGACAACTCCAAGGAGCGCCGCGAACGCGCGCTCATCGGCGCGGGTATCGGCGCCCTGACGGGTGCCGGCGTCGGCGCCTACATGGATCGCCAGGAAGCCAAGCTGCGCGCGCAGCTGCAGGGCACGGGCGTGTCGGTCACGCGCAATGGCAACGATCTCATCCTCAACATGCCGGGCAACGTCACGTTCAAGACCGCGAGCGCGGACCTGAACGCGAGCTTCTTCAAGGTGCTCGACTCGGTGGCGCTGGTGCTGAAGGAATTCGACAAGACCACGATCGACGTGGAGGGACATACGGACAGCGACGGCTCCGAGCAGTACAACCAGCAGCTCTCGCTGAACCGCGCGAATTCGGTGGGCACGTACCTGCAGTCGCAGGGCGTGAACGGCCAGCGCATCGTCGCCTTCGGTGCCGGCGAAGCCCGGCCGATCGCTCCCAACACCACGCCCGAGGGCAAGCAGCAGAACCGCCGCGTGGAGCTGAAGCTTCAGCCCATTGTCCGAGGCTAGTCTGCCGTCCAGACCAGGCGGCGCGCCCCGGGGGCGCGCCGTTTTTTTTTGGGAGCTATGGTTTCACGCCCGAAACAATGGGTACGAACCAGACCGCGTAGTGCTCCGGATTCAGTATGGATGCAATGACTTCGTCGAAGTGTTGCCGGACCACGGACGCGGGCCAGTCAGGCGTGGCCAGCGCCTCGACATAGCCGTCGCGCCACGCCGTGATGATGTCGGCGAAGACCCGCCGCGGCACGCGCTGCGTGTCGACGATGACGTAATCGACGCGCACGTCCCTGAGACCCGCGGCGCGCATCAACGTCCAGGCGCGACGGCCGATGCGTGAGTCCGTGCCCGTGCGCGCCGCGAACTCCACCGGTCCCTTGCGCCACAGCACGTCCGGGTCCAGCGGACCGGACATCATGTGCAACATGGTGTAGTCCTCCGCGAGCACGTGGACGTGGCCTCCCGGCCTGGTGACACGCACCAGTTCCGCGAGGATCTTCTCGACGTCCGGCACGAGCTGGACCATGTGCCGGTTGGCCACCAGGTCGAAGCTGTCATCGGGCAAGTCGAGCGAGAACGCATCGCCGGACGCGAATCTCAATCGTGGCGCGAGCGCGGCGTGCTTGCGGCGCGCATGCTCCACCAATACCGGCAACAGCTCCACGCCCAGCACTTCGAAATCCGGCCAGGCATCGGCCACCCGCGCACTGAATTCCCCGGTGCCGGCCCCCACGTCCAGTACGCGCGCATTGCGTGGCAGCCGGTAGAAATTGATCAACGCTTTTTCCTGCGGCCAGATCGCCTCGACCTGCGCCGCCAGCGTACGAGTCATGGATTCGTCCGCCATCTGTGCGCCCTGCGGGTTGCGGTCGAGGTTTGCGGCAGTCATGGGTCGGAATTTATCCACGCCTGCGCGCGCGACCACAATCTGCAAAAACTTAACTCATGAAAACAAAAGCCCCGGCGCGAGGCCGGGGCTGAAGCTGTTGGAATCGTCCTGCGGCGGGTTGCGCTCAGGCTTCGACCATCAAGCCTCGCAGTTTCTTGATGGCGTTGGCCTCGATCTGGCGCACGCGCTCCGCCGAGACGCCGTATTTGTCGGCCAGGTCGTGCAGCGTGGCCTTGGCATCGCCGGTCCAGCGGCTCACGAGAATGTCGCGGCTGCGGGGGTCGAGCGTCTTCATGGCCGCGGCCAGGCGGTCACCCGTGGTGTCTTCCCACTCGGCGTTCTCGATCTGCAGCGCCGGGTCGGCATCCGGGGCGGGTAGATAGGCGGCCGGCGAGTAGGTCTCGTCGCCGTCTTCGCTGCCCGTGTCCGGCACCGGGTCGAAGGACAGGTCGCGCGCCGCGAGGCGCTTTTCCATTTCCGTCACTTCTTCCGGCGAAACCCTGAGGTCGCGCGCCACGGCAGCGGTCTCATCCGCGGACAGCCACGCCAGGTTCTTCTTCATCTTGCGCAGGTTGAAGAAGAGCTTGCGCTGGGCCTTGGTCGTGGCGACCTTGACGAGGCGCCAGTTGCGCAGCACGTACTCATGGATCTCGGCACGGATCCAGTGGACCGCGAACGAAACCAGGCGCACGCCGACGTCCGGGTCGAAGCGTTTCACGGCCTTCATGAGGCCGACATTGCCCTCCTGGACGACGTCGCCCAGGGGCAGGCCATAACCGGAGTAACCGCGCGCGATGTGCACCACGAAGCGCAGGTGCGAGAGCACGAGCTGCCGGGCGGCGTCGAGATCGCCCTCGTTGCGGAAACGCTGGGCGAGCTGCACCTCATCCTCGCGCGACAGCACGGGGATGCGGCTCACCTTGTCCATGTACGCATCGAAGCTGCCGACCGGGCCGGCGAGCACGAAGTCGTTCTGGCGAGCAATCAAAGCATTGGCAGTGGGCGCAATGGCGGTCATCTGTACGAAACCTCCTTGGGCGGTCTGCTGCTCTTTCGACGGGCCGAAATTTTAGCAGTCGGCGGATTAGAGTGCTAACCGCCCCCGCAGTTCCATCCCTCCGATGAGGGACCATAACCGTAAGTTATTGATCTAGAAGCGGGGGGAATCAGGCTCGAGGTTCTATCCGCCGCAGGTGCCGGCCGGTGGAAATGAGGGCGCCGAACCAGCCCAGTGCGGCTCCCACGCCCACCAGGATGCCCACCCCCTGGCCGCCGAGCCCGGTCATGCGGAAACCCCCGCCGTACTGGGCCGACAGCTCCCGGACCGCCTGATCGAGGTACGCCATGCCTCCGGCCACGATGGCGGCCGCCAGCAGCGCGCCTCCGAGGCCGTAGAAGATGCCCGTGTACAAGAAGGGTCGCCGCACGAAGGCGTTCGAGCCGCCCACCAGCTTGGTGACCTCGATTTCCGGCCGGCGTTGCTGGATCTCGAGCCGGATAGTGTTGCCGATGACGGCCAGCACGCCCAATCCGAGCACGCTGATCATGACCCACAGCGAGCGGCGCAGCAGGTCCAGCAGCGAGTGCAGCCGCCTCACCCAGTCGAGATCCAGCTGCACGATCTCGACCTCGGGGAAGGCCGCGAAGTACCGGCGCAGGGACTCCACGTCCGCGGGCCCGCTGGCGCTTTGCGCGGGTCGCACGGTGAGGTGATGCGGCAGCGGATTGTCCTCGAGCGCCGCCAGCGCATCGCCGAAGCCCGACGCCTGCTTGAACTCCTCCAGCGACTGCTCGGCCGACACGACGGTGACCGATGCGACGTCGGGACGCTGGCCGGCGTTCGCCGCAATCTGCCGCGCGCGTTCGATGGGGGTGCCCAGCTTGAAGTGCACGGTGAAATCGAGCGCGCTCGCCAGATCGCCGGTGGCCGCGCGCAGGTTGCCGACCAGCAGCGCCAGGCCCGCGGGCAGTGACAGCGCCACGCCGATGACGATCAGCGTCAGCAGCGTGGCCAGCGGTGCGCGCGTCAGCCGCCCGGCAGCGCCGAACAAGGCCTGCAGGTGCCGCGTGCCGTACGAGGAAATTGCGCCGCTCATGTCCGCAGGTCGATGCTCGGCAGCTCTGCGAGCTTGGGCGCCTGCGCCGTCATGCGTGCCGCCGCCGCCGCGTGCAGCGTATCGGCGGCGATGCGGCCGCCGTCGAGCACGATCTCGCGCTCGCCGAACGTCTCCACCAGGTGCGGGTCGTGCGAGGCGATGATCACGGTGACGCCGACTTCCTGGAAGCGCTTGAACACCAGCATGACCTCGACCGACAGCGCGGGGTCGAGGTTGCCGGTGGGCTCATCGGCGATCAGCAGCTGCGGCTTGCTGATCACGGCGCGCGCGATGCCCACGCGCTGCTGTTCACCTACCGACAACTCCAGCGGCGAGGAGCGTTCGCGTCCTAACAAACCGACCTGGTCCAGCGCCGCACGCACGCGCCGGTCGACTTCCTTGAACGGCGTGCCGGCCACCACCAGCGGCAGGGCCACGTTGTCGTAGATGGGCCGGTCGAGCAGCAGCTTGTGATCCTGGAACACGACGCCGATGGCACGCCGATACGCGGGTATCTTCCTGGCCTTGAGCTTGCCGGTGTTCTGGCCGTTCACGGTGACGGTGCCGCGCGTCGGGCGCTCCAGCAGCGCGATCAGCTTGAGCACGCTGCTCTTGCCCGCGCCCGAGCGGCCGGTCAGGAACACGAATTCTCCCGGCTGGATCTCGAAGGAGACGCCGGCCAGTCCTTCGCGTCCGTTCGGGTAGCGCTTGGCGACGTTCTCGAAAGTGATCATGGCGCCGCAGTTTAGCCTGCCGCGGCGGAGTTGCCGGAAACCAGCGCGGTGGCGAAGGCACGCGCATCGAATTCGCCGAAATCCTCGGCCTGTTCGCCGACGCCGATGAAGCGGATGGGCAGGCCGAGCTTACGGGCAATCGCGATGACGATGCCGCCTTTGGCGGTGCCGTCGAGCTTGGTGAGCACGAGGCCGGTCACGCCGACCGCCTGCTGGAACTGTATGGCCTGGGTGAGCGCATTCTGGCCCTGGTTGGCATCGAGTACCAACAGGACCTCGTGCGGCGCGGATGGTTCGACGCGCTGGATCACACGCCTCACTTTCTTCAGCTCGTCCATCAGGTGCGACTGGCTGTGCAATCGCCCGGCGGTGTCGATGATCACCACGTCGGTGCGGCGCGAGCGCGCGGCGGTCACGGCGTCGAATACCACGGCGCCGGGATCCGCGCCGGCCTGCTGCTGGATGATGTCGGCGCCGCTGCGCTGCGCCCAGATGCCGAGCTGCTCGATGGCCGCGGCGCGAAACGTGTCGCCTGCAGCCAGCATCACCTGCAGCCGCGCATCGGCGAATCGCCGCGCGAGCTTGCCGATGGTGGTGGTCTTGCCCGAGCCGTTCACGCCGACCACCAGCAGCACGAATGGCCGGGGCGTGGAGACATCCAGCGGCTTCTGCACCGGCAGCAGGATGGCCGTGATGGCGTCGGTGAGCGCCGCGATCAGCTTGTCCGCATCGTCGAGCTCCTTGCGCGCGACCTTCTTGCGCAAGCCATCGAGGATTTCCCGGGTGGCCTCGACGCCGACATCGGCGGTGAGGAGGCGTGCCTCGAGATCGTCGAGCACCTGCGCGTCGATCTTGCGCCCGGGCACGAGATTGGCGAGGTCGTATGACAGCCACGAGCCCGGCCGATTGATCTTGGCGCGCATGCGCGCGAAGAAGGATTGCTTCTCTTCAGCCATTCAGTTCGTTCACGAATGAAAAAAAAGGGCGGTCCGAGTTCCGGACCGCCCCATGACTCGAAAGTTGCGCAGTTTACGGCTGAACCGGCGCCGGCGTGAGCGCGCCCGGAACGATGGTGCCCGCCGGGATCGGAACCAGCGGATTGCCCGCCGTGTAGACCACCGTTTCGGCCTGCATTTCTCCGGTCGCGGCGGCATTGGCCGCGGGGTTCAGCAGCGAGCCGTGGTCGCCGACGACGAAATTCACGTAGCCGTCACCCGCGACATTGTTGCCGGGCGTGGCGCGCGGGAAGGGCAGGCCTCCCGCGAGCCCGTTGTTGGTGATCGCCGTGATCAACCGCTGCGTGGCGGAATTCGGGATCACCTGGTCGGGCAATGCCGCGGGCGTGCCGCCGCCGCCGACCATCTGCTGGAAGTAGATAGAGCGCAGCGTGGCGGTCTGGGTCACGAAATTCAGTGGATCGCCCGCATCGACGATGTTCTGCACGTCGCGGAAATATTGCGCATACAGCGAGGTGCCGGGCATCAGGCCCTGGGTCCCGAGTCCCGCGTTGATGCGCGGGCCGAACGTCGGCGAATCGCGCAGCAGCTCGGCCACGCCGCCGCCGGGCACCGACATCACCATGGTCGGCACGCGCAGCGGGCTCGCCGTGGGTGCCGGGATCATGGCCGGAGTCGGCAGCACCGCGCCGAACGTGGTGCCCACGATGGAACCCAGCGACTGGCCGACGAATGCGATGCGCGCCGGATCGATGTCGCCGACGGCATCGCCGTCCAGGTCGAGGCCCGGCAGGGCGCGTGTCAGCGCCAGCAGGTTGACCACGCCCTGCCGGAGGTTGTCGCGGCTCGCCAGTGGATAGGTGAGATTGATGAAGTGCGTGCCGGTCGGATCGATGACTCCGTCCGGGCCGGCCGCGCCGCTGGCATTGACGATCAGATCGAGATTGAAAGTCTGCTCGTTGGACGCCTGGTACAACGGGCTCGCGGGATTGGTGATGCCGTGCAGCGGCAAATCCACCGAGGCGATCACCCAGCCCGAGGCGGCGAAGGCCTGTGCCAGCGCAAAAGCATCGCTACGATCGCGTGTGATGCCGTGCTCGAAGATGACCACCGGCCAGCCCGCCGCCGGCTTGTTGCCCGCGCCATTGGGCGCGGCCGCATTCGGCACGATCACCAGCAGCGGAATCGCCTTGTTCGCCTTCAGCTCCGGAATCGGATTGAAGCGCGTGAGGTTTCGTTCGCCGGCGGGGTCGGTGAGCGGCGCCGGCGGCGCCGCCGCGGCCCGCCACGCGGTGCGGAGCACGGCCGTATCCGTGCTGATGCCGCCAGGCGCCTGCGCCGTGGGTATGTACGAGTAGTAAGGCACGGTCACCGTGCCGAAGCGCGCGCTGGCATAGGCGGGCAATGCCGCGTTGATGTTGTTGAGCGGAATTCCCGGCGGCGCATTGACCGCAATGGCCGGCGCCGGCGCGGCCGGGTTGAAGATCGTGAGTCCCAGCGCACGCAGCGTGTCGCGCGCCGCCACGGTGGTGAAGTGGAAGGACACCACCACGTTGGCGGGATTCAGCGCCAGCGGACCCAACGCCGGGTTGGCCGCGACCAGCAGATGCGAGGCGGTGAAGCCGCACGCCCCCTGCATGGGCGTGTTCGGCAACGCGGCGCACTTGCTCGGATCGATCGTGGCGCCGAGCGTGGTCTTGATGGTGGCGTAGTCGGTGTCGGCGGTGGCAGCCGCGCCGTTGGCCATCTGCAATCCATTGGTCAGCAGCACCAGGTAACCCGTGCCTTCGGGCAACGGGCTGGCCGGAGTCGCAGGTCCCGCCGAGGGCTGGAGCGGAACCAGCGGGCGGATCTCGAGGACGGTCGGACCCACGCCGGTATCCGCGGCGAGGCCCGCCGTGAATTCCGTGCCGTAGGTGAGCGGCCGCGTGAATCCGGAAACGGCCTTGGTCGTATTGCTGACGGTGACCTGGTACACGCGGATGGTCGCGGCACTGAACGAGGCAGGATTGAGCGCGCCGCCGAAGCGGATGCGGATCGGCGCCGTGGTCGACCAGCCATCGAGCGCGTTGAGGCCCGCCTGGTTGGGAATCAGGCCGTTGGCCGGCTGGATATTGATGGTGCCATCCGTGGTGCCGGCGAAGTACAGGTCGTTAGGAAAAGGGAAGATGCCCTGCGCGGGTTGAAACAGCGCAGCAGTTGTCGCCGGAGTCGTCGCCGGGGTTCCGCCGCCGCCACCCGGGAGACTTCCGGTCGTCGGATTGGTGGGCGTCACATCGGGTCCGTTGTCCACGGAGCTCGAGCAGCCGGCCGCCAGGGCGGCAGCGAGAATCACTCCGGCTGCGATTAGCCTGTTCATAACGCTCCTCGGAAAATCTGTTGTGGAGTCAGAACGGTCGCATTCCCTCGTCGTTTGGAACGATGCGCCGCGCTTGTCGTATTGGGGACGTAGCGTACGCTTGGGCCCCAAAAGGTGGCAAGCCGCAGGCGACGTTGGCGAAGGTCAAAAAGAGCGGGAAAAGACGCGATGGCGCGCGCGTGAATGACGCGAACCGTGGTGCGCGCGAGAGCCAGAGAATGCTGCGCATCATCGGCGGGCGCCATCGCGGGCGGCGCCTGCGATTTCCCGCGGGCGTCGAGATCCGTCCGACGCCGGATCGCGTTAGGGAAACCCTGTTCAACTGGCTGCAGCCGCGCATCGACGGCGCGCGCGTGCTGGACCTGTTCGCCGGCAGCGGCGCGCTCGGGCTCGAAGCGCTGTCGCGCGGCGCAGCGCAGGTCACCTTCGTCGAGCAGGACCGCCGCGCGGCCGCCGCGATCGAGGCGCTGGCCAGCGAGTGGCGCGAAGCGGCCGCGAGCGTGGTATGCGCCGATGCGCTCGCGTGGCTGGCGCACGCCGCCCACGGCACGCGGTTCGACATCGTGCTGCTCGATCCGCCGTACGACGCGGGGCTGCTGGCCGCGGCCGCGCGCGCGCTCGCCGACGGCGGGCTGCTCGCCCCGGACGGGCGCATCTACATCGAACATCGCGCCCGCGACGCCCTGCCGACGCTGCCGGAAGGTTGGCGACAGATTCGCGAAGGCCGTGCCGGGGAGGTCGGGTATCATCTGTTCGCCTCATGAAACGCAGCGCCGTCTACCCGGGAACCTTCGATCCCATCACCAACGGGCACCAGGACCTGGTGCGGCGGGCGGCGAGCGTGTTCGAGCGCGTGATCGTCGCGATCGCCTCGAACCCTAACAAGGCGCCGATGTTTCCGCTGGAGAAGCGCGTCGATCTCGCGCGCCAGGTGCTCGGCGACATTCCCGGTGTCGAGGTCATGGGCTACTCGGGCCTGACCGTGGATTTCGCGCGCCAGCACGGTGTGCAGGTCGTGGTGCGCGGCTTGCGCGCCGTGTCGGACTTCGAGTTCGAATTCCAGCTCGCAAACATGAGCCGTCACCTGATGCGCGACCTGGAGACCGTGTTCCTGACCCCACAGGAGCAGTTCACGTTCATCTCCTCCACCCTGGTGCGCGAGATCGCGGTGCTGGGCGGCGACGTCAAGGAGTTCGTGCACCCGGTGGTGGCCGCTGAACTCAGGAAGATGAAGCGGAGTTGAATGGCATGAGGCTGAATCTGGCGCGCATCGCGCGCGGCTTGTTCGTTTTGCTGGTTTGCGTGGCGCCGCTGCAGGCCGCGGAACCGAAGATCCCCGCGAATGGTCCCGGCAAGGCGGCCATCGCCAGCGCCTATCCACTGGCGAGCGACGCGGGCAAGGAAATCCTCGCCAGGGGCGGCAACGCCTTCGATGCAGCGGTCGCGGTGGCGGGGGCGCTGTCGGTCGTCGAGCCATCGAGCTCGGGACTCGGGGGCGGCGGCTTTTTCCTGATCCGACGCGCCAGCGACGGGCTCGAGATGATGATCGACCTGCGCGAGATGGCGCCCGCTGCCGCCTCGCGCGACATGTATCTCGACAAGGATGGCAACCCGGTGCCGGGCCTGTCACGCGATTCGGCGCTGGCCGCGGGAATCCCGGGTGAGCCCGCGGGCCTGGCGCACCTCGCGAAGAAGTACGGCAAGTTGCCGCTCAGCGTGAGCCTGGCGCCCGCGATCAAGCTCGCGCGCGAGGGTTTCCCGCTGTACCCGCGGCTGCGCGGTGGCATGGAATTCAAGAAGAACGCCTTCCTGAAGACGCCGGATGCCACGCGCGTCTACCTCGTCAATGGCGAGATCCCGCCGCTCGGCTACGTGATGAAACAGCCCGAGCTCGCCGCGAGCCTGGAGAATTTCGCCAACAAGGGTGCCGAGGGCTTCTACAGGGGCGCGTTCGCCCGCAAGCTGGTCGATGGCGTGCGCCAGCTCGGCGGCAACTGGACGCTCGAGGACCTGGCCAACTATCACATCGTGGAACGCGCACCGGTGGTGGGTCACTACCGCGGCGCGCGCATCGTGTCGGGTTCGCCGCCCACCTCGGGCGGCATCGCGCTCATCGACGCGCTCAACATCCTCGACGGCTTCGATCTCGATGCGGTGGACCGCGTCACGCGTATCCATCTGATCGTCGAGGCCATGCGGCGCGTGCACCGCGACCGCGCGGTGTATCTCGGCGACCCGGACTTCGTCGATGTGCCCGTCGAACGGCTCATCAATCCCTACTATGCCGCCGGGCAGCGCGCCTCGATCCGCATGGACCGGGCAACGCCGAGCGCGAGCCTGCCCGGCATCGATGCGCCCGGCCCGGGCCCGTCGACCACGCATTTTTCCGTGATCGACGCCAAGGGCAACATGGTGGCCGCGACCATCACGCTCAATTTCTTCTTCGGCTCGGGCCTCATGGTTCCGGGCACCGGCATCCTTCTCAACAACGAGATGGACGATTTCTCGGTGAAGCCCGGCGTACCGAACGGCTTCCAGCTCATCGGCGGCGATGCCAACGCCATCGCGCCGAAGAAGCGTCCGCTGTCCTCGTCGACGCCAACGTTCGTCGAGGCTGCGCACGGGCTCATGATCATCGGTACGCCCGGCGGCAGCTACATCCCGGGCATGGTGATCCTGGGCACGCTCGATTTCATGGACGGCAAGAGCGGGCAGGCCATCGTGAGCGCGCCGCGCTTCCATCATCAGTTCTCGCCGGACGTGCTGCAGTTCGAAAGCGACGCGTTCACGGCCGAGGAGCGCAAGCAGCTCGAGGCGCGCGGCCACACGCTGCGCGAGGGCACGCGCAAGTGGGGCAACGAGCAGGTGGTGACCTGGGACTACAAGTCGGGTCGCGTGGAAGCCGCGTCCGATCCGCGCGGTGCGGGCGTCGGACTCGTGTACTGACTATTTCTTCGCGCGACGCGCGCGGGCCTTCCTGGTGCGTGTCTTCCGTTTTGGCTTGCCGGCACCACGCGCGGCTTCGGGTTTGCGCTTCTTCACGAGCTTGATCCGCGTCTTCGCCACGGGCGCCGGTAGTTTGCCCGCCTTGTGCAGGTCCACGGCACGCCACAGGTACCACGCGGCCACCGAGCGGTACGGCGCCCAGCGCGCGCCATATTCGGCGAGCGCGCGCGTCGTCGGCATGCCGCGCAGGCCGTAGGCGAGCCGAAAGCCATTGCGCACGCCGAAGTCGTCGACCGGCAGGATGTCGGGCCGGCCGAGCCGGAACATCAGCAGCATCTCCACGGTCCAGCGCCCGATCCCGCGGACCTGGGTGAGCCGCTCGATGATCTGCTCGTCCTCGAGGGTGTGCAGGATTTCATAGGGAGGAACGGTACCGTCGAGTGTCTTCTGCGCGAGATCCTTGATGCTGGCGATCTTCGCGAAAGACAGCCCGACGGCGCGCAGCTTGTCATCCGGCGTCTCGAGCACCAGCCCGGCCTCCAGCAGCGCGGCGCCCGGCGCGCTCTGCGCATACAGCCCGACGAACCGGCCGAAAATGCTCTCCGCGGCGGTGCCGTTGAGCTGCTGATGCGCGATTGCGCGCGCCAGGGCATGGAATGGCGTGTGCTCGGCGTTCGGCACGTGCGTGAATCTGCCGGCGGCGCGGATCAGGTTGGCGAGCACCGGATCCACCCTGGCGAGCCGGCGCCGGAAGGCGGTGAGCTCGGCCGCCGTACACATCGAGGTGCGAGGAGTGTTCACGCGAGGATTCTAGCGGTGCGCTTCACTTCTGGCAGTACGAACACCAGTAGGTAGAGCGCTGGCCCTGCGTGAACTGCCGGATCGGCCGGCCGCAGACCCGACACGGTTTGCCGGCGCGCTCGTAGACATAGAGCCTCTGGCGGAAATAGCCCGGGTTGCCGTCGGCACCCACGTAGTCGCGCAACGTGGTGCCGCCGACCTTTACCGCCATGGTGAGCGTGGCCTTGATGGCGCGCGCCAGCCGCGTGCATTCCTGGCGCGTGAGCGTCCTCGCGCGGCGCCGCGGCCGGATGCGCGCGCGGAACAGCGCCTCGCTCGCGTAGATGTTGCCGACGCCCACCACCAGGCGCGCATTCATGATGAGCTGCTTGATGGCGACCGCACGGCGACGCGTGATCTTCCAGACGTATCCGCCGTCGAAATCCGGACCGAGTGGTTCGGGCGCGAGCTGCCGCAGCAGCGGGTGCAGTGCCGGATCCTCGACGGTGAACAACAGGCTGCCGAAGCGCCGCGGATCGTTGAAGCGCAGCGTCTGTCCCGAATCGAGTTCGATGTCGACGTGATCGTGCGCGATACGCGGCGTCGATGCCGGCAGCACGCGCAGGCTGCCCGACATGCCGAGGTGCAGGATCATCGTGCCTGTGTCCGTCTCGAGCAGCAGGTATTTCGCGCGGCGTCCGGCGCGACGAATCGCGGAGCCGCGCACCGCATTGCTGATTGCCCGATCCACGGGCCAACGCAGCCGATGGTCATGGATCAGCAGCCGATGGATTCGGCGGCCGATGACGTGCGGTTCGATGCCGCGGCGCGTGGTTTCGACTTCGGGTAGTTCGGGCACGTGTTGGCCTGTGGCGATTGCGGCTGGGCGCTCGGTGCCAACGGTTCGTCGAAGGCCCTGAAACCCGCACCGCGTGTTGTGCATCTAATGAAGCACGAACGATTGTGGGTGGCGGTGGGACCCTCCTGCAAGAGAACCGGTGTTCCGAGCTCGTCCAGAGCAGAACGCTTCCCCGCCGCCACCCCAAGCTCCGACTGCTGTCAAAGTCGGCTGACGCTTCGACAGCCGCCGGAACCCACAATCGTTGAACGGACGATCGTTGAAAGTGTGAGTGAGAAAAGAAAAAGGCCCGCCGGGAAACCGGCGGGCCTTTTTCATCGTGCTCGTTTTCGACTCGACGCCTACTTGATCTTCGATTCCTTGTAAGCGACGTGCTTGCGCACGACCGGGTCGTACTTCTTCACTTCCATCTTGTCAGGATGCAGGCGCTTGTTCTTGGTGGCCACGTAGAAATGGCCGGTGCCCGCAGACGACAGCAGTTTCACTTTCTCGCGCATGGCCTAAACCTTCTTGCCCTTGGCACGCAGGTCCGCGATCACGGAGTCGATGCCGTTCTTCTCGATGGTGCGCAGGCCGCGCGTGGACACGCGCAGGCTGATCCAGCGCCGCTCACCCTCCAGCCAGAAGCGCTGCGTGTGCAGGTTCGGCAGGAAGCGGCGACGCTTCTTGTTGTTGGCGTGGGAAACGCGGTTGCCGACGGCAACGCTTTTGCCCGTGACCTCGCAGACTCGGCTCATAAAATTCCCGGAAAATCCAAAAGGATCAGAGAGTTAACGATCAGGCACCCGGTTTCCGGGCACCGAAAGGGCCGCCTTTATACCAGCCGGCCCGGTGATGGGCAACCAGGCGCTTGAATGCAGAGCGCCGTCCGCGGTTTGCTCGACCCCCCACCCACGAGCCCGTTGACTTCCACGACTATCTGTTGTGTATTCACAATGATCTGTGATTCAGGAATCCGTTCTCTTGAATTTACACAACCGAATATCTCTTTTTCGCGCAGAGCGCGGCATATCCCGGCGGCAATTGGCCGAAGCGGTCGGGGTCAACCATCAGACGATTGGTTATCTAGAACGCGGTGACTACAAGCCAAGTCTGGAACTCGCATTGAAGATCTCGCGCCATTTTGGCGTCGCCGTCGAGATGCTCTTTTCGCTCGAGCGCTTCGAACCCATTGCCATGTCGCTCAAACGTAATGGAGAAGACAAATGAAGTCCGGCCGTAGAAGCATTCTGTCGATGCTGGATGACACGGTGCGCTGGACGGGTATGCCCGCCCGCGTCGCCAGCCAGATGGCCGATGATCCCGATCGCAAGCATCGGCCGTTACGCTGGAGCCCGATCTGGCCGATTGCTTTCTCGTGCACCCTGCTGGTGACTTCCCTGGTCTGGCCGCCAGTCCTGGACGGCATGCACCCTGGCGCTCTCATCGGCGTCATCGTGGCCTTCTGGGGCGGAGTCTTCGCAATGATTCCGGGCATCCACATGAACGGGCCGTTGGGAAAGCCTTCGCTGGAAGATGACGAGCGCGAGGCGGCGCTGAGAAAAGATTCACTGCTCTTTTGCCTGGGGTTGCTCGCCATCCTCAATGGCCTGGGCCAGCCGCTCCTCATGATCCTGTCGCACTTGCAGGACTGGAAAATCGCCCGGACTGCGAGCGTCGTAACGACGGCCTTCATGTTGAATGCCAGCTTGTGGGGATGTTTGCCGACGCTGTACGCGAGCTGGCATTTGCGGCAATTGCCGAAAGAATGAACTCTGGCTCGAGGCCAGCAGCGACCTTAGAAGTGCCCACGCATACGCAGCGTGTGCGTGATCATGCAGGGCGACATCGATCCTTCCCCATTGCAGGCGCTGGCCAGCCTCGAATCCTTCGGGCCCGCGGACGGCACGCCGTTCACGACGCCCGCAAAGCAGCTCGACGCGCTGCGCGCGCGGGCGTCGAGATCACCGAAGCGCCCTGATCAGAGCAGTCCCCTTTCGGCAAAAAATGGCGTGCTCAACATTTTTCGCCGAACGTGGACTTCTTTAAAATGTGGAGTAGCGCGGCCCGGCGCCTTGTTCTCCCGCACCGATGTGCGGGAGAACTCCACATTTTTTTTACGCGGACGAAGCGATAGCTCACCCGGCGCCCCTTGATCTAAACCGGACTGCCGTCCCCGCCATCCAAAGGAGCGGGAGGTCTCAAACCATGACCCAGCGCGATAAATTGATGATTTTTCATCTGGCCATCGGCGGCGCCATGGCGCTGGCCGGGCTGGCTGGCCTGGACCAGATATTGGCCCAGTACCTGCGGGCTTCCGGAACCGAAGGAATCGGAGTGCTGATGCAGGGCACATCGTTGCTGGACACAGCCACCGGCAAGGAAATCTCGAAATTCCTCGTCGGTTTGGCGGTCACGGCGTTTGGGCTGATTCTGTTGCTGCCTGCGGGTACGAGACTCCTCGCTCGCCGCGCATTGTTCGTCGGCATCGTGCAGCTGTTGGGCACGACGCTGACTGGGGTGCTCAAGAATGTGTTCGGGCGCCTGCGGCCGTTCGAGTTGCTGCAGAGTGGCGACTGGAGCCATGCATGGTTCGTGGGCGGCAGCGCGTTTCCGTCCGGCCATGCCGGGTTCTACTTCGGCCTGTTCCTCCCGCTCGCCTATCTATTCCCGCGCAGGTGGTGGGCGCTGCTGATGGTTCCCTGGTTCATCGCCGTGGCGCGCATCGACGCCAATCATCATTTCCTGAGTGACGTGGGTGTGTCCATCGTCATCGTCGCAGGTCTGTGCCTACTGTTCAGGAGGGTTGCACCATTCGCGCGCAATAAGGTAAGCGGCTGATACCACTCTGCAACCGAAATCGCGCGCTCACTTGCTGCTGCGCAGTGACTCTGCGAGGTCACGGATGTGCTGCGCAAATGGTTCAAGCCTCGCCCGGACTAATAGCTTCGCAAAGGTTAGGATCAAGACTCATGGCGTCGCGGCTTCGCGCCTGGTTCTCCCGCACTGTTGTGCGGGAGAACTTCCCATTTGCTTCTCATAGTCGACGGAGCCATCCGACCATATCGGAGCCGTCGATCAGAAGCCTTCCTCCACGGGGCGGTGCAAGGGCGTCGGGGAACACCTGCGACAACGCTTGGCGTTTCATATCGATGTCGGCCCTGGCATAGCGCATCGTCGTGTTGAGGCCTGCGTGCCCTAGCCACTGGCTGATAGTCGCGAAATCGACGCCCGCTTTGAGCAACGCGACGGCGGTGCTGTGCCTGATCGAGTGAGGATGCAGACTTTTGCCTCGAAGGGTCGGCGACAATCGCGTGGCCAAGGCAGCGTATTTGCGCAGTAAGTAGCGAACGCCGTACCGGGTCAACGCTGTGCCCTTGGCGTTGGCAAACAGCAATGTGTTGGCCGGGTCTGCGTCGGTTCGCGGAGTCTCCTCGATCAGATCGCGCAGCAGGTTCGCCGATACCGGCCACAGGGGACACAGCCTGACTTTGTTCCCTTTGCCGGTCAGTCGTACTTGGAACGGTGAGTCCAGACGCAGATCGCGGCGGCGCAGGTTGAGCACTTCCTGCACCCGCGCGCCGGTGTTGAACATCAGCGCGAAGAGCGCGTAGTCGCGCCGCCCCAGCGCAGACCTGCGGTTGATGCTCTTCAGGAAGGAGTCCATCTCGGCGCGCTCGAAGTACTCGATTGGTGCGTCACGAGCGCCGCGCTTGAACGGAAGGCCAATCACACGCTGAAGTGTCGCTAGTTGCTCGGGGTGATGGCTGGCGAGAAATCGGGCGAAAACGTGAATGGCGCCGAGCCTGGCGTTGCGCGTAGCGATCCCATTCTTGCGATCGGTCTCGAGGAACTTGAGGAAGCTCGCGACTCGTTCGGCGCTGATGTCCCGGATGAGCAACTGCTCGACGCCGCGCTTCGTGTCACGGGAGACGAACTGCAGGAGCAAGACCAGGGTGTCCCGGTATCCTCGAATCGTGTGCGTGCTCAGGCCGCGCTGCGCGGACAGATACTCCTCGAAGAAGCGCACCAGGGCGCGGCCGAGGTCGGTTGGTGTGCAGCGTCTCATGGCGCACCTGCTTCGATGAGGCCGGCATAGGATCGTGCGAAGCGCTCCCCGGCGCGCTGGACGACCGCCGGCATGAACCGCAGGTAGTAGGCCGTGGAGACGATCGACACGTGCCCCATGTACAGCGCGAGCTTTGGCAGGTTGGTCTGCACATCCGCTCCGGCCTCGTACCAGCGCAGCAGTGCGGCCACGGCAAAACTGTGCCGAAAATCCTGCACCCGAGGGTGCCGCCCGTGGCTGTCATGAACACCTGCTTGGGAGCAGAGCCTGGTCAGGGCGTGGTGGAGGCCAGATCCCGTGTAGGCGCGCGTGTGCCAAGTGCAGAGCAACGGGGCCTCTGGGCTCTGATCGAGTCTCGCGCTGCGCCGAATCGCGAGGTAATTGCGCAGCTCCGTGCAGGCAGTGCGCGAAAGCGGTACCCATCTGGACTTATGGAACTTCGAATCCCGAATCCTGAGCACGCCTGCGGATGCGTCGGTGTCGCACAACGTCAGCCGGGTGAGCTCGCCGCGGCGCAGCCCGGCGGTGTAGAGCAAGACGACGGCCAATCGCATGACCGCCGCACGGATCGGCGAGCGCACCATCGACTGTAGCGACGATGCCGCTGCGAGCAGACGCGTGATCTGAGCGCGTTCGATGATCATCGGTATCGGGTAAGGCCGCAGGCGAGCGAAGGACAAAGGGTCCGGCAAGAAACAGCGATGCTCCGAGCGGCGCCGGTACTGACAAAACTTGTAGACCGTGCGCTCCCACCGCA
>DASTRL010000086.1:0-15861 GCA_035761265.1 Steroidobacteraceae bacterium
ATTTTCCCCCCCCGCCACCTCCACACTCTCTCAGCCATGACAACCCAAGCAAAGACGATGTTCGAAAAGGTCTGGGACGCGCACGTCGTCGTCCCCGAGACCGTAGAGACTCCCGCCGTCCTTTTCATCGACCTGCACCTCACGCACGAGGTGACCACGCCGCAGGCCTACACCGAACTGCGCAAGCGCGGGCTCAAGGTGCGACGCCCCGACCTCACGCTCGCGACCATGGATCACTCGACGCCCACGCGCACCGAGCAGGTATTCGGCGGCGTGCCTATCGCGCTCGACTCCGCCGCGAAGCAGGTCAGACAGCTGGAGGAGAACGCGCGGGAGTTCGGCGTCGAGCTGCTCGGGCTTCAGGACGACCGCCGCGGCATCGTGCACGTCATCGGGCCGGAACTCGGCCTCACCCAGCCCGGCAAGACCATCGTCTGCGGCGACAGTCACACGTCGACCCATGGCGCGTTCGGCGCCCTCGCCTTCGGCATCGGCACCACCGAGGTGGGCCACGTGCTCGCCACGCAATGCCTCCTGCAGCGACGGCCGAAGACCTTTGCCATCAACGTCGCGAATCATCTGCCCACCGGCGTGACCGCGAAGGACCTGATCCTCGCCATCATCGGCAATATCGGCGTGTCCGGCGGCACGGGGTACGTGCTCGAATATCGCGGCCCGAGCATCGCCGCCATGTCGATGGACGAGCGCATGACCATCTGCAACATGTCCATCGAGGCCGGCGCACGCGCGGGCATGGTGGCACCCGACGCGACGACTTTCGCCTATCTCGCCAACACGCCGCGCGCACCCAAGGGCGCCGACTGGGAAGCGGCGCTCGAGCGCTGGCAGAAGTTGCCGACGGATGCCGGCGCCAGGTTCGATCGGAGCGTCGACATCGACGCTGCCACGCTCGTGCCCATGGTCACCTATGGAACACATCCCGGCATGGTGGCGCCCGTCGATGGCAGCGTGCCCACCCAGGGCGATGCCGTGTTCCACAAGGCGCTCGCCTACATGGGTCTCAAGGCCGGTGAGCCCATCAAGGACGTCCCGGTGAACAATGTGTTCGTCGGCAGCTGCACCAATGGACGGCTCTCGGACCTGCGCAATGCCGCGCGCGTGCTGCGCGGCCACAAGCTGGCGCAGGGCGTGAAAATGCTCGTGGTGCCGGGTTCTCAGAAGGTGAAGCGCGCGGCGGAAGCCGAAGGTCTCCATCGCGTGTTCCTCGATGCCGGCGCCGAATGGCGCGAGAGCGGCTGCTCGATGTGCCTCGGCATGAACGGCGATCTCGTGCCCGCCGGCCAGTATTCGATCAGCACCAGCAACCGCAACTTCGAAGGCCGCCAGGGCGTGGGCGCGCGCACCCTGCTCGCCAGTCCCGAGACCGCCGCCGCCTCCGCCATCCGCGGCCGCGTCACCGATCCGCGCGAGTTCACTTCCAACTAACATGCCCGCCGTAAAGACCATACGTTCCCGCACGGTCGTGATCCCCGCGACCAACATCGACACCGACCAGATCATTCCCGCGCGCTTTCTCACGTCGACCTCGCGCGCCGGTTTCGGCAAGAACCTGTTCGCCGACTGGCGCTACGACGGGGCGGGAAATCCGAAACCCGATTTCGCGCTCAACAAGCCCGACGCGCAGGGCGCGCGCATCCTGGTCGCCGGCCGCAACGTCGGCTGCGGTTCCTCGCGCGAGCACGCCGCCTGGGCGCTGCAGGACTTCGGCATCGACGCGGTCGTCAGCACGGAGTTCGCCGACATCTTCCGCACCAACTGCCTGAAGAACGGGCTGGTGCCCGTGCTGGTCGACGAGCAGACGCATGCCTGGCTGCTCGCGAACCCGGGCGCCGAACTCAGCATCGACGTGGAGAAGTCCACGCTCGCGTTGCCGGATGGCACCGCCGTGAAGTTCCCGCTCGAAGGATTTGCACGCTACTGCCTGCTGAACGGCGTCGATGAGCTCGGCTTCCTGCTCTCGCAGGATGCCGCGATCGCCGCGTACGAGCAGCGGCACCGATGAAGGCGCGCATTGCCGTCATCGCCGGCGACGGCATCGGCCCGGAAGTCGTCGCCGAAGGCGTGCGCGTGCTGGAACGCGTAGCGCGCAAGTTCGGGCACGAATTCGTGTTGAATGCCGCGCCTTTCGGCGGCGCGGCCATCGATCTCACCGGAGATCCGCTGCCGAGGTCGACGCTGGAGGAGTGCCTGGCCGCGGACGCCGTGTTGTTGGGCGCCATCGGCGGACCCAAGTGGGGGCCCACGGCCAAGGTACGACCCGAACAAGGCCTGCTGCGCATCCGCCGGGAGCTCGGCGTCTATGCCAACTTGCGTCCCATCAAGCTGCACCCGGCGCTGCGCGATGCTTCCGTGCTCAAGCCGGAAATCCTCGACGGTGTCGACCTGGTGTTCGTGCGCGAGCTCACCGGTGGCATCTACTTCGGCGAGAAGACCCGCACCGCGACCCTCGCCACCGATCTTTGCAGCTATTCGACCGCCGAGATCGAGCGCATCACGCGCGTCGCCGGCCGCCTCGCCGTTGCGCGCCGCAAGAAGATCGTCTCGATCGACAAGTCGAACGTGCTCGAAACCTCGCGCTTGTGGCGCGAAGTCGCCGGGCGCGTGATCAGCAGCGAATTCCCCGAGGTCGCCCTGGAGCATGCGCTGGTCGACTCCACCGCCATGCACCTGATCCGTCGGCCTCGCGACTACGACGTACTGCTGACCGAAAACATGTTCGGCGACATCCTCACCGACGAGGGCGCCATGCTCGCCAGCTCCCTGGGGCTGCTGCCGTCCGCATCCATCGGCGACGGACGCCGCGGCCTCTACGAGCCCATCCACGGTTCGGCTCCGGACATCGCCGGCAAGGGCATCGCGAATCCGATCGGCACCATCCTCAGCGTGGCGCTGCTGCTGAAGCATTCGCTGGGCCTGGAAGCCGAAGCCGCCGCCGTCGAGGCCGCCGTGTCCAAGGCCATCGATCGGGGGGCACGTACCGCCGACTTCGCCGAAAAGGGACGCGACACGCTCTCGACCCGCGCCATGGGTGATGCCGTGCTCGCCGCGCTCGACTAGCGACGCTGCGGAAGCCTCCGCTGCGAGGCACCGCCATGTCGAAATGGCGATCTTCCAAACGACCAGGAAAGAACCCCTGTGAAGAAGGAGGACCCCATGCACCGTGTCGTTTCCCGTGATCAATGGATCGCCGAGCGCAAGCAGCTCCTGGCCGAAGAGAAGGAATTCACGCGCCGCCGTGATGCGCTGGCCGAAAAGCGGCGCGCCCTGCCCTGGGTGAAGGTCGACAAACCCTACGAATTCGACTCGGCGCAGGGCCGGGTGAAGCTTTCGGACCTGTTCCGGGACAAGAGCCAATTGTTCGTGCAACACGTCATGCAGGGGCCGAACCAGCCTCTACAATGCGTGGGCTGTGCGTTGGGAGTCGACGGTCTTGAAAGCCTGTTGCCGCACTTCGAAAACCATGATGTCGCGGTGGTCGCGGTTGCCCGCGCCACCATGGGCGAGCTCGCCGCATTGCGCGAGCGCATGGGCTGGCGCATCCCCTTCTATTCCTCGTTCGGCTCGGATTTCAATTACGACTACGGCGTATCCTTCAGACCCGAGGACATGGCCGCCGGGCGTGCCTGGTACAACTACGCCCACTGCAATCCGGGCATCGAAGACATTTCCGGCAACAGCGTCTTCTATAAAGATGAGTCCGGGACCATCTACCACACCTACTCGAACTACGCGCGCGGCGGCGAGGACTTCATGGCTATCTACCGCGTGCTCGAGGTCACGCCCAGGGGGCGCAACGAGAACGGGCCGCACTTTTCGCTCACCGACTGGGCGCGGCCTCACAACATGTACGGCAAGGGCGGTGAGGTGGCGGCCAATGGCCGCTATACCCCTCCCGTCTCCTGTTGCATGTGAGGCGCGCATGGACGCGGCCACCCGACGGGATTTCATCGCATCCGGAGCGGCGGTGGCCGTTCCGCTCGCCAGCCGGGCGACGGCCCGCAAGCCCGGGACCACCGCCCCGGGCGAGGGCTTGCTGACCGGCAAACGCGCCGTGATCTATGGTGCCGCGGGCGCCATGGGCAGCGCCGTGGCGCGCGCCTATGCGCGCGAAGGCGCTCGCTTGTTCCTGGCGGGCCGTACGGCTGCCAGGGTCGAAGCCTTGGCCCGGGAGCTGTCCGCTGCCGGCGCCGACGTCACGGCCGGCGCTCTCGATGCGCTCGACGGTGCCGCGGTCGACGAGCATCTCGACGAGATCGTGCGCACCGCCGGCGGCGTCGACATATCGTTCAATCTCATCGGCGTGGGCGGAGAACAGGGCCGACCGCTGCTCGACATGGCGCGCGAGGCGTTCGCCACGCCGATCGAGAACGCCATGCGAACTCATTTCATCACCGCCACAGCGGCGGCGCGGCGCATGGGCGAGCGCGGCGGCGTGATTCTGGCGCTCACCGCGCAGGTCGCGCGCAAACCCTACGTCGCCAGCGGCGGCTTCGGCGTGGCCTGTGCAGCCATCGAAGCTTTGTGGCGCCAGCTCGCCGTCGAGCTGGGGCCGAGAGGCATCCGCCTCGTGACCTTGCGATCCTCCGGATCGCCGGATGCCCCGGGCGTCGCCGCGGCCGTTGCCGAGCATGCGAAGCTCGCGGGCGTGACGCTCGAGGCCTTCGAGGCCCGCATCGCGGAAAAGACCATGCTCAGGCACATGCCGAAGATGGCGGAAGTCGCCAATGCTGCGGTACTGGCGGCTTCGGATCTCGCCAGCTCCATGACCGCCGCCGTCCTCAATTGCACCTGCGGAGAGATCGCCGATTGAACATGCGTACCCCCCTGCTTTGCATGCTGGTTGCCTATCCACTCGCCGCGGGCGCGCTGCCGGCGCAGAAAGACTTTCCGCCCCTGCTGGTGGAATCGCAGGAAACCGCCGCCGCGCTCGAGGCGGCCCCGGAACACCTGCGCGCCGACGCGGGTGTCTACGTACTGACGTCGATGGGTTATCGACGTGTGCGCGAGAGCCGCAACGGCTTCAACTGCCTCATCGAGCGTGACCTGCCCGGCGCCTTCGAGCCGCGTTGCTTCGATGCCGAAGGCAGCGCCACGCTGCTGCCGGTGATCTTCTACCGCGCCGAGCAGCGCGCGCGTGGCGCCATGCGCGCCTACATCGATCGCGAAGTGAAGGAACGCTACCAGAAGGGCGAATTCATCGCGCCGCGCCGCGTGGGCATCTGCTACATGCTCTCCACGCGCAACGCGGTCGTGGATGGCGGCAAGGTGGCGCGAGTGGGGCCGCGATTGCTGTTCTACGCCCCGAACCTCAGCAACGCCGATCTCGGCAGCACGCCGGATCTGGAATCCCGCTTGCTGGTCGTCGACGAAGCCAGCGCGACGGCCATGATCGTGGTGCCTGTGACCTCGGCGCGGCGCACGCGCATCAACTATCTATCGCCCGACGACATGACGCCGCTGACGCAGGCGCCCGACGACACGGTCGCGGACTCAGGTCCACGCGATGCCCTCGGCGGCAAGCAGCCGGTCAAGTGCAGCCTGAACCAGTCCGAGCCCTGCTCGCTCGACAAGCCCGACAAATAACCGCGCCCGCGCGCCGACCGCCGGCTAGCCGAGCGCCTTCACGCCGTTCGCCAGATCGCGCAGCAGATCGTCGGTCGACTCGATGCCGATCGACAGGCGCAGCAGGCCGTCGACCAGCCCCGCGGCGGCGCGCGCCTCGGGCGCCATGGCCGCGTGCGTCATGGTGGCCGGATGCGCCACCAGGCTCTCGACTCCGCCCAATGACTCCGCCAGCGAGAACAGCTCGAGCGCTTCCGAGAAGCGCCTGGCACCCTCGATGCCGCCGGCCACTTCCACGCTGACGATGGCCCCGAAGCCGCTCTGCTGTCGCCGGGCAATGTCGTGACCCGGGTGGCCCGCAAGCCCCGGGTAGTACACCCGCTTCACCTGCTTCTGGTTGGCCAGGAATTCGGCCACGGCCTGCGCATTGCGGCCGTGCTCGCGCAGGCGCACGTGCAGCGTGCGCAGGCCGCGCAGCGTGAGGAAGCTGTCGAACGCCGAGCCGGTGAGACCCAGGCAATTGCCCCACCAGGCCAACTGCTCGGCCAGTTGCGGCGTCTTCGCGATGACCGCGCCGCCGACCACGTCGCTGTGGCCATTGATGTACTTCGTGGTCGAATGCACGACGATGTCCGCGCCGAGCTCGAGCGGGCGCTGCCAGCCCGGCGACAGGAAGGTATTGTCGGCGACCACCAGCGCGCCGATGCCATGCGCGCGTTTCGAGACGTCCGCAATGTCGGTGATGCGCAGCAGCGGGTTGCTCGGCGTTTCGATCCACACCAGGGCCGCGGGCCTGGACAGCGCGGCATCGAGCGCGGCGGAGTTGCCGAAGTCGACGAAATCCACCTGAAGCTCACGCCGCTTGTTCCAGGCCGTGAACAGGCGGAACGTGCCGCCATAGCAATCGTGCGGCGCGACCACGCGCGCGCCCACCGGCAGCAGGTGTCCGGTCAGGGTGATCGCGCCCATGCCCGAACCGGTGACCACGGCGCCGGCGCCGCCTTCGAGGTCGGCCAACGCCTCGGCCAGAAGGTCACGCGTCGGATTTCCGGAACGGCTGTAGTCGTACTTGCGCTTGTCGCCGAACTTCCTGAAGGCGTACGTCGACGACAGGTGGATCGGCGGCACCACCGCGCCGGTTTCGTCGCAGGTTTCGAGGCCCGCGCGCACGGCGCGGGTGTCCTGGGTCAATTGGGTCATCCGGGGATTCCTGGCAGTTCGTTCAATGCGTGGAGGAAAGAATGTTCTCGAAGATGGGCGCGAGCTGCCGATTCTCCTTGAGGAAGGCATCGTGGCCGTACACCGAAGAGATCTCGTGCAGCTCCGCGTCGGGCAGCCGCGCAACCATGGCGCGCATGTCCGCGAGCGGCACCAGTTGGTCTTCGCGCACCGCCACCGCCGAGACCGGCGCGAAGATGCGCGCGGCATCGACGCGATGCAGGTCGATGGACTCCGACAGGCACACGAACGATTCGGGCCGATAGCTCCTTGCATACTCGGCGCCGCGCGCGAACAGATATTCCTCGACCGGCAGCGTGAATCCTTCGGTCTCGTTGCGCCGCGGGGCCCCGCCAAAGCGGGCCGCGAATTCCTCGGCGCTGCGGTAGGTAGCCATGGCGAGCGCGCGCGCCAGCTCCAGGCCCTTGCCCGGATTGCCGGAATCGATCGCGAACTTGACGATCCGGCGCTGCACCACCCGCCAGGCGCTGGCCATCGGATGCGCGCGATCCGCGGCGCTGATCACGATGAGTCGCGCCACCCGGTCGGGATAACGTTCGCCGAACGCCAGCGCGACCATGCCGCCATAGGACGCGCCCGCGATGGCGCGCAGGCTGGAAATACCCAGATGATTGATCAGCCGCAGCAGCAGTTCCGCCTGGTCGTAGGCCGAAACGCTGGGAAAACTCGCGCCGTCGCGCGGCCCGGTGGAGTCCGCGCTCGCGCCCAGATAGTCGAAGCTCAGGATGCGGAACCGCTGCGTGTCGAGCGCCAGTCCCGGGCCGACCACCTCGTGCCACCAGCCGCCGCGCGGTTCATCCGGCAGCCAGACGCGACGTGTCGCCGAAATGCCCCCCAGGGCCACGACCACCGGCGCCGTGGCTGGCCCCGCGAGTCGCCACGCGATCGATACCGAATCGAGCCTGCCACCGAAGTGCAGTTTGAGCTCGCCAGGAACCGCGAGTACGCCTTCGCGCACCTGCGCAGACGCACCGGCCGTCGTGGCCGCAGCCTCGCTGCGCGAAAGTGGTTTGTCGTTGCTCATCGAATGCTCCTGCCAATACCCAAGGAGCACTCCGGATGAGCTCGTGCGTGTTGCACGACACCGCGGCGGCCGGCAGGCCGCCTCGATTCGCTCATCTGCCGGAACCCGGCTTCGCGTGGAAGCTGGCTCCGCAGGAGTTGGCACCTTTCCGCTTGGCGGCGGTTGCCCCGGCGTCTTTGGGCCCATCCCTCAGCCGGTCTCGATGAGTGCGCGGATTCTATGGGGCGGATCACACCTCCGCAAGCGTCCGGGCTTGCATTTCCGCTGCCGGACGCGTCTAATGCGCCACTGTATTAACGCGTTAGTACATTAGTTCATGAAGCAGCATCGCAACGTCACCGCCCGGCAGGAAGCGCTCTCGGAGCGCAGCCTGTTCGCGGCCGTGCTCACGCTGAAGACCGTGGACGAATGCCGGGCCTTCTTCCGCGACCTGTGCACTCCCGCGGAACTGCAGGCCATCGCCGATCGTTGGGCGGTGGTGGAATGGCTGCAGAAGGGCCTGCCCTACCGCGAGATCCATCGCATCACCGGCGTCAGCGTCACCACCATCGGGCGCGTGGCGCGCTACCTCGCCGACGGCAACGGCGGATACGCCCTCGCCGTGAATCGGCAGCAACGCCACGCCTGAGACCTTCCCGCGCCGCGCGCGGCCTTCCGGATATATCCATGCCTCCCAACGACAAAGATCAACGTCTCAAACTCGCCGTCCAGAAATCCGGCCGCCTCACCGATCCTTCGCTGGATCTGCTCAAGAGCTGCGGCCTGAAGATCTCCCGCGGTCGTGACCAGCTCATGGGTTTCGGCGAGAACATGCCGCTCGACGTGCTGTTCGTGCGCGACGACGACATCCCCGACCTCGTGCAGGAAGACGTCTGCGACCTGGGGCTCGTCGGCCGCAACGTGATCGAGGAGAAGCGACTCGAGCTCGCCTCGCGCGGCCACACGCCGAACTTCACCGAATTGCGCACGCTCGACTTCGGTCGTTGCCGCCTGTCGCTGGCGGTGCCCGAGGGCTTCAGCTACCAGGGCGCGAGCTCCCTCGCCGGCAAGCGCATCGCGACCACCTATCCGTTCACCCTGGAGCGCTGGCTGCAAGAGCGCGGCGTCGTCGCCGATATCGTCACGCTGTCCGGCGCCGTGGAGATCGCGCCGCGGCTCGGACGCGCCGACCTGATCTGCGATCTGGTATCGACCGGCTCGACGCTGCAGGCCAACCATCTCACCGAGGTCGAGACCGTGCTGCAGAGCCAGGCGTTGTTGATCCGCACGCCCGTGGCGCTGCCGGAACCCAAGCAGGAGTGGGTCGACAGGCTGCTGATGCGCATCGACGGCGTACAGCAGGTGCGCGAGAGCAAGTACATCATGCTGCACGCGCCGCGTGCGGCGCTGCCCGAAATCCGCCGCCTGCTGCCCGGCAGCGAGTCGCCCACGATCATTCCGCTCGAGGGCTCCAACGACAAGGTCGCCATCCACGCGGTGTGTCGCGAAAACGTGTTCTGGGAAACTCTCGAGAGCCTGAAGAAGGCGGGCGCCAGCGCGCTGCTCGTGCTGCCGGTGGAGAAGATGCTGGTCTGATGAACATCATCGACTGGAAATCCGCCGGTATCGATGCGCGCCGCGCGGCGCTGCGCCGTCCTGCGGCCGGCAGCCGCGATGAAGTGGTCCGCCAGGCATCGGAAGTCATCGCCGGCGTGCGTGCCGGGGGCGACGCCGCCGTGCGCCGCTACACGCAGAAATTCGGTGGCCCCGCGCTCGAAGACCTGCGCGTCGCGCGCGCGGAATTTCGCGCCGCGCGCGAGTCGCTGGGCGCGCGCGAGATCGCAGCGCTCGAGCGCGCCGTCGCGAACGTCACGCGCTTTCATGAAGCCCAGATCCCGGCGCCACTGTCCGTGGACACCATGCCGGGCGTGCGCTGTGAACGCATCACGCGGCCGATCAACAGCGTGGGTCTCTACGTGCCCGCGGGCTCGGCCCCGCTGCCCTCCACGGCCATCATGCTCGCCGTGCCGGCGCGCATCGCGGGTTGCCCGCTGCGCGCCATCGCGAGCCCGGCGGATCGCGCGGGCCAGGTGCACGCCGCGGTGCTGGTCGCTGCCGAGCTGTGCGGCATCGACACCGTCTACAAGATGGGCGGTGCGCAGGCGATCGCCGCAATGGCCTTCGGCACCGAGACGGTGCGCAAGGTGGACAAGATCTTCGGTCCCGGCAGTGCCTGGGTCACCGCCGCCAAGCAGATCGTCGCGGGGGATCCGGCGGGAGCCGCCATCGATCTGCCCGCCGGGCCGTCCGAGGTGCTGGTGATCGCCGACGACAGCGCGAACCCGCGTTTCGTCGCCGCCGACCTGCTCGCGCAGGCCGAGCACGACGCGATCGCGCAGGTCATCCTGGTCACCACGTCCGCGGCGCTGGCGCGTGAAGTGAACCGCGAAATCGAGGCGCAGAGCGTCGTGCTCACGCGGCGTGACATCGTGGCGCAATCCATGGCCGCCAGCCGCTGCATCCTGGTCGAAGACCTCGACGCCGCGCTGCAGGTGTCGAACGAGTACGCGCCCGAGCACCTCATCATCCAGACCCGCGAGCCCCGCGCGCTGCTTCGCAAGGTCGAGTGCGCGGGTTCGGTGTTCATCGGTGAGTGGTCACCCGAATCCATGGGCGACTACTGCTCCGGAACCAACCACGTGCTGCCCACGTTCGGTTATGCGCGCTCCTACAGCGGCGTGTCGCTTCTCGAGTATCAGAAGCGCATCACGGTGCAGGAACTCAGCCCCGACGGTTTGCGCGGCCTCGGACCGACGGCGGTCACGTTGGCCGGCATGGAAGGACTGGACGCCCACGGCAACGCGGTGACGGTGCGGCTCGATGCCCTGGCCAGGGGGGTCGCATGAGCGACATCCTCGCCCTCGCCCGCCCGGAAATCGTCGCGCTGCAGGCGTATACGCATGCCAGCTGGGACCCGGCCTTCGACCGCCTGCATGCCAACGAGCTGCCCTGGCGCGCGGAGACGGATCGCTCCCGGGCCGGCCTCAATCGCTACCCGGAACCGCATCCGCACGAGCTCGCGGCACGGCTCGCCGGGCTCTATGGCGTACGCGCCGACCAGCTCCTGCCCGGGCGCGGAAGTGACGAATCCATCGATCTGGTGGTGCGCGGCTTCTGCCGCGCCGGCGTCGACAACGTCATCCTCTGCCCGCCGACCTTCGGCATGTACGCGGTCGCGGCCCGCATCCAGGGCGCCGAGGTACGCGAGGTGCCGCTGCTGCGCGAGCGCGGCTTCGCGCTCGACATCGCGGGCGTGCTGCGCGCCTGCGATGCGCGCACGCGCATCGTGTTCCTCTGCAGCCCCAACAATCCCACGGGCAATGCACTCGCCCGCGGCGAAATCGAGGAGCTGCTGGCCGCGCTCGCCGGCAAGGCGCTGGTCGTGGTCGACGAGGCCTACATCGAGTTCTCCGGCGAAGAGTCGTTGGCCGGATCGCTGCAGCGCTTCGCCAATCTGGTGGTGCTGCGAACCTTGTCGAAGGCCTACGGCCTGGCCGGCGCACGCGTCGGCTCGTTGATCGCGGATGCGGCCATCGTCGCGCTGCTCGCCAAGGTCATCCCGCCCTATTCGATCCCGCAGCTCACGATCGAGGCCGTGTTCGCGACGCTCGCGGCGCCGCAGCTCGCCGTGCAGCGCGAACGCGTCGCGCAGGTGCGCGCCGAGCGTGAGCGCTTGCGCGCCGCATTGGCGTCGAAAGCCAGCGTGCGCCGGGTATGGCCGAGCGTGGCCAACTTCCTGCTGACGGATTTCGATGCGGCCGACGTCGCGCTCCAGGCCGCGCGTTCTGCGAAACTCCTGATCCGCGACATGCGCGGCGTGTCACCGCAGTCGCTGCGCATTTCCGTGGGCACACCCGAGCAGAACGATCGCCTCATCCGGAGCATTGCGTGAGCGCCACCAAGGTACTGTTCCTCGACCGGGACGGCACGCTCATCGAGGAGCCGCCGGACGAGCAGGTCGACGCCCTCGAAAAGATCCGCTTCATGCCAGGTGTGTTCGACGCGCTGCGCGCGGCGCACGCGGCCGGGTACAAGCTCGCCATGGTCACGAACCAGGACGGCCTCGGCAGCAGCAGCTTTCCGCAGGCGTCGTTCGACGTGCCCCATCAGTTCGTGCTCGATGCCTTCAGCTCCCAGGGCGTCGAGTTCGATGCGGTTTTCGTCTGTCCGCACCGCAAGACCGACGGCTGCGACTGCCGCAAGCCGAAGATCAGGCTGGTCGAGACCTATGTGCGCGACCAGGCCGTCGACCTCGGCGCCAGCGCCATGGTCGGCGATCGCGATACCGACCTCGAGTTCGCGCACAACCTCGGCGTGCGCGGATTGCGCGTGCGCCGGCACGGCACGCCCGAGGAGACCTGGCCCGCCGTGATGCGCGCGCTCACCGAGCGCCGCGCGCGCCTGAAACGCAAGACGAAGGAAACCGACATCGACGTGGCGGTGAACCTGGATGCCACCGGCCCCATCAAGGTGGTCACCGGCATCGGGTTCTTCGATCACATGCTGGAACAGATCGCCAAGCACGGCGGTTTCTCCCTCGACCTCAACTGCAATGGCGATCTCGAGATCGATGAGCATCACACGGTCGAGGACTGCGCGCTGGCGCTCGGCGAGACGCTGCGCAAGGCGTTGGGCGACAAGCTCGGCATCGCGCGCTACGGATTCGTGTTGCCCATGGACGAAGCGCAGGTGCGCGTGGCCATCGATCTTTCCGGGCGCGCCTATGGCGTATTCGAGGGCCGATTCTCGCGCGAAGCGGTCGGCGGCCTGCCCACCGAGCTGGTACCGCATTTCTTCAAGTCGCTGGCCGAGAGTCTGAAGGCCGCCGTGCACGTGACGATCACCGGTGAGAACACGCACCACATGATCGAAGCCTGCTTCAAGGGCGTGGGCCGCGCGCTGCGCCAAGCGTTCCGCCGCGAGGGCGGCGAACTGCCCTCCACCAAGGGAATGCTGTGAGCGTCGTCATCATCGACAGCGGCGGGGCCAACATCGCATCGCTGCGCGCGGCGCTCGCCAGGCTCGGCGCCAGCTCCGTCGTGACCACCGATCACGACGTCATCCGGCGCGCGCCGCGCGTGCTGCTGCCGGGCGTGGGCTCGGCGCAGGACGCCATGGCGCGGCTGCGCATCGCCGGGCTCGACCAGCTCATTCCCACGCTCAAACAACCCTTGCTCGGCATCTGCCTCGGCATGCAGATCCTGTTCGAGCGCTCGGAAGAAGGCCCGGCGAACTGCCTGGGCGTGATCCCCGGCAGCATCGGCAAGTTGCGCACGGAACCCGGTCGGCCGGTGCCGCACATGGGCTGGAACCAGATGACGCAGGTGCGACCGGATCCGCTGCTCGACGGGATCAGCAGCCTCGACTACGTGTACTTCGTGCACAGTTTCGCCGCGCCGACCTCCAGCGCCACCGTCGCCATCACCGACTACAGCGTCGCGTTCACCGCCGTGGCGCGGCGTGACAACTTCTGCGGCACGCAATTCCACCCCGAGCGCTCCGGCGTGGTGGGCGCGCGCATCCTCGGCAATTTCCTGAAGGAAGGGACCTGAAGGCACCATGATCCTCATCCCCTCGATCGATCTGCGAAACGGCCGCTGCGTGCGCCTGCTCAAGGGCGACTTCGACCGCGAAACGCGTTACGACCTGGAGCCGCACGAGCTGCTGCAGCGCTATCGCGCCTTGGGCGCGAGCTGGCTGCACGTGGTGGACCTCGACGGCGCCAAGGATGGCCGGCTCGCGAATCGATCCGTGATCATCCGTCTCGCCTCGCAGAAGGCCCTGCTGGTGCAAGTGGGCGGCGGCGTGCGCTCCAAGGCGGTGGTCGACGACCTGCTGCGCAATGGCATCGACCGCGTCATCGTCGGCAGCGCAGCGGTCGAGAAGCCGGCCGAAGTCAAAGCCTGGCTCGAGCAATATGGACCGGAGAAGATCGGCCTCGCCTTCGACATCCGCCACGTCGAAGGCGTGCCGCGCGTGCTGACGCGCGGCTGGACGAAGGAGTCGAAGTTCACGCTCTGGGAAGCCATCGATTCCTATCTACCGCACGGGCTCGAGCACGTGCTGTGCACCGACGCCGACCTCGACGGCGCGATGCAGGGACCCGCGGTGGCGCTGTACCAGGAGTTCACGCGGCGCTATCCGAAACTGCAGCTGCAGGCTTCGGGCGGCGTGCGCAATTCGGCCGACCTGCACGCACTGGCCGCGGCCGGCAGCGCCGCGGCCATCAGCGGCAAGGCGCTGCTCGAGGAAGCGATCCAACCAGCGGAGTTACGACCATTCTTGCCAAACGCATCATCCCCTGCCTCGACGTCCGCGACGGCCAGGTCGTAAAGGGCATTCGCTTCCGCGATCACCAGATCGTGGGCGACATCCTGGTGCTCGCCGAGCGCTACCGCAACGAGGGCGCGGACGAGGTCGTGTTCTACGACATCACCGCCAGCCCCGAGGGTCGCAGCGTGGACCGCAACTGGGTGCGGCGCGTCGCCGAGGTTCTCGACATTCCATTCTGCGTGGCCGGCGGCATCCGCTCGGTGGAGGACGCCGAGGCCGTGCTCAATGCCGGCGCGGAAAAGATCTCCATCAATTCGCCGGCCATCACCAACCCCGCGCTCATCGAGGAGCTGGCGGCGCGCTTCGGTTCGCAGTGCGTGGTCATCGGCATCGACAGCGCCAGCGTGAAGGACGGCTACCGCGTGTTCCAGTTCACCGGCGATCCGAACCGCTCGCGCAACACCGGGCGCGACACACTCGACTGGGTGCGCGAAGTCCAGCAGCGTGGCGCCGGCGAGATCGTGCTCAATTGCATGAGCAGCGACGGTGTGCGCCGCGGCTATGATGTCGCGCAGCTCAAGGCCGTGCGCGACATCTGCGAGGTCCCGCTGGTCGCCTCCGGAGGCGCCGGCGCGCCGCAGCACTTTGTCGAGGTGTTCGACAAGGCGGGCGTCGACGCGGCGCTGGCCGCGAGCGTGTTCCACTCCGGCACGATCGCGATTGCGGATCTCAAGACCACGCTGGCCGCATCCGGCATCGAGGTGCGGCTGTGAGCATCATCGACGAAGTGGACTTCGACAAGGGTCATGGCCTCGTGCCTGCCATCGTGCAGGACGCCGACTCGGGCGCCGTGCTGATGCTGGCCTACATGAATCGCGCTGCGCTCGAGCAGACACTGGCCCGCGGGCGGGCCGTGTTCTACAGCCGCAGCAAGCAGCGCCTGTGGGAAAAGGGCGAGACCACGGGGCACTCGCTCGACGTGGTCGGGGTATCACTCGACTGCGACCAGGACACTTTGCTGGTGACCGCGCGCCCGCGCGGACCCGCGTGCCACAACGGCACCCTCACCTGCTTCGGAAACGAGCCGCGCAGCGCGGCGACGGCCATTTCATTCCTGGCGACGCTCGAACGCGTGATCGCGCAGCGCGCCACCGAGAAACCCGAGTCCAGCTACACGGCCAGACTTCTCGCCAAGGGCATCAACAAGGTGGCGCAGAAGGTGGGCGAGGAAGGCGTCGAAACGGCGTTGGCTGGCGCCAATGAATCCGACCAGAAGCTGACCGAAGAGGCCGCCGACCTGCTGTTCCACGCCCTGGTGTTGCTGCGGGCGCGCGGCGTGCCGCTCGCCGCCGTGGTGCGGGAGCTGGAAGCGCGACACCGCAAGTAGCGCCCGCCGTCCTCGCGAAGCAGTTCCGGGCGTACACTGCGCGGCGCGGCGGTACCGGAGTTGCGCATGCGCAGATCTACGCGGGTTCTCGGGGTCGTGGCTTTCGCCTGTGCGTTGGCGGCGGGATGGTTCTGGCATGAGCTGCACGACGCACGGCTGCGCGTCGACGACCTCGAGCGCAGACTCGCCGAGACGCAGATTCGGCCGGTGGCCGCCTCGGGCACCATGGAGTCGGCGCCAGCATCCGCCGGCACTCCTGCCGCAGCCCTCGACGGCGTTCCCCTGAACTCGAAGTCTCACCCCACGCCGGGCACCT
>DASTRL010000087.1:0-41805 GCA_035761265.1 Steroidobacteraceae bacterium
GCGATGGTGGCGCGCGGCGCGATGCCGGGTCGTCCGCCGGTGGACTACCGCATGGCCGAGTTCTTCGTCGGCCGCACGTATCGGCGCCGGGGCATCGGGCGCCTGGCGGTCGAGCTCATCCTGAACCGATTCGCCGGCCGCTGGGAAATCACCGAGTACCTGCGCAATCCGGTCGCCGTGTCCTTCTGGCGCCGCGTGGTGGCCAACTACACGCAGGGCAAGTACCAGGAGCGCGTGACCAATGGCGAAGTTCGGCAGGTGTTCGAATCCGGACTCGCGCGCGCGCAGAAGCCGGCCTGAGCGGCCGCGGCTCCGCGCGCTCCTCTTCACGGGACTGCTGGCGCTGGTGATGACCGAGGCCATGTCGGAGTCGTTGCCGGGGCCCAGGCCGAGCGGGTCCCGGATCCCGACGCGTTCCGAAGTCATCGCCACGCACGGCATGGCGGCGACCAGCCATCCGCTCGTGAGCCAGGTGGCGCTCGATGTGCTCAAGCGCGGCGGTACCGCCGTCGATGCCGCGATCGCCGCGAATGCCGCGATGGGTCTCATGGAGCCCACCGGCAACGGTGTCGGTGGCGACCTGTTCGCCATCGTCTGGGACGCGAGGACTGGCAAGCTCCACGGCCTCAATGCCAGCGGCCGCTCGCCGCAGTCGCTCACCCTCGCGAAGCTGCGCGAGGAGCTGAAGAAGATCCACGCCACGCACATCCCGCCGCGCGGCCCGTTGCCGGTGTCGGTGCCAGGGACCGTGGATGGCTGGTTCGAGCTGCACCAGAAGTTCGGCAGGCTGCCGATGAAGGAGCTGCTGCAGCCGGCCATCGACTACGCGCGCAACGGATTCCCGGTCACCGAGGTGATCGCCGATGGCTGGGCCGCGAACGCGAAATTGCTGAAGCAATACCCTAACTACGCCGACACTTTCATGCCCGATGGTCGTGCGCCGGCCAAGGGCGAGGTGTTCCGCAACCCGCTGCTCGCGGACACCCTGGCGCGCATCGGCGAGGGCGGCCGCGACGCCTTCTACAAGGGCGACATCGCACGTCGCATCGAGCAGTACATGCGCGCGAACGGCGGGTATCTCACGGCCGCCGATCTCGCCGCCCACCATTCGGAGTGGGTGCAGCCCGTGTCGACCAACTACCGCGGCTACGATGTCTGGGAACTGCCACCTAACACGCAGGGCGTGGCGGCGCTGCAGATGCTCAACATCCTCGAGCACTACGACCTCAAAGCCATGGGCTTCGGCAGTCCCGAGTACCTGCATCTGTTCATCGAGGCGAAGAAGCTCGCCTTCGAGGATCGCGCGCGCTACTACGCCGACCCGCAGTTCGCGCAGATCCCGCTGCAGGTGCTGCTGTCGAAGGCATACGCGGCAAAGCGGCGCGCCCTGATCCGGCTCGACAAGGCCGCGCTCGAGTACCCGGTCGACCCGTCCGTCATGAACCCAGGGGCTCTCGACCGCGGCGACACCATCTACATGTCGGTCGCCGATGAGGCCGGGAACATGGTGTCCCTGATCCAGAGCAACTATCGCGGCATGGGATCCGGCATGACGCCCGACGGCTGCGGCTTCATCCTGCAGGACCGCGGCGAGCTGTTCTCGTTGCAGGACGGTCATCCGAATGTCTATGCGCCGGGCAAGCGACCGTTCCACACCATCATCCCGGCCTTCGTGACGAGAAACGGCAGGCCCTGGCTCAGCTTCGGCGTCATGGGCGGCGCCATGCAACCGCAAGGTCAAGTGCAGATCCTCGTGAACCTGATCGACTTCGGCATGAACCTGCAGGAGGCGGGCGACGTGCCGCGCGTCCGGCATGACGGTTCGAGCGAGCCCACCGATGAAGTCATGCACGACGGTGGCCAGGTGGCGCTCGAGGTCGGCGCTTCGCCGGCGACCGTGAAGGCGCTGCAAGCCCGCGGCCACAAGGTCAAGGTCGAGAACGATGGCGACTTCGGCGGCTACCAGGCGATCTTGCGCAACGAGCAGGGCGTGTACTTCGGGGCGTCGGAATCGCGCAAGGATGGCGCCGCGCAAGGATACTGAGGAACCTTTCGACGCACCGCGGCAACCCACCTCGGTTGGTGCCGGTGGTCCGGAAGCACGAGCCTTGTTAACCGATTGCGAGTGCTCGGGCAAACCAAAGGGGGTTCCGTGCCGCCGGCGCCAGCACTCACTGGATGGCGGGAATTCCCAGGTAGATCGAATCCTCGGGCGTGCCGAAATCCGAGGCGCGCGGCTTGCGGGTGGTGGCGGCGAGCCTTCCCGAGTGAATGTCATCCAGCTTCGCATTCGTCGCCCTGGCGGCAGCTACCAGCTCGGGGTAGGGCCGATCGGTGACGTCTATCCACCCGATGTTGTAGTTCTCGCCGTCGTGACGGCCGCTGGCCGGCTGGTCGATCCACTGGTACCAGTGCGCACCGACGATGGCCGGGTGTTCGGCCGCGTGTTCGACATAGTACGAGTACGCCACGCCGCGCTCGGCCTGGCTCACGGCCTGCACCAGGCCGGGCGCGAGCCCGCGTTCCGGCACGCCGAAGTGGAACTCTCCGATCAGGATGGGTAGTCGCGTGAGGGCGTACACGCGATCGATGAAGTCCTTCGGCGGCGCCCAGCGATATTTGTTCATGCTGTAGACGTCGAAGCCGCGCGCGAGAGCGATCACGTCATCGGGCGGCGTGCCGCCGAAGCGGATGCCGAGGTTCAGGTGATTCGGGTCGGCGCGCTTCACCGCGGAGTTGACGATTTCGAGATAGCGCGTGAACGCCGCATGCACGAGTTGCTTGCGCTTCTGCGGCGTATCACCGCGTGCCAGATCCGCCTTGAATCGCTGCTGGAGCACGCTCGGCGGCCCGGCGAGCACGCGATCCACCAGCTCCGCCTCGCGTGCCGGCCACGGCGGCTCGTTGCCGATGAAATAGCCGATCATCCACGGATCGTCCTTGCGCCCGGCGAGCTGCTGCACGGCCTCGCGTTCCACGCGTTGCGCAAAGGACGGCGAGTACACGTCCGGCATCCCCATGATGGCGCCCGCGACCTGTTGCCAGCCACGCAACGGGTACACATATGCCTGGCGCAGCGTGGGCGTGGCGGCGAGCGCGTCGTCGAGGTCAGCGCCGTACGCCGTGTTGAGTCCCCAGGCACGCATGCGGCGCGCGGTGAGTTGCGCCGCGGGGGTGTGCCAGTCCTCGCCGAAGCGCCGTTCGAGATTGGCCACGTAGAAGGACACCGGGTCGCGCAGCGGATCCGGGTCCGCGCCCGGCGCCGGAAATTGCGCGCGCGTCGGGATGCTGGCGAACAACTTGTCACGGCCGATGATCGGCGTGCGCGGCGGGTCGGAGCCGGCGCCATTCACGCCCGCGGACCAGAAGCGGCAGCCCTCCGGATCGATGAGCCACCAGCGATCGGCGAGCCTCTCGACGCGAAAGAACCCGGTGGCCTTGCGTTTGCCGCCGGCAAAGCCGCCGAAGCGGCAGGCGGAGACGCTGCTCCTCGGTGCCAGCATGCGCTGCTCGGCGCTCCAGTCGCGCACCAGGTCGGTCACCGACCGGGCCTTGCCGGGCCAATCGGCGTGCACGTACTGGCCGTACTCGTCGATGACCGGCGCGCCTTCCAGCACGGCATCGCCCACGTCGGTCCTGGCGAGGCTGAGCCTGCGGATCTCGACCGTCGTGGTATGCGCGGGGTAGCGCATGGTCAGGCTGATGGCGCGCACGTGTTCGAGCGGCGCATGGCCGCCGGCTTCGATGTTGATCCAGTAGCTGTTGCGCGGCTGGTTGACGGTGGAGGCCAGCTCGTCGGCATCGCCCAGTCCCTGGCGGAAGAATCGCAGCGGAATCGACGCGCGCACCCAGACGTTCGCCAGCGGATGGATGCGCTTGGACACATTGCCTTCGTCGCTCACCAGGCCGAGCTCGAAACGCTGGCTGCCCGAGGCGCGGAATTCGATCACCAGGAACTCGAATTCCTTCCAGTCGCCGGGCAGGGCGGGATCGAGCGCCGCGAGCGGCCATTGCACGGTGGCCACGTCGCTCGCGAAGGTGGCCTTCTGTGGCGCCGCCTGAGCGCAGGAGAACAGACCGGCCCACGCGCAAACGGCGAGCCATCGCAGCGGATACTTCATCTCGACTCCCCGGAATCGGCACAGTCTAGCGAACTGCGCCGCCGCGGTACGTTGCACGCGAGGCATCCGACACGCGCGTGGGCTCAGATGACGCCCGGAATGAAGCGCCATCGCACGCGCTGCATGTACTCCTGGTAGCCGTTGTGGCCCATGAGCAGATGCCTTTCCTCGGTGATGGCGCGCAGCACGTAGATCGTGGTCCAGCCCGCCATCGCCAGCACCGAATACAGCGCCGCGCGAGGGTTGCCGCTCGAGAACCACGCGATGAATGCGGGCAGCGAGCCTATCCACCAGGCGAGGTTCTTGGCGGCATAGGCGGGATGCCGTACCACCGAGTAGGGACCGCGGCTCACGATGCCGCGGTTGGTCAGATTGCTGGCCTTGAAGGCCAGCGCGATCGAAGCCCAGGAGTAGATGGTCATGGCGGCCAGCAGCAGGATGTTGGCCGTGAAGTGCAGCCACACGTTGTCGAAATACGGAAAGTCGCTGGCCTGCCATTCGAGGAAGCGGCTGGTGAAGTCGTTGAACGGCGGGTAGCAGGCGAGGCACACGAACCAGCCGAAGAAGGTGGGATCGACGCTGCGGATGCGATTGTGCAGCGCCGGCACCTCGACGATGTAACCCAGCGTGAACAGCAGCGTGTCGGCGAACAGGATGCATTGGAACAGCGCCCAGAACAGCGAGGCATCGAACAACGCGCGGCCGCGCAGCCCGGCGCCGACGCCGTGGACGAGCTGCACCACGGCGCCTGCCATGTCGGCCACGTGGCCCAGGCACCAGTTGATCATGAGCGGCGCGAAGAAGAACTTCAGCAGCAGCGCGAGCCCCGCCTGGCGCGTCGCGGGCGAGAGCGCGGCTTTCACCGGCAACCGGCCGGGTTGGGCCGCGCGCCGCGCCGCGCGGGCGCCCGACACCGGGCGGCGCCATTGCAGCAGCCAGAGCCGCAGGCCGCGCAGGAACACGAAGGCCTTGGAATGCAGCCACGGATACGCCGCGTAGTAAGGCACCAGGACCACGGCGTACAGCGCGACCAGCGCCAGCAGCAGCGCCTGCACGGTCAGCGCGGCATCGATGCCGAACATGCCGAATTGCCATTGGGAGTGCAGCGCGCCGCGATGAAAGCCGCTGAGATCCGAGATCACCCACCACGCAAGGCCGATGAATCCCAGCGTCGAGAAATAGTTGGCGGCGAACCGCCGGTTGAATATCCGGGCGAGCATGCGAAGTTGTTAGCTATCTTCGCACGAGCCGCGGGCCGCATTCACGCGCGAGCGGCGCGCCGCCGCCATCGGCTAATACGTATGTGCCGCGTGGGCCCCGTTCACGAGCGGCAGCGCGATCGAGAAGGTGGTCCCCACGCCGGGCTCCGAGGCGCAACGGATCTGTCCGCCGTGCGCATCGACGATCCCCTTGCCGATGTAGAGCCCGAGCCCGGTGCCGGTCTTCTGGTGCTTGCGGCTGGCCGAATAGTAAGGATCGAAGATGTGCGGCAGGTCGTCCGGCGCGATGCCCGGCCCCGTGTCCGAGATCTCGATGTGGGCCGAGGCCCCGCGCGTACGGCTGGCGACCGTGATGCTGTCGCCCGCCTTGCAGAACTTGACCGCATTGCCGATGAGGTTCTGGAAAAGCTGCATGAGCCGGGCGCGATCCGCCTCGGCGCGCATCACGTCGGTGCCGGCGTCGTAGGCGAGTGTCAGACCCTTGTCGCGCGCCGGCGCCTCGTGCGCCGTCACGGCCTCGCGCAGCACGTCGTTGATGACCATCGGCTTCGGATCGATGGTGAGCTTGCCGGCGCGCAGGTTCGCCATGTCCATGAGGTCGCCGATCATGCGGTTCATGAGCTCGACGTTGCGCTTGATGCGTTCGTGCTGTTCGCGCACCTGTTGCGGCGAGAGGTTGTACTTCGGGTTGAGCAGCATCGAGGCGGTGGTGTGCACCACCGAGAGCGGGGTGCGCAGGTCGTGCGAGACGATGGCGAGCACGTCCTCGCGGGCGCGCAACGCGGCCGCGAGCTGCTGCTGCTGGCGGTGCATGCGGAAGAAAACGTCGGCCTTCTGGCGCAGGATCTCCGGGTTGATCGGCTTGAACAGCACGTCCACCGCGCCGGACTCATAGCCGCGGAACATGGGTAGCGGCTCGTCCGAGCTCGCCGTGATGAAGATGATGGGCACGGTGCGGGAACGCTCCGTGCCGCGCATGAGCTCGGCGAGCTCGAAGCCGTCCATCGTGGGCATGTGGATGTCGAGCAGCGCCAGTGCAAAATCGTGCACCAGCAGCAGCTCCAGCGCGGCCGGGCCGGAGGTGGCCTTGTAGATCTCGCGGTCCTCGCCGGCGAGCAGCGCCTCGAGCGCGAGGAGGTTTTCCTCCACGTCATCGACCAGCAGGCACTTCACCTTATCGCCCATCTTCTTCTCCGCATTTCTTCAGCAGTTCGACCAGCGCGTCCGCATCGACCTCGATGCTTCCCGGCACCGCCTGCAGAGCGGCCGCAGGCATGGCGATCACTTCGGCACTTTCAAGGGACTGCACGGCCGTGATGCCCCCGGCCCTCGCGATCGCCTGCAGCCCCGCCGCGCCGTCGGCATTGGCACCGGACAGGATGACGCCCAGCAGCCGATTTCCATAGGCCTCGGCGGCAGTTTCGAACAGCACGTCGATGGCGGGCCGCGAAAAGTGCACCCGCGCATCCATGGACAGGGCGAAAGTGCCGCCCTTTTCCACCAGCAGGTGATAGTCGGGGGCGGCAAAGTAGATCGTGCCGCCGACGATCGGTTCCTTGTCTTCTGCAAGCTTCGCTTTCAGGCCGTCCGGCGTTGTAAAGATTTCCGCGAGCAGGTTGGGGCCCTGCGGGGGCACGTGGATGACGATCGCGGTGGCCGGCGCGAAATCGGGGGGGAGGCGGTCGATCACGCGATGCAACACTTCGATGGCACCGGCCGAGCCGCCGATGACCACGAGGTCCACCGCGCGGCTCACGGCAGGGCCTTGCGGTAGATGCGCTCTTGCAGCGCAAATTCGGAAAACTGGGGCGCCACTGCGCTGAATCGCAGGCTCTCCTTCGAGCCGAGGCCGAGGAATCCGCGGCCGATCAGCGAGTCGCTGAACAGCTGCAACGCGCGATCCTGCAGCGCCTGGTCGAAGTAGATCAGAACGTTGCGACAGGTGATCAGGTGCACCTCGGAGAACACGTTGTCCGTCGCCAGGCTGTGATCCGAGAACGTGATCTTGCGGCGCAGCGCCGCGTCCATGATCGCCGAGTTGCCCGACGCGTGATAGTAGTCGGACAGCGACGCCGACGCTCCGGACCGACGGTGGTTCTCGGTGAATGCGCGCAGGCGCCCCAGCGCGTACACGCCGCTGGCCGCCGCGCGCAGGCTCTGTGCGTTGATGTCGGTACCGTAGATGATGGCCCGGTCCAGCAAGCCTTCTTCCTGCAGCAGGATCGCGAGCGAATACGCCTCCTCGCCGGTGCTGCAGCCGGCCACCCACACCTTGATGGACGGATAGGTGGCGAGGACCGGCAGCACCTGTCTGCGGATCGCGAGAAAGAACCCGGGATCGCGGAACATGTCGCTGACCTGCACCGTGAGGTATTGCAGCAGCGCGGCGAAGGATTCCGGTTCGTGCAGCACGCGTTCCTGCAGCCCGGAGAGCGTGGCGGCTCCCAGGCTGTCGCAGGCCTGGGCCAGCCGGCGCTTGAGCGAGGCCATGGCGTAGGAGCGGAAATCGTAGTGGTAGCGATCGAAAATCGCCTCGAGCAGCAGTCGCACCTCGAGATCCGCGCTCGGCTGATTCCGGGGTGCGTCCACCTTACTGCGGCATCCAGATGCGGATCAGAGACACCAGCTTGTCCACGTCGATCGGCTTGGTGATGTAGTCGTTGGCACCGGCGGCGAGGCAGCGCTGCTGATCGTCGGGCATGGCCTTGGCCGTGAGCGCGATCATCGGCAGGTCGCGCAGTTCGGGCTGCTTGCGGATTTCCTGCATGGCTTCGATGCCATCCATCTCCGGCATCATGATGTCCATGAGCACGATGTCGGGCGCGGGCTTGCTCGCGAGGCGGTTGAGGGCCTCGCGCCCGTTGCGCGCGATGATGATGTTGCCGCCGAGCGGTTCGAGCACCGAGGACAGCGCGAAGATGTTGCGCACGTCATCCTCCACCACCAGGATGCGCCGGCCTTCGAAGGCCGAATCCCGCTTCCTGGCTTCCGCCAGCATCCGCTGGCGGTCGGGCGGAAGTCGCCCTTCGACCTGGTGCAGGAACAACGTGACTTCATCAAGCAGCCGCTCCGGCGACTTCGCGCCCTTGATGATGATGGAGCGCGAGTACTTGCGCAGCTGCTGTTCTTCCTCGGGCGCGATCTGCCGGCCTGTGTAGACGATCACCGGCGGGAATGCATACCCGTCGTCCGCCGCCATGCGCTCCAGCAGCTCGTAGCCGGTCGCATCGGGCAGGGTGAGGTCCAGAACCATGCAGTCGAACGTGGTGCTGCGCAGTTGTTCGAGCGCCGAGGCGGCATTGTCCGCCGTGTGCACGCGCGTGGTGTCGCTCGCCAGCAGCTGCACGATGCTCTCGCGCTGCAGGGCATTGTCCTCGACCACGAGCACGGTGCGTCGTTCGCTGGCGAACCGCTCCCTGAGGCCGAGCAGCGTGGCATGCAGAGCTTCCCGGTCCACGGGCTTGATCAGTGCGCCGGCGGCGCCCATGGCGCGCGCCGCGCGCGTGTTGTCCTCGGCCGAGATCACCTGGACGGGCACGTGGCGCGTCATCGGGTTGTGCTTCAGGCGGTCGAGCACCGTCAGGCCGGAGTGGTCCGGCAGCTTGATGTCGAGGACCACGGCGGCCAGCCGGAACTGCGTGGCCAGCTCCATGCCTTCGTCCGCCGTGCCCGCGACCAGGCAGCTGAAGCCGAGCTCGTGAGCGAGGTCGTAGAGCACGCGCGCGAACAGCGGATCGTCTTCGATCACCAGCAACACGCGGCTGTCGTCGGCGCCGTCCTGCGCGAGCCGGGCGCGATCGTCGGGCAGCGCGGCGCTGCGTGGCGCGGGGCGCGCGCGCGAATGCGCGCCGTTCATCGCGCCATTCATCGCGCCGTGAGTCCCGGGCGCCGGATGCACCGTGGGCACGGCGGCCGGCGCGCGCGGCGGCGCGGCGGCCGCAGACTGATCGGTACCTGCCGCGGCCGGCGGCACCACGGGCACCAGCAGGCGGAACACGCTGCCTTCGCCCGGTTGGCTCTCGAGCGTGATCTGCCCGCCGAGCAGCCGGGCGAGCTCACGCGAGATCGAAAGGCCGAGCCCGGTGCCCCCGAAGCGGCGATTGGTGGTGCCATCGGCCTGGCGGAAAGGTTCGAAAATGACCGCCTGGTGCTCTTGTGCGATGCCGATGCCGGTGTCGCGCACGGCGATTTCCACGTTGTTCCCCTGCGGGCGAATTTCCAGCGACACGGTGCCGCGCTCGGTGAACTTGATGGCATTCGACAACAGGTTCTTGAGGATCTGCGACAGGCGCTGGCCATCCGTGTCGATCGCCTCCGGCAGTCCCGCCTCGCGATCGACCCGGAACAGGATCTGCTTTTCGAGCGCGATCGGCTCGAAGGTTTCCGACAGGCGCAGCGCGAGCTCCGCGAGATTCACGCTGGTGCGGGTGATTTCGACCTTGCGCGCCTCGATCTTGGAAAGATCGAGGATGTCGTTGATCAGCGCCAGCAGGTCGTTGCCGGCGGAGGTGATGCCGCGCGCATACTTGACCTGCTCGGGCGTCAGGTTGCCGCCCTTGTTGTCCGCCAGCAGCTTCGCCAGGATGAGCGAGCTGTTGAGCGGCGTGCGCAGCTCGTGCGACATGTTGGCCAGGAATTCGCTCTTGTAGCGGTTGGCGCGCGCCAGGTCGGCCGCCTTGCGTTCCAGATCGAGCTTGGTCTCGATGAGCTCGTCGTGCTGCTTGCCGAGTTTCTGCGCATGCTCTTCGAGCTGCACGTTGGTCTGCTCGAGCTCCGCCTGCTGGGTCTCGAGGCGCGCCTGCGAGTCGCGCAGCTGCGCGCTCTGCGAGAGCAGTTCCTCGTTCGCCACGCGTAGTTCTTCCTGCTGGGCCTGCAGCTCCTCGGCTTGTCGCTGCGTCTCCTTCAGCAGGTTCTCCCGTTCGCGGCGCAGCATGCCGGTGCGGATGGCGATGGCCACGGACTCGCCGATGCTCGCCAGCATTTCGATGTCGGAATCGAAAGTCGGGTGCAGGAATCCCAGTTCGATGACGCCATGCGTGGTGTCCTCCACGACCAGCGGTGCCACCAGCAAAGCGTGCGGGCCGCGGCTGCCCAATCCGGAACCGATGCGCAGGTAGTCAGCCGGCAGGTTGTCGATGCGCTGCGGCTTCCTCTCGGTGATGGCCCGCCCCAGCAAGCCTTCGCCGGCCCGCACTGCGTCGGGCGTTGCCGCGGAAGGATCCACGCCGATCACGCCGACCCGGCTGTAGACACCACTGGGTTCGGCCACGTACATCGCCCCGGCCTGGGCATTCAGGTAGTTGGTCAGGAATTCGAGCACGCGCTGCGCCATGCGGGCCAACGACTGCTCGCCGACCATGGTCTCGGCGAGCTGCACGCGCGCCGCGCGCAGCCATTCCTGCTGGCGCAGCCGCAGGCGCGTGATGAGCGTGTTGCGTGCCAGCATGGCGGTGGTCCAGATGCAGATCAGCCCCATGCCGCGATTCACCTGCGCGATGTCGGCGGCAGCCGCGCCGCGCGGCGACAGGAACCAGTCCGCGACCATGAGCCCGCTGGCGACGGCTGCCAGCAGCACGGGCAGCCATGGCTTTGGAGCCAGGAAGCACATCAGGATGGGAAGCAGGTAGAGCAGCCAGGTGGCGACGCCGATCGGCGTGCGGACGTCGATGACGAACACCGCGGCCATGAACAGCCCGATCAGCCAGTAGATCACCGGGTGCGTTGCGGTCTCGAAGCGCTTCATCAGGCGTTAAGCACGGGCGGCGTAGAAAGGAGGCCGGCAGTGTGCGTAAAGGGTGGAGCAGCCGGCGAAGGCGCATGCCGTAGCGTGGCGTCAGCAATTTCCTACAAAAATGAATGCTCGACGGACAGTCTTTCCCGGCCTCACGGCCTTGCTGCTTGCGGCATGCAGTGGCGCGCAAGGCGATACCGCGGTGTCGATGGCCGCCCAGTCACCCGCGTTGCCGGCCGCGATAGCTCCTGCGCCGATCCGCACGCCGCCGCCAATCACGTCTGCCGCGCCTCTGCGGGTCACCCGCACCATCGACAAGGATCCGGACGGCGACGGCATCGCGAATCGCCGCATCATCATCACGGAGATCTTCGACGCTTCGGGCGCGCTGATCGAGAGGATCCGTGAACAGGACTTCGAGGCGGACGGAATCATCGACGCGCGCGACGTGACTCACTTCGATGGAGCGCTGCCGCTCGAGCCCTGAGGTCCGCTTCACGATGCCCTTTCCGTCCGAGAGGGCATGGATATCAGACTGATCGGGATGGCGGGGTTGGCACTGGCGCTCGCGGCGTGCGGTGGTGGCTATGGCGGCAAGAAGAAGTCGCCGCCGAAGCAGCCGATGGAGGCCACCGGGGTGCTGCAGGCTGGCCGCGTCAGCGGCGTGGACTACGCCACCCCGACGCGCAGCGGCAAGACCGACGCCGCGGGCACGTTCAAGTATCTGCCCGGTGAAACGGTCAGCTTTTCCGTCGGCAACCTCGTGCTCGGCCAGGTTCCGGGCGCGGCCATGGTCACGCCATTCTCGCTGGCCGGCGTCGCGCCACCGACGACGGAGCTGGCGCTGCGCGGCGAGCTGGACCAGGCCACGCGCGTCGGGACCGCATTCGGCAAGGCGATCAACATCGAGCGGCTGCTCATCGCACTCGACGTCGACAACGATCCGGCCAATGGCATTGTCGTGGGCAACCAGGCCGCGGGCCTGGCGGCCGGAGACCTCGACTTCGGCCTGACGGTCGCGCAGTTCGCCTCGCAACTGCGCAGGCGTGTTCCGGACCTCACCGGCAGCCTGCCGAATTCGCAGCCGCTGGTCTTGCTGTATGGCGCATTGGGAATTCAGGTCGCGGTTCACGCGGAGGAGCGCGTCGTCACGACATTGCCTGGAGTACCCGACTATCCCGACATCGTGACGAGCACGTCGTACGACGCCACCGGTGCGCGCGCCATGCAGGGCATCGATTTCGACGGCGACCAGCATGCCGACGTTGAGAGCACCTGGCGCTACGACGCACTCAGCCGCGTGACCGCTCAGTCGATGCAATCCGTGGTGGTCGCCGGAATGCCGCCGGCTTCGCGCGAGCTGGCAATCCACTACGATGCGGCGGGAAACCTGCTCGGCACCGACGAGCAGCACGTGGGCAACGGCGGGGGAGTTCCCGACCTGCATCTGCTGCGCACGCTCACCAACGATGATCACGGTTTCGCCCTGACGGACGTGGTCGATACCGACAATGGCGCGGACGGCACCACCGATTCGCGCCGCGCGACGCGCTTCACTTTCGATGGCCACCACAACGTGACCGGGATGAGCCAGGAACTCGATTTCGGCCTGGATGCGGTCGCCGAGGAGCGCCAGACCGTCGAGGCATCCTACGACGCGCGCGATCGTCAACTCGAGCTGACCGAGCGCAGCGATCACGAAGCCGACGGCGTGATCGACTCGAGCTTCCACGATGTCTTCGAATATGCCGGCAACTCGGGCGGCGCGACGCGCCACGTCGAAGAGCACGACTTCGACGAGGACGGCGTCATCGACACGCGTATCGTCACCACCGCCACCTATGACGATGCCGGCTTTCCGCTCATGGAGACGAGCGAATACGACTCGGACGGCGACGGCGACCTGGAGCTCATCTCCCGGACGACCTTCACCTACGATGCGCAGCACCGGATGCTTTCGCAGGACGACCGTGTCGATCACGATGCCGACGGCGACTTCGAGGAGCTGGATCGCGTCACCCAGAGCTACGATGCCGTCGGCAACCTGCTGTCGGCCGTCAGCGAATACGACATCGTGGACGGCGTGGCGGGATTCACCAGCCGCGTGACGAATCGTTACGGCATGTCCGGCGAGCGGCTGGAGGTCCGGACCGACTCCCGCCTCAAGGATGCCGTGGAGTTCACGCAGATCAACGATTCGACGTTCACGCACACCGTGATCGCCGACGGCGTGCATACGCTGGCGCAGCAGTATCTCGACGAGCTGCGCGCGCCCTGAGGGAGCGGCGTCGAGGACCGCACGGTCTACAGCAGCGGCGCGAGGAACTTCGCCGTGTAGGACCTCTTGTGGCGCGCGACTTCCTCGGGCGTGCCCGCCACCAGGATGTTGCCGCCTCCCGCGCCGCCTTCGGGCCCGAGATCGATGATCCAGTCGGCCGTCTTGATCACGTCGAGATTGTGCTCGATGACCACGACGGTGTTGCCTTCGTCGCGCAGCCGGTGCAGCACGTCGAGCAGCTGCGCGACGTCGTGGAAATGCAGGCCGGTGGTCGGCTCGTCCAATATATAGAGAGTGCGCCCCGTGGCCCGCTTCGCCAGCTCGCGGGCCAGCTTGACGCGCTGCGCCTCGCCGCCGGAGAGCGTGGTGGCGCTCTGGCCGAGCTGTAGATAGCCCAGCCCCACGTCCATCAGCGTCTGCAGGCGCGAGCCCACGCCGGGAATGTTCTGGAACAGCCGCAGCGCGTCCTCGACGTTCATCTCCAGCACTTCGTGGATGTTCTTGCCGCGCCAGCGGATCTCGAGGGTCTCGCGGTTGTAGCGCTGGCCGTGGCAGACGTCGCAGGGCACGTACACGTCGGGCAGGAAGTGCATCTCCACCTTGATGAGGCCATCGCCCTGGCAGGCCTCGCAGCGGCCGCCTTTCACGTTGAAGCTGAATCTTCCCGCGTCGTAGCCGCGGGTGCGCGCCTCCGGAACCTCGGCGAACAATTCGCGCAGCGGCCCGAACAGTCCCGTGTAGGTGGCGGGGTTCGAGCGCGGCGTGCGGCCGATGGGACTCTGGTCGATGTCGATGATGCGGTCGATTTCCCCGAGGCCTTCGATCTCGTCGCAAGGCGCCATGTCCATGACCGTGCCGTTCAGCGCGTGGTTGGCGTGCGTGAACAGAGTGTCGTTGACCAGCGTGGACTTGCCGGAGCCCGAGACTCCGGTCACGCAGGTGAACAGCCCCAGCGGAAACTCCGCGGTGACGTTCTTGAGATTGTTGCCGCGCGCGCCGCGCACGGTGATCGCGCGCTTCGGATCGCGCGGCGTGCGCAAAGCGGGCAATGCGATCTTCCTGCGCCCGGATAGATAGGCGCCGGTCAGCGACTCCCTGTCCTGCAGGATGTCCGCGGTGGTGCCCTGGGCGACGATCCTGCCGCCGTGCACGCCGGCGCCGGGGCCGATGTCGAGCACGTGGTCGGCGGCGCGGATCGCCTCCTCGTCGTGCTCCACGACCAGCACGGTGTTGCCGAGATCGCGCAGGTGCTTGAGCGTGCCCAGCAGGCGCTGGTTGTCGCGCTGGTGCAGGCCGATCGACGGCTCGTCGAGGATGTACATGACGCCGGTGAGCCCCGAGCCCACCTGGCTCGCGAGGCGGATGCGCTGCGCCTCGCCGCCCGACAGGGACTCGGCGCTGCGATCGAGCGTGAGGTAGTCGAGGCCCACGTCGACCAGGAATCGCAACCGGTCGCCGACTTCCTTGACGATCTTGTCGGCGACTTCGGCGCGCCAGCCGGAAACGTCGAGCGAGCCGAACAACTGCTTGGCGTCGCCCACCGTGAGATGCGCGATCCCGGGCAAGGTATGCGAGCCCACGAACACATTGCGCGCCGTGCGGTTCAGGCGCGTGCCGCGGCAGTCGGGACAGGGCTGCGAGCCGAGGTACTTGGCGAGCTCCTCGCGCACCGGCAGCGAGTCGGTTTCCTTGTAGCGCCGCTCGAGGTTCGGAATGATGCCTTCGAAGCGGTGCTTCTTCTTCGAAGTGCGGCCATTGCCGTGCTGGTAACGGAACTCCACTTCTTCATCGCCGCTGCCGTAGAGCATCACCTGCTGCGCCTTCTTCGGCAGGTCTTCCCATGGCGTTTCCGGGTCGAACCTGTAGTGCCTCGCCATGGCGGTGATCAGTGCGAAGTAGTACGCGTTCTTGCGGTCCCAGCTACGGATGGCGCCGCCCGCCAGCGACAGGTGGGGATAGGCGACCACGCGCGCCGGATCGAAGAAATCCTTGAGCCCGATGCCATCGCAGGTGGGGCAGGCGCCCGCCGGGCTATTGAACGAGAACATCTTCGGTTCGAGCGCGGGCACGCTGTAGCCGCACACCGGGCAGGCCTGCCGCGCCGAGAACAGCACTTCGTCGTCCGGTCTGGAGACCTTCTCCGCTTCGTAGCGGGCCAGGCGCACCGTGCCGCCCGCGAGCTTGAGCGCCGTCTCGAGCGACTCGGCCAGGCGCGTGGCCGCGTCCGGTCGGATGCGCAGTCTATCTACCACCGCCTCGATGGTGTGTTTCTTCCTGGGATCGATCCTCGGCAGCGCGTCGAGCTCGTGCACGCGGCCGTCGATGCGCGCGCGCACGAAGCCCTGGCCGCGCAGCTGCTCGAAGATTTCCGCGTGCTCGCCCTTGCGATCCACGACCAGCGGTGCGAGCAGCAGGATCGCCTCGCCTTCCGGGCGCTTCACGATCTGGTCCACCATCTGGCTCACGGTCTGCGCTTCGAGCGGCACGCCGTGATCCGGGCAGCGCGCGATGCCGGCGCGCGCGAACAGCAGGCGCAGGTAGTCGTAGATCTCGGTGACGGTGCCGACCGTCGAGCGTGGATTGTGCGAGGTGGCCTTCTGCTCGATGGCGATCGCGGGCGAGAGGCCCTCGATGCTGTCCACGTCCGGCTTGTCCATCATCGAGAGGAACTGGCGCGCGTAAGCCGACAGCGACTCGACGTAGCGCCGCTGTCCCTCGGCATACAGCGTGTCGAAGGCGAGCGAGGACTTGCCCGAGCCGGAGAGGCCGGTGATCACGATGAGCTTGTCGCGGGGCAGGTCGACGTCGACGTTCTTCAGGTTGTGGGTGCGCGCGCCGCGGATCTTGATGGTTTGCATTTCTCGTGAATATCGACGCGAAAGACGCGAAACCAAGGAGTTTAAGCGGCGACCCCGGTCCGTGCATAACCAGTAGTCACTCGCGCCAAGCACTGTATGCGCAGCGAGGATCGAGTCCGATCAGGAACTTGCGCGGGTGGGGGTGGTGTCAGGATCCGCGACGTGGGCGCAGAATCATGTCGAGATCGAGCAGCCCTGCGCGGATGGCGTAGGCGGTGAGCTGAGCGGTGGTTCGCACGCCCAACTTGCGATGCACGTTGGCGCGATGCTTTTCCACCGTCTTGACGCTGCGTCGATGGCGGCGGGCGATCTCCACATTGCGCTCGCCCGCGGCGACCGCGAGCAGCACCTGGGTTTCCTGGGGCGTGAGTTTCTCGAGCGAGGTCGGCGCGACGCGCATCGCGCCGCGAACCGCGTCGATGACTGCCTCGATGCCTGCACTCGAATCGATCCGCACCACGCGCACGCCCGCGGGGCTTGCCTCCAGCGCGGCGATCGATCCGTCGACGACCCGGGCGGCGTCGCCTTCGACCAGCAGGAGCCGGGCCGTGGAGGTGGCAGGCCACCCGGCAATCGAGCCGGCCATGCCGCTGCAGTGGATTCCAAGTCGTGCGCGCAGCACCTCGGCCAGGAGCTCGCGGGTGAGGGGGGTGGGGCTGATGATGAACGCGTCGGGAGACCTGGGCCGCATGGTTTGTTAGACGGCATGCGGGGCGGTTTCCCGGCGCGAATCGTCAATCCAGGCCGCTGGTTTCCCGCAGGAACCGCCGCAAGGCGGGCCGCCCGTCCTTCCACAGCGCGAATGGTAATGCGAATGACTTCGGAAACGACGCGCTGAGTGAATGGCTGGCGGCGATGTAGCCGAGCATGTCGGGGTCCGCTTGGTAGAGGGTAGTGACGACCTCGGCGTCCTCGGGACGCGCCAGGGCCGGATTGCGGGCGTATTCGTCCACGAAAGGCCCCGCCAGAGGGACGAGCCGGAAGTCGCGGCCGTCGGCCACCAGCAGCAACTCCGCGCCGGCCGCCGGGCGCACGTCCGCGGTGCGCGAATCGATGGTCGACCATTGGTGCGCGGCCAGGATCAACCGCCGATGGCCGGCCTCGTCGATTTCCGCGGCCACCAGCGTGAGGTAGTCGCGCGCCTGCGCGGCGACGTCGCGGCGTTCGCGCGCCAGCACCAGCGGTTCGTCCGCGACGATCAGCGACACGCCGGTGTTCGGATCGACCGTGGTGCGCGGCGCAGGCACTGGCGTGACGCAGCCGGCGAGCAGTGCGGTGACGGCGAACGAGACGCGCAGCGCTGTGAATCGGAAGATTTTCGGCACGGTTTCAGAAGTTCAGGCGATAACCGAGACCGAAATAGTAGCGCGTGCTCTTCTCCTGGTCCGCCGTGAGCGTGCGATCGCCGTATTCGGCGCCCAACTCGCACTCGAACCAGGCATGGTTGCGCAGATAATCGAGACGCAACGTGGGTACGTAAATCGTTTCGCGCGAGTCGTCGAGCAGCGATTCGCGTCGATCGGCACGCAGTCGCGGGCCCAGGCGCCAGGCGCCGCCCACCGGCAAGCGCGCGCCGAGCGCCAGCGACTCGATGGTGGTGAGCGTGCCGTCCTGGTATCGCGCGGTGAACGCCCACAGGTCGTTGGCATGCGCCAGGCTGTTGGCGCTCAACTGCACCTGGAAGGTCTTCTCCAGGCCGCTGGCGGGCGTCGCGACCACATCGCCCGAGGCCACCGTGGCGGCGAATTGCGTGGCATAGGCTTCGAAGTCGAACTGGAAGCGCTCGCCCAGCGGCCGCGACACCGACACCGAGAACAGGTCCGACACCGGCGTACGATCGCGCGCCAGTTGCTCGATCTCCGATGGCGTGAACAGATCGAGCAGCGCGCCGATGTCGCGCACCGGCTGGCCGATGAGCGCGTTGCGGGTGGTGAGCACCGGCGCGCGGCGATGATCCGCGCTGAAGCTCACGGACCAGCGCGCCGGCAGTTGCAGGCTGCCGGTGAGCGTCGCGCTGTTGATCTCCTGGTAGTGGATGTCGTAGTCGAACATCGCGAGCAGCGTGCGGCCGGGCACGAAATAGCGTGCTTCGAGGCCGACGGCCTGGCGATCGGTGACACCGGCGATCTGCTGCATGACCGCGAAGACGCCGAGATCCAGCTCGTCGCGGAACGGGCCGAACTCCGCGGACAACCCGAAGAAGCGCCGACCGGTCTCGGGGCTATCGGTGGTGGACTCGACCGGAAAGCCGGCCGCGGCGGTGAGGGCCATCCTGGGCCGCCACTGGTACGAGGTGAACAGTCCGTCGAAGGTGCCCAGCAGGCCGCTGAAATTGCGGGACTGGCGGCCGATGCGGGTCGCGAGTCCGAGTTCGCGATCGTTGAGCTCGAAGAACGCCGCCGAGACGCGCGTCTCGTTGCCCGGACCGTCGCTGAGCAGATCGTGCGCGTATCCCGCCGAGACGCGCGAGACCATGTCGAAGCGTTCACCGCGCCGGCGCGCGATCAGATCCGCGTTGGTGTACACCGCGTTCTGGTCGTCCTGCTCGTTGGTCTGCCCACCGGCCTCGAGCGAGCTGCGTTCCAGCCGGTAGAGCTGCGAGGCGCCGCCGTCGAGCCGCCAGGCGTTCTCCGCCGCGTCGTCGCTGAACAGGCCGCCACGTTTGCCGACGCGCGACGCGCTCGACAGCGTGCGCAGCCGCGCGCGCACGCGCCCGGCGGCGTCGCCTTCGGGGTAGCGCCGCAGGTATTCCTCGTATTCGGCCTTGGCGTGCGCCAGCTGGCCGGAGCGCTCGCGCGCCAGGCCGAGCATCTCCTGCGCGCGCGCGCGCCCGTCGAACTCCGGCTGGCGCGTGAGCTTGGTCAGCAGCTCGGTCGCGCGTGGATAATTCTTCTGCGACATGGCGCGCTGCGCTTCGCGCATCAGGCCGGTGAGCTCGGCGGCCGGCAGCGGCGGATCGATGATCCGCGCGGGCTGCAGGTCGGCGCTCGGCGGCAGGATCACCTCCGGTGCCGCCGCCTCGTCGGCCACGGCGAGCCAGGCGCGCGGATAGTCCTGCTTGGCCACGGCGAGCAGGCGCCTGGCATCGGCGCGGCTGTCGATCGGACCGGCGCGCAGCCGGTACCAGGTTTGGCCGTTGAGATCGACACTCGAAACGTGCACCGGCGTCTTGAGCGCCGCACTGGCCGCTTCGATCGCCGCCGGCTCGAACGGCGTGGTCGAGGAGTCCAGGTTGACGGCGTAGCCACTGGTCGCCTCGTCGAGCGGCCGGATGGTCACCGCGGCCTGCGGGCCGGCCAGTGCGTCGAGGATCCGCAGGCGGACCCCGCGGCCGTCGATCGTAGGCGTGACGACGAAGCGATGCTCGCCCGACCACTCGATGGTGAGCTCGGCCTCGCCTGGCGCGGTGTGCTCCAGGTGCACGGAGCGCACGATCGGGCTGCCGCCGCCGGTCGGCGCCCGCTCGCCCATCGCCAGCGCATCGCTGACGCCGCAGTCGGCGCCGAGCCGCAGCCGCAGCGTCACGGAGCTTCCGCTGTCCTGCGGCCTCTGGGAGATGAGCCGCGCGCCGCAGCGCAGCTTCGTGTACACGTTGACGTTGCGCCCGGCCTCGCTGCTGTCGACCGCCTCGATCAGCGGCGCGCCGCTCTGCGCGTGGACGCGCGATGCGCCGAACAGCAGCGCGGCGCCCCAGCGCGCGAGGCGCCTAGTCGAAGCTCGCATTCGTGACCCTGTGCTCGGGACCGGGGCGACTGCGCGAAATCGTGGTCAGCGTCGCGTCGCTGTAGGTGTGGCAGGCGCCCGAGCAGTTGCGCAGCTCCGACACCGTGTAGCGCGTGGTGGGCGAGGCGATCTTGGTGTGCGCCCCGCTCTTGTAGTTGCCCGCGTGGCAGCCGGCGCAGGAGCCGGCGTACGCCGGCGTGCGGTACGGCACCTGGTCGGTGTTGGTGGTGTGGCAATCGTTGCAGTCGAGCTGCACGCGATGATCGCCAGGGTAGTTGGGAGAGCTGTGGCGGAAGGTGAGCGGCGTCCACGCCGTGGTGGAGTGGCAGTAGTTGCATTCGCGCGAGGTCACCATGTGGCCGGTGTCCTTGCCGGTGGCGTTGACGCCGTTGTGGCAGCCGCCGCAGCCGCCGGTGACGCCGGTGTGATTGAACCGGGCCGGGGTCCACGCGATGGTGGTGTGGCAGCTGTCGCAGGAGCTGGTCGTCGGGACGTGATTGGTGGGCTTGCCGGTGGAGCGCACGCCATCGTGGCAGGTGGCGCAGGTGCCGGCGGCGACACCCGAATGATCGAAGCGCGCCGGCCGCCACGCGCTGGTCACGTGGCAGTTCTGGCAGTTGTTGTCGCTCACGATGTGATCGGCCGGCTTGCCGGTGGCGGTGGTGCCGTCGTGACAGGAGAAGCAGGTGCCGACCACCTGCGTGTGATCCACCTTGTTGGCCGGCTTCCAGGCGCTGGTGCCGTGGCAGCCCTCACAGGTATTGCTGCTGGCGATGTGGTTGGCGGGCTTGCCGGTGGCGGCCGTGCCGTTGTGGCAGGAGAAGCAGCTTCCGGTCACCTGCGTGTGGTCGACCCGGGTCGCGGGCTTCCAGCCATTGGTGCTGTGGCAGCTCTCGCAGGAGTTGCTGCTGGCGATGTGGGTGGCGTTCTTGCCCGTCGCCGTGCTGCCGTTGTGGCAGGAGAAGCAGCTGCCGGTGACCTGCGAGTGGTCGAAGCCGGTCGCCGGCTTCCATGCCAGCGTCGTGTGGCAGGACTCGCAGGCGTTGCCGCTGGTGATGTGTCCGGCGGGCTTGCCGTTGGCGATGGTGTTGTTGTGGCACGAGAAGCAGCTGCCCGAGAGCTGCGAATGGTCGACCTTGGTCACCGGCTTCCAGGCGCCGACGCTGTGGCAGGCATCGCAGCTGTTGCTGCTGGTGATGTGTGCGGGGTTCTTGCCGGTGGCGGTGGTGCCGTTGTGGCAGGAGAAGCACGCGCCGACCACCTGCGTGTGATCCACCTTGTTGGCCGGCTTCCAGGCCCGCGTGCCGTGGCAACCCTCGCAGGTGTTGCTGCTCGCGATGTGGTTGGCGCTCTTGCCGGTGGCGGTGGTGCCGTTGTGGCAGGAGAAGCAGCTGCCGGTGACCTGCGTGTGATCCACCTTGTTGGCCGGCTTCCAGGTGCTGGTGCCGTGGCAGCCCTCGCAGGCATTGCTGCTCTGGATGTGGTTGGCCGGTTTGCCGGTGGCGATGGCGCCGTTGTGGCAGGAGCCGCAGCTGCCAAAAAGCTGCGTGTGATCGACGCGCATCGCGGGCTTCCACGCGCTCACGGTGTGGCAGGCCTCGCAACTGTTGCTCGAATTGATGTGCGTGGAGTTCTTGCCCGTGGCCGTGGTCCCGTTGTGGCAGCTCGAGCAGTTGCCGGTGACGTTGGCGTGGTCGAAGGTGGCGGGGATCCACGCGCTGGTGCGATGGCAGGTCTCGCATCCGGCGGCGGTCTGCACGTGATTGAGCGGCTTGCCCGCGGCCTGCACGTTGTTGTGACAGGCGGCGCAGCTGCCGAGCGACTGGGCGTGATCGAAATGCACCGCCGGGGTGAAGCTCGCCGTGTTGTGGCAGGCGTCGCAGCGTTCCGAGCTCAGGATGTGGTTCGAGGGTTTGGCGGGTGCGTTGATGCGCGTGCCCTTGGCGTGACACGACGAGCACTCGCGCGGCGTTCCCTTGAACACGGCGCTCACGTGGCAGCTCTCGCAACCGATGTCGCGGTGCCGGCCGGTGAGCTCGAAACCCGTGGTCAGGTGGTCGAACTGCTTGCGTCCGGGCACCTGGGCGCCAGAGGCGAGCGGCAGGAGCAGCAGCAGGAGGAAGGTGACGGCGTGACGAGTGCGCATGTCGTGCCTCACTGGATGCGGGCGCCCTTGAAGGTGATCGTGCTGTGGCAGCGTTGGCACTGGGTGCCGAACTGCCCGAGATGGATGTCGTTGTCGCGGTGGCAGGACGCGCAATCGGTCGGCAGGCGTACCTGGCCCGCCGGCTTGCGATGGCATTCACCGCAGGTGAGCTGTGCGTGCGCGCCGGTGAGCGCAAAGCGGGTCTGCTGGTTGTGGTCGAAATCCCAGACGCGCCAGCCGTTGGGCGAATGACAGCTCGCGCACTTTTCTCCGAGTGCGCCCTTGTGAACGTCGTTGCTGCGATGACAGGCCACGCATTCCTGCGGCGTTTCCGTGTACCGGCGCGAGGCATGGCATTGGCCGCAGGCGACGATCGCGTGCATGCCGAGCAGCGGGAACGAGGAGAGGTCGTGGTCGAAGCGCAGATCCGATCGCCAGCCTTCGGTGCCGTGGCAGCTGTCACAGGCCATGCGCTGCGCGCCGCCGTGCACGTCGTCACCGCGATGGCAGCTGGCGCAATCCGTCGGCAGCTTCTGCGTGGCGGTGCGTGCGGTATGGCAGGTATGGCAGTCGAGCGCGGCGTGCTTGCCGGTCAACGCGAATTTCGTCCGGGCGGCGTGATCGTACGAGACGCGCCACTCGTCGTTGCCGTGGCAGCTCGCGCAGTCGTCGCCAAAACGATTGGCGTGCGCGTCGGCGGCGCGGTGGCAACCGGCGCAGGTCTTCGGCAACTCGTCCTTGAGGTTGCCGGTGCGATGGCAGGCGGCGCAGTCGAGCGAAGCGTGGCGGCCGAGCAGGGCAAAACCGGTCTCGCGCGCATGGTCGAACTTCGCCGTGCCCCACTTGGATTCCACGTGGCACTGGGCGCAGTCCTCGCCGCGCGCGCCCTGGTGCACGTCATCCGGCGCGTGACAGGCCGCGCAGCGCTGCGGCGTCTGTTTGTAGCGCCCGCTCACGTGGCAGGCGGCGCAGGCGGTGGTGAGATGCGCGCCGCGCAGGGGAAAGCGGGTCTTGGCGTGATCGAAGCGCGGATCGCGCCAGCTCAGCGTCACGTGGCAGCTGCCGCAATTGGCGCCGAGCCCGCCGAGATGCACGTCGACCGCCTTGTGGCAGTCGCCGCAGACGGCGCGCGCATCCCGGAATTTCTTTCCCGGAGCATGACAGCCTTCGCATGGCACGGCCGCGTGCGCGCCGTCGAGCCTGAAATCCGTGTTGCGATGGTCAAAAGCCGCCGGCACCAGCTTGACGATGTCGGCGTCCCGCCCGAGATGTTCGCTGTGGCAGGCCTTGCATTCGGCGGTGGCGATGTTGGGCAGGCGTCCGTGGAAGCCGCTGTGTCTGGCGACGTCGCCGGCCACGTCCTTGTGGCAGTCGAGGCACAGCGCGGTCTGCCGCGAGCGGTCGCTGCGGTCGTGGCAGTTCGCACAGGTGTCCTCGAGCCTGGCGTGCGCCTTGCTGACTTCGCCAGGCATCAGCAGCTTCTCGAGATCGGCGGCATGCAGCGCCTTCGACGCCGGCAGCAGAGCGAGGATGGAGGCCAGTGTCATGGCTGCACGTCCCTTGAGCACGCCGGCCGCTTCAGTAGACGTGTACCGCGACGACGTGCACGACGCCCGCGACCAGCAGCATGAAGAAGAGCGGCAGGTGCAGCACGTGCCACAGCGAGAACAGTTTCTCGTAGGTCTCGAACTCCACCACCTGGCGCGTGGCCTGCAAGCGCCGCGCGATGTACTTGCGCACCGCGCGCTCGAAGTGCGCGTGCCGCTCGGCGACCACCGTCGAGCGTGCCGCGGTGGCGCGCAGCTCCGCCACGGCGCGCCTGGTGAGGCGCCGCCGCTGCCACCACATGCACGGCGGCACGATGAAAGGTCGCAGGAACATCGGCGCCTTGCTGAGCGCGGCCAGCCGCCGGTCCGCCGCGTCGAGCGCCGCGAGCATCTCCGGCACGAAGGCGCTGCCTGCGACCTTGCCGCGCAACTCATCGGCCGAGGCCTGCAGTTCCGCGCGCGTGGTGCGGTGGCCGTACAGGCCCGCATGGATGCGCGAGTAGAAGTAGCGCCCGATGATGCCGCTGCCCGACACGATGAGCATGGCGAACAGCGCCGCGTTGCTGTTGGTCGCGCCCAGCGAGAAGTTGGAGTGGTAGAGGATGCACAACGGGCCGACGACTCCGAGCACCATGTGGATCTGGAACCAGCGCTTCACCGAGCCGATCGCCTGCAGCCAGGCCCAGTGCTTGCGCGCCGGATAGATGAGCAGCAGCAACATCGCGCTGCCACCGATGATGCCGAGCGCGTAGCCGATGCCGCGCTCCGGCGACAGCCAGCGCGCCAGCGGCAGCCGCAGGCCGAGATAGATGAGCAGGGCCGCGAGCGCAAACCCGATGCGCGCCGGGGTGAGGCGCCACCAGCGCTTCTCGGGCTCGTTCGGCGCGGGGACGGCGGGGGCCTTGAGCGGGCGCGGCGCCGCCGCGGGCGGCGAGCTCTGGGGAAGCTGTCGGGCCGGTGTCGACATGCGTCAGCCGCCCTGGGCCGCGGTCGGAGCCACTTCGGTGTCGATGGTCAGCCGCACCGGCGCCTTGGAGTGCGGATCGAGCACCGCGCTCACCGCTTGCAGATCGCCGGGCTGCGCGATGGGATTGCCGCTGCGCGAAATGCGCGCCTCCACCACCACGCGCGAGTAGTTGGACAACCGACGGTCGGGCAGCATGGCGTTCGCGTCGCCGAGCGTGAACGTCAGCGGCCAGGTGCCCGCCGCGGCGCGCAGCACCGCCAGTGGCGGACCGCGTTCATCCGCCGCCCGCGCGAATACGAACAGGGTGGCGCCCGGCGGCACACGTGCCCGCAATTTCGGGTGCAGCTCGACCGTTCCACTGAGCGACGCGGTGTCCGCAGTCGGCGCCGCATCCGCGGCACCGGCGTTCGCGAGCCTGCCGCGCGCTTCCTCGATGTTCGCGGCGATGATGCGTGCGTCGGGAGAATCGGCGGGCAGGATGCCGGCAAGCTTCTGCCAGGTGGCGAGCGCCGCGCGGAAGTCGCCGCGCTGCGTCTGCGCGCTGCCCAACAACCACAGTGCCTTGGGATGCCGCGGATCCAGTCGCAGCGCGGCGCCGATGCTGCGCTCGGCCTGATCGTCGAGCCTGCCATGCTCGCCCCCGAGCGAATCCGCGTAGTCCGCCCACAGGTTGGCGTCCATCTGTCCGCGACGCGCGAGTTCGGCGAAGTCCTGGTTGGCCTGGTGGAATTCGCGGCGGCGGCGATGCTCCTGCGCACGCTGCGCGAGATCGTCGAGCGCGGCGGCAGGCGAGGCCGCGAGGTTCGCCATCGACCCCTTGGCCGCAACGGCGCCGGCGTCGCTCACCGCGGCGAGCGCATCCGGTACGAAATCGGCGCCGCCGCCATCGCGGGCGGCTGCGTCGGCGTGCCGTTGGGCCTCGGCCGCCTCGGCGGTACGACCCAGGTATTGATACGACTGCGCCAGCAGGCGCCAGCCGTTCGTGTCGTTCGGATTCGCATCCAGCCGCGCCTGCAGGCGCTCGACGGCTTCGCCCAGATCGCCGGCGCTCTGCCCACCCTGCATCGCCACCCGCGCGTGCAGCGTTGCCACCTCGTTCGACAAGGTCGCGACCTCGGCATGCGCCGGCGGCGGAGTACCGATGGCCGCGTAGACGCCGAGAGCCGCGAGCGGCACCAGCACGGCGATCGCGATCAGCGGCCAGAACTTGCGCAAACGTGATTCGGGCGACGTCGCGGCGTCGCGTCGCATCCAGAAGAAGGGCACGGCGATCAGGGCCGTGGTCGCGAGCACCATGAGGCCCGCGATACTCCAGAAGCTCGCGGCATTCAAAAGACTCTCCCCAGCGCGGTGTGGTCAAACACGCCGTCGCGATTCGGCGACACAAACTACTGAATCTGAGACACTTTTCGCAGTTTCATCGTGACGCGCGGGCTCACATGTGCCAAGTAGGGAAACCACCCATTACCGAGAAGCCGATCACAACTTAGCCTTGCGGCGCTGCCTGCGTTCGTCATGTCAAATCCGTCCCTCTATCTCGTCTACATAGTGCCGCTGCTGGCGATCTGGGCTATCTATTGGCTCAAGCGCCAGCGTCGCCAATCGGCGAACGTTGCAACGCTCACGCAATCGCGCGAGGCGGGCTTGATAGAGCCGGCCTCGCTGCACCCGGTCATCGACGCCACACGCTGCCTCGGCTGCGGCGCCTGCGTCAGCGCCTGTCCCGAGCAGCCCGAGCACCAGGTGCTGGGGCTCATCGACGGCAAGGCGCAGCTCATCGGCCCGACGGACTGCATCGGGCATGGCGCCTGCCGTTCCGCCTGTCCCACCGACGCGATCACGCTGGTATTCGGCACGGAGACGCGCGGCGTCACCATCCCGCTGCTCTCGCCGCAGTTCGAGTCCTCGGTTCCGGGCGTCTTCATCGCCGGCGAACTCGGCGGCATGGGGCTGATCCGCAACGCGCTCACCCAGGGCCGTCAGGCGGTCGAGGCTATCCACGCGCGGCGCCCGCGCGGCCGCGACGCGCTCGACCTGGTCATCGTCGGCGCGGGTCCCGCCGGATTCGCGGCGGCGCTCACGGCCAAGTCGCTAGGTCTGCGGTATTGCGTGCTCGAACAGGAGGCGCTCGGCGGCTGCGTGTTCCAGTATCCGCGCGGCAAGCTGGTGATGACCTCGCCGGCCGAGCTGCCGCTGGTGGGCCGCATCCGCTTCGGCCACACCTCGAAGGAGCAGTTGCTGGCCTTCTGGCAGGACGTGGAAAAGCGCCACGCACTGGTGTGCCGCTATCGAGAACGGGTGATCGCGGTTGAAAGCCTGGCCGATGGCGGATTCCAGCTGCGCACGCCCACGGCTCAGTACCGCGCCGCCAGCGTGTTGCTCGCCATCGGCCGGCGCGGCACGCCGCGCAAGCTCGGCGTCCACGGGGAGGATCTGCCGAAGGTGGTGTACCGGCTCATCGATCCCGAGCAGTACCGCGGGCAGCGCGTGGTGGTCGTGGGCGGCGGCGACAGTGCGCTCGAAGCCGCCGCGGGTGTGGCCGAGGCCGGCGCCGCCTCCACCGTGCTTTCCTATCGAGGCGACGCGTTCTCGCGTGCCAAGGCCAAGAATCGCGAACGCGTCGAGCGCGCCGCGACGGGCGGCCGGCTGCAGGTGATGCTGAATTCGCAGTTGCGCCGCATCGAGCCCGACACCGTCACGCTCGAACAACAGGGCAAGCTCGCGCGGATCGCCAACGACGCCGTGATCGTGAACGCCGGCGGCGAGCTGCCGGATGCGTTCCTCAAGGGCATCGGCATCGCCGTCGATACCAAGTACGGCGTCGCATGAAGCGCGCCTGCCACGCGGCGCTGGTGTCGGTGTTGCTCGCATCCGGCGTGGTGCATGGCGCGGCGCCTGCCCCGGCGGACGCCATCGAGGAGGCGCGCCTCGCGCTGCGCACGCGGCAGTTTGCGCAGGCCGTCGACCTGCTGCAGCGACAGTCGCGCGCCGGCTCGGTGGAGGCGGACTATCTACTGGGGCTGGCGAATTGGAGCGGATTCGGCACCCGCGTCGATCGCGCCGCGGCGCGCGCCGCGCTGGAACGCGCGGCGAATCACGATCATGCGCGGGCCCAGTTCGCGCTCGCGGCGCTGCTGGCGGAGGGTTCACCGGCCGAGCGAGCCGCGGCGGGCTCCTGGGTCAGGCGCGCGGCGCAGGCGGGTTATACCCCGGCGATCGCCGTGCGCGACGCCGGCCGGTCGTCGCCGCTCGCCGATCCCCGCGCCGACAAGTCGCTCGGCGTCGAGGCGCGTTTCGAGATCGCGAGTTTCGCCGCGCGCAGCGGCGATCTCGATCTGCTGCGGGCCGTCGACGCCGCGTCGCTGAACGCGCGTCGCGACGCGTTCGGACGCACGTTGCTCGCCAGCGCCGTGCTGGCGCGCGCCACCGACGCCGCTCAGCTGCTGCTGCAATCGGGCGCAGCGGCCGAAACCGCCGACGAATTCGGAATCACGCCGCTGATGCTCGCCGCGGGTCAGCCGGAAGAACGCCTGACGTCATTGCTGCTCGCGGCCGGCGCGCGGGTCGCGACCCGTGATCACGTCGGCCGCGATGCGCTCAACTACGCGGCGACCGCCAACCAGCCGGCCCAGGTGCGACGGCTGCTGGCCGCGGGCGCCAAGCTCGATGGCGTGGACCAGCTGGGTAACAACGCGACCGACGCGGCGCAACGCAGCCAGTCGGCCGCGGCGCTCGCCGTGCTGCGCGAGGCCGGCGGACGACCGACCATGCCGGCGGGCCTGGCGCGCGGCGCAGGCATCGACGCGACCCGCACGGGCACCTTGTATGCGGGCTGGCCACCCTTGCTGGTGGCGGCGAGCCGCGACGACGCCGCCGACATCCGGCGCCGCGTGGCGGCCGGCGCCGCCGTCGACGCCGCCAACGCGCGCGGCGAGACCGGGTTGCTGGTGGCGGTCGACGCGCGCGCCCTGAACGCCGTGCGGGCGCTGCTCGAGCTGGGTGCCGATCCGCGGCTGCACGATGCGGGCGGCGCGAATGCCCTCGAGCGCGCGGTGCGCAGCGGCAACGGCGAGCTGCTCGGAATGCTGCTCGAGCGAGCCTCTCTCTCGCGCCCGGAGGGCGCCGCGCTGCTGGCGGTGGCGGTGCAGCGTGGCGATGCCACGGCCGCAAAACTGCTCATCGCGCATGGCGCGCCCACCGACGAGCCGGACGCGACCGGCATGCGGCCGCTCGCCCGCGCCGCGCGCCGCGGCGATCTCGAGTTGATCAAACTACTGGCCGACCGCGGCGCCGCCCCGGCCGGAACGGACACCCGCGGCCGCTCCGCGCTGTGGTACGCGGCCGGAGCGCGCGCGCAGGCGGCCGTGGACCTGCTGCTCGAAATGCACGTGCCCGTCGATGCCGCCGATCGCGCCGGCGTGACGCCGCTGCTGCTGGCCATCCGCGCCGGCGACGATGCCGTGGTGCGGCGCCTGATCGAGGCCGGCGCGCCGGTCGATGCAAAGGGCGCGGGACGCGATCCCCCGTTGCGAGTCGCGGCCGATCTCGGCGACTTGCGGGTGCTCGACGCGCTGCTGGCGCGCAAGCCGGACGTCGACGCTGCCGATGGCTACGGCGAGACCGCCCTGATGTCCGCGGCGCGCACCGGCAACGAGGCGGTCTGCGCCAAGCTGCTCGCGGCGGGCGCCAAGCCGGGACTCCGCGGACGCGATCGGGCGACCGCCGCGGACATCGCCGAGGCCCGCGGTTTCGGCAAGCTGGCCAAACTACTTCGCGGTTGAGAGGCGCTGCCGGCGCCGCACCCGGTGCGGCAGGCACGGCGTGATCGCGGTTGACCGCACCGACGGCCAGCTTTCACCGCGGATGGTCCTGGGGTCGTCTGCGACTACCGGCCCGGTCGCAGTGCGCAAAGCTCATTTCTCCATGTAGTCGGTTAGAAATTTTCCTGTGCCGACCAGCTGAACGACGACTGTGCCATCCTTCGTTGCGACAAAGTGAGGGACGCCGGCCGGAATGACGATGAAACTGCCGGCAGGGTAGGCCTTCAGCTTTTCTTCATCGAATTTCTCTCCCTCGCCCAGATACCAAGTGCCTTCGATGACCGTTACCAGTTCGTCCTGCGGATGCGTATGCGCAAGCACACGTGCATCGCCCGGTATTTTCACTCGATCTATCCAGTTGCCGCCCCGGCTGGAATCGCCGAACAACCGCGCTCGCTGTCTCCCGTCCCGGTAGTACGCGGGCGTAAACCAACGTACTGCGTTCGCAGTGAATCCGACGATCTCTTTCTTGCTCTTTTCGGCCGGGCTCGTTGGCGATGCGGTTGCTCCAGCAACGATGACGAGGGTGGCGAATACAGATCGGATCCCATTCATCTTGCTACTCCGATGGTTCTGTCTGCTGATCTTACCGCCCTGACAGCCACGATCTCGGAGCATTCACCTGGTGGTTCGCACAGATGCTTTCAGCTGATGAGATGATTCGGAAAATCCGGCACCCATCGCGCAGCTGTGCGCTGCGAATGGCCGCAGTGCATCAGACTCGCTGAACCCAGAATCTCACTCCCTCGTGTCGGAGAAACGCCTCAGCGCTGGCCCCTTCGAGCATGGCCAGCGTGCAGCACATGCCGGCCTGGACGCAGGTGGGTGCCGCGACGGTGATCGATTGCGGCGCGCCGCGGACCGGCTCGCCGGTGCGCGGATCGAGGATGTGCGGGCGGCGCTCGCCGGCTTCCGTGACGTACCGATAGGTATCCCCGCTGGTCGCCATGGCGCCACCGGCGAGCTCCAGGGTCCACGGGATATTCGACGACGACACGCCTTCGACGCCGACACGCCAGGCGCGTCCGTCGCGCTGCGGGCCCGTTGCCGCAAGATCGCCACCGAAGTTCACCAGCACGGGGTCGGCGGTGAGCTCCGTCGCGGCCGCCAGCGCGAGGTCGACGGCGTATTCCTTGCCGATGCCGCCGAAGTCGATTTCCATGCCGTTGCGCAAGGTGAGCAGCGGCCGCTGCCAGGTCACGCGCGACCATCCGACCAGTGGCATCAGCGCGTGGATTTCCCCGGCCGAAGGCACGCGCGAGCGCCCGTCGAAGGTCCAGGCGCGCCGCAGTACGCCGCTCGTGATGTCGAACTTCCCCTCGGAAAAGCGCCACATGTGATCGGCGAAGTCGAGCAGGCGCGCGGTCTCTTCATCGACCTCGAAAGGAGTTCCCGCGGCGCGATTGATCTGCGTGACGACACTGTCGTCGCGATAGCGGCTGAATTTCTGTTCGATGCGCCAGGCGCAGGCGGCGACTGCGCTGGTCACCGCCTGCACCGGCTGCTCGTGAACGGAGTCCACGAGCACTTCGCAAGGGCTGCCCATGGCGCGAAATTGCGCCCGCCGCAGCCCCGCGGCGTTCAGAGACTGAAGTGATACCCGAATTGCAGGATCACCGCGTCGAAGTCCGGCATCTGCACGTTGCCCACCTGGCTGCCGATCAGCGTCGCGGCCGGCGCCTTGCTGGTCTGATGATAGAACTCCAGGCGCGCGCTCCATTCATTGCCTCCGGAAGTCTGGCGGCCGTACTTCAGGCCCGCGGTGTACGCGTCGAGATCCGCGAGCCGCGCATCGGCGGTGGCGAATTCCGGCAGCGGCGCGCCGTCGGCGAGGCTGTAACGATAGAACGAAGCGGCGGTCTGCGTGTAGTAGCGAAGGTGCGGCTCGAGATAACCCAGCTCCCCGAGCGGGAAGCGCAGGCGCCCTTCGAGCGTGTGCGAGTCGACGTTCCAGTCGTCGGTGGAGTAGCGATAGCCCAGCGACAACACCTTGCCGGAGAAGTCCTGGCGCAGCTCGCCGTACAGGCTCTGGCGGCGCCGCGAATCCGGCCGGCGCTCGAATAGATAGACGCCCGACGGACCCGAGACGCCGGGCGGCGGCGTGCGCGCGAGCGGCTCGCCCGTCACGGGGTCGACCACGCTCAGGATCTTGTACGGATCGGTGAGGTAGCCGGTCGAATCGGAATACGAATAGTTGAGCCGCAGCAGGCTGTGCCGCCCGAGCACCTGCGTGACGCCGAAGAGCACGTCGAGCACCTTCTTGTCATCGCTGTTTCCGGAGCGGCCGGCGCCATCGCCGCCGTCTTCCCCTTCGCTGGCGTCGCCCATCTGGCTGAAGGGGGCCGGCAGCCCGCCCACCGGCTTCACCTGGTCCAGCCCGTAGGCTGCCGCCAGGCTCAGCGTGGTGTTGCGCTGGTTGAAGTCGCGGGTCAGCCCGGCATTCACGCCGATGTGCTGGTAGTCGAATTCGGTGGAGACGCCGATGCCCGCATCGAACGAATACAGGCGCGCGAACGGCTGCGACCAGGCGGCGTTCAGCGCGAAGCGCGTGTCGTGGAAGCTGCTGTCCAGCGGGATCTGGCCGGCGGAAGTGGTGTAGGTGCTGCGCCCCGAGGGGCTGGTGAATGTCTGCGGCCGGTCACTCGCGATCGCGCCGCTCGGCGATGCGCCGGTGAGCGTGTCCACGCCGATATCGAGTGAAAACTTGCGCTCGTCGCCGAAGTCGCGCACCGCGATGGCATTGAGGCTGGCGTCCTGCACGCGGCCGTCGCTCTCGCCGTAGTAGAGAGCCGCGGTTTCGACGTCCCAGTCGTGTTGTTCCGTCTGCGGTTCGGCCGCGGAAGATCGGCCGGGCGCGGCCGCGCCCAGCAACCCGCACGCGGCCGCGGCGAGCGCGCCCCCGATTCGCTTGTCGTCGCCGGCCATCAGTTGCAGCCGCAGCCGCCGCCGCCGAATCCGCGTCCGCCGCTGCTGCCTTCCTTGCTGAAATAGATGTGATCGTCGAGCGCCGCGTCGAGTGGATGGGCGTCGAGCTGCATGTCCTCGCGCGCGAGCACTTCGCGCTCCCACGGCTTGACACCGACGCTGGCGCATCCGGTGAGCGCCTGGAAGGCGAGTGCGGTGAGCAGCACGCGCAGCACGGTCCCCGCGGTCATCTGTTTCATCATGGTGTGGATTTCCGTCTCAACAGGTCCTGGATGGCGGCTTCGTGCTCGCCGCTGTGGTTCGAGCGAAAGCCGAGCAGCGTGCGCACGAGCTTGCCGTCGCGGTCGAACACGAACGTGCTCGGCATTCCCTGCACGCCGAACTGCTCGGCGAGCTTGCCCTGCGGATCGTAGAGCACGTCGAAAGCGATCGGCACTTCGCGCAGGAACTTCTCCGCATCACCGTGTTGGGCATCGAGGTTCACGCCGATGATGGTGAGGCCCTGGGATCCGTAGCGCTCACGCAAGCCGTTCAGCCAAGGGATGGACTGGCGGCAGGGTTTGCACCAGGAGGCCCAGAAGTCGACCACGACCACCTGGCCGCGATAACGCGCGAGATCCAGCGAGGTGAGGCTCGAATGCGCGGTCGGGCCCAGGCTCAAGGCGAGGATGGCGATGAGCGCCGACGTCCACCGGGAACCCCGGGCGAAAGGCGATTTTTCAGCAAGCATTGCGCGGTGAGACGTCGCCTGCCTGGGATTTCCGTCGCCGCACTGGCGCGTACGCTCCGATTTCTTTGACAATTTCAGCCCTGCAGAATGTCCAGCCAGATCAGAAAATCCCGTCTCTCGCGCCGCGACGCCGGCAGGCACGACGAATGCTTTGCGCCGATCGCGAAAACCGGCGCGCATACCTTGATCCTCGGCTCGCTGCCCGGACAACGTTCCCTGCAGATGCAGCAGTACTACGCGCATCCCCACAATGCGTTCTGGAAGCTCATCGGCGCCATCTTCGATGCGGATCCTGCGCAGCCCTACGCGCAACGCGTGCAAGTGCTGACGGCGCATCGCGTCGCATTGTGGGATGTGCTCGCCGCTGCCGAGCGCCCCGGCAGTCTCGACAGCTCCATCGTGCATGCGTCGGCCCGCGTGAACGACTTCGCGAAGTTCTTCCGCGCGCACCCGCGCATCCGCCGCGTGTTCTTCAACGGCCGCAAGGCCGCGGACATCTATCGCCGCTTCGTGCTGCCGGCGCTCGGCGAACGGTTCGCGCACATCGAGTACCACGTGTTGCCTTCCACCAGCCCGGCCCATGCCGGAATGACATTCGCCGGAAAGCTGGAGAAGTGGCGGCAAATCCGCGAGCACGGCACCATGGGTGCATGAGCGCCATCCAGACTTCGCTATATCTCGTTGCCGTCGCGCTGTGCGTGTTCTCCACGGGACTGACCACCCGGCGGATGGCGGGCAGGCCGCTGCGATTCTTCACCGCATTCCTGGTGATCCAGTCCTGCCTGTTCTTCTGTGAGCTGTGGATCGCGCATACGGCGACGCCGTACAAGGCGCTGGCGCTGGGTGTGCTGATGTCGGGGGCGCTGCTGCTGGCGCCGTGCCTGTGGCTCGCGATTCGCGAAGGCGTCACCGGTGAGGTGCCGCGGCTGCGAGAGATTCCGCGCGTGCATGGGGTGGCTATCCTGATCGGCGTGCTGTGTACCTTGCCGCTGATGTCGTCGGCGCATGGCGGCAGCACGTTTGCCAATCCGGTACATCCGGCGAGTTGGCTGTATTCGCGCTCGATCCACACCACTATGCTCATCTGCATGGGCATCTTCATTGCGCAGGTGCCGTGGTATCTGCGCCGCTGTCGCGCGCTCTTGCTCGAACGGCTCGATGGTCGCCCGCGTCACTGGGCCGCCTGGCCGCTGGCCATCGTGTTCACCACCTGGGCGCTGGCCATCGTGCGCACGCTCGATTGTGCGTTCATCAAATGGCCGCCGGCGTTCTCGCTGGTCGTGGCGCTGATCAGCGTCTCGGTGACCGTGGCCGCGCTGTACCTGTTGCTGCGCGAGTTCGATCCCGCGCCCGCGCCCAGGCCGGTGACGGAACGCTACGCGCGTTCCAAGCTCGGCGAGGGCGTGCGGCGCCGCATCCGCCGCAAGCTCGAGGCGACGCTGGCCCGGCAGGCCTATAAGAAGAGTGATCTGTCGCTGCGGGAGCTGGCGGACATGTTGAACGAAAGCCCGCACTACGTCTCGCAGATCATCAGCCAGGAGCTGGCCAGCAATTTTTACGACCTGGTGAATCGCTATCGCATCGAACACGCCAAGAAGCTGCTGCGCGACTCGCCGGACAGCAATGTGCTGATGATCGCGATGGACGTGGGCTTCAATTCCAAGTCGGCGTTCCATGCCGCGTTCCGGCGCGCCACGGGCACCACGCCGGGGCAATTCCGCCAATCGAGCCCCTGAGACGGTCCTGGCCGTTGGGTCAGGACGACCGCCGGCCGGCGGACGGCGCACATTGCACCCTCCTGACAATGGAGGTGTGCATGTTTCCGCGGATTCTTTTCTCGATGTTGGCCATTTCATTGCCGGCGCTGGCGCCCGCCGCGGGCGCGGAGAGCGTGGTCGAAACGAAATACATCGATTCGGTGGTACTGCGCGACAACCTCATCGGACTGCAGACGCGACGCAGCCTGAAGGTCTATCTGCCGCCCGGCTACGCGCAGGGCCAGGACCGCTACCCGATGATCTACCTGCTGCACTCGTTGAATTGGAGCAACGAGCGCATGTTCGCGCCGGGCACGGCCGCACAGCCGACGTTCGATCGCGCGATTGCCCGCGGAGTCATCCCGCCCTTCATCGCCGTAGCGCCGGACTACACGACGTCCGGGCCGGGCTCCTTCTTCGCCGATTCGCCGGTCTCGGGGCGCTTCGAGGAATTCACGCTGCGCGAAGTCGTGCCGTTCATCGACGCCAACTACCGCACTCTGGCGGGCGCGGCGAGTCGCGGCATCACGGGCGATCAGCTCGGCGCGTATGGCGCGATGCGGTATGCGTTCCGCCACCCCGATGTGTTCGGCGCCGTGTATGGCATGCACCCGTATGGCAGCGGCGCGGGCATCGTGCCGATGCAGTCGCGCCCGGACTGGTCGCGAATCCATGCCGCGAAGAGTTACGCAGACCTCGCGGGCAATCCTTACTCGCCGGTGTTCGTGGCGATGGCGCAGGTGTTCCTGCCGAATCCGCAGCGTCCGCCGTTCTACTGCGACTTCCTGGTCGAGCCACGCGACGGGCGGCTCGAGACCGACGCAAAGCACGTGCTGTTGCTCAAGTCGCGCTTCTTCCTCGAGCAGATCGCGGAGCAGAACCTCGACAACCTGCGGAAACTGCGCGGCATCAAGTTCGACTGGGGTCGCTACGACCCGAACCCCGACCACGTGCACTCCAACCTGATCTTCACGCGCAAGCTCGACGAGCTCGGCATCGAGCACGAGGCCGAGGAGTTTCGCGGGCTGCCGTGGGACCAGTACTGGATAGACGAGGGGCGCGTGTACACGGAAGTGCTGCCGTTCTTCTCGAGGCGCCTGGAATGGGGACATTCTTCATTTTCGTTGTCACGAATCGGCGGGTCGTGACTTGCCTGCATTCAACTTAACGGCGCGCCAGCCCGGATGAGATGGCCTGCTCCGCGCGGGGAGTCGTTAGCCAGACTTCGAGGAATCCGACCAGCAGAGCGGCCGGCAGATCGAGTACATTCCCGGCTTCATCGTGCGGCTGTCACACGTCGCGCACCGGCGGGAATTCAGGGCGGCGCCGATATCCTCGGCGGCGGGTTGGTCGGGAATGGCGAATATCTACGAAGTCGCGGAGCGTGCGGGCGTGTCGCTGGCCACGGTGTCGCGCGTCATCAATCCGGGCGCCAAGGTCAGCGAGAAGACGCGGCAGAAGGTGCTGGAGGCGATGCGCGAGCTCGGCTATCGACCGAACTCCATCGCGCAGTCACTGGCCACGCGCAGCAGCAACGCGGTGGGCGTGCTGGTGTCGGAGCTGCATGGACCGTTCTTCGGCGCGATGTTGTCCGCCATCGAGCAGACGCTGAAGGCCGCCGGCAAGTTCGTACTGGTGGCCGCGGGGCACAGCCAGGAAGAGCAGGAACGCGAGGCCATCCGCTTCCTGGTGAGCCGCAATTGCGACGCGCTGATCGTGCATGCGGAGCGGCTGCCGGACAAATTCCTGGTGGATCACGACCACAACACCACGCCGCTCGTGGTGATGAACCGCAAGGTGCGCGGGCTCAACGATCATTGCTTCAGTCTCAACAACGAATTGGGTGGCTATCTCGCGACCCGGTCGTTGCTGAAGCACCGGCACAAGCGCATCGCCTACATCTCGGGCCCGCTCGACTGGGTGGACGCGCGGCAGCGACTTGCCGGGCACAAGCGCGCGCTGGAGGAGGCGGGCCTGAAGTTCGACGAGCGCCTGCTGCACGAGGGCGACTATCACGAGACCGGCGGCCAGGACGCGCTGAATGCGCTGTTCGCCAAGGGCCTGCCGTTCACGGCCGTGGTCTGCGCGAACGACGAGATGGCCGCGGGTGCGATGGCCGCCGCGCACGAGCGCGGCCTCGAGCTGCCGAAGGAACTGTCCATCGTCGGCTTCGACGACGCGCCGATCTCGCGCTACGTGTACCCCAAGCTGACCACCATCCACTACCCGATCGCCGACATGGCCACGATGGCCGCGCGCTGGGTGCTCAGGCACGTCTACGAACAGGAGCAGGACGTGCAGCAGGTGTTCGAACCCCGCCTCGTCGAGCGCGACTCGGTGTCCAGGGCATGAAATGGGGACAGTCCCTCTTTCCTAGCAAACCGGGACAGTCCCCCTTTGCTAGGAAACCGGGACTGTCCCTCTTTGCTAGCAAACCGGGACTGTCCCCATTTTCGCCATCTTCCTCATCGCGCTGAGCGGCTTCCTGCTCGGCTTCGACGGCTCGCTGTTCACCGGCGCCGTCGTGTTCGTCAAAGGCGAGTTCGCGCTCACGGACTTCGAGCTCGGCTGGACGGTGTCCTCGCACACCCTGTCCGCCACGCTGTCGATCTTCCTCGCCGGGCCGCTGGCAGACCGCATCGGCCGCCGCACGGTGCTGCGCATCGCGTCAATCCTGTTCGCCGCGTCCGCAATCGTCGCGGCGGCCGCCAATGGCTACGCCATGCTCATCGTCGCGCGGCTGCTCTCTGGCCTGGGCGTCGGCGCCATCTTCGTGGCCGCTCCCATGCTCATCGCCGAGATCTCCCCACCGCGCCTGCGGGGCCGCATGGTGACCGTGAACCAGCTGTTCCTGGTCGTCGGCATCTTCCTCGCCTCGGCCAACAACTTGTTCATCCTGCAGATGCAGAATCTCCAGTCCCACTGGCTGCAGGACCTGCACCTCGCACAATCCAACTGGCGCTGGATGCTCGGCATCGGCGCGCTGCCCGCCGCGGCCTATCTATTCGCGCTGATGTTCGTGCCCGAGAGCCCGCGCTGGCACGCCATGCGCGGCCGGCTCGACCTGGCCCGCCAGATACTCGTGCGCGCTCACGGCCAGGAGCTCGCCGAGCGCGAACTGGCGGAAGTCCGCGCCTCGCTGGCATCCGACGAACGCAGCCGCGGCGCGAACCTGCGCGACCTTTGGGCTCCCGAGCTGCGCCGCGTGCTGTTCGTTGGCGTCGTGGTCGGCATCCTGCAGCAGATCACCGGCATCAACTCCGTGCTCGCCTATGCCACGATGATCTTCGAGCGCGTCGCGCCTCGCGCCGCGGCTCTCGAATCCTCGTTCGCGCAGACCACCTGGATCACGCTCGTGAACGTGGTGTTCACCGTGGTCGCGCTGCTGCTCATCGACCGCGTCGGCCGCCGCCCGCTGTTCATTGTCGGCACCGCCGGCATCGCCATCTCTCTGTTCACCGCCTCGTGGGGATTCCAGGTGTCGAGTGACAATTTCACGTCATGGATGGTGCTTGCCGGCCTGATCGGCTTCGTCGCCTGCTTCGCGCTGTCGCTGGGCGCAGGGCTGTGGGTGCTGCTGTCGGAGATCTTCCCCAATCGCGTGCGCGCACTCGCGATCTCCTGCGTCGGCCTCGTGAACTCCACCGTGTCCTTCCTCGCGCAGCTCGTGTTTCCGTGGCAGATGGAACACCTCGGCGGCGCGAGGACCTTCCTGATCTATGGCGCGTTTGCCGTACTGGGTGTCGCGTTGCTCGTCCGAATCCTCCCCGAGACGCGTGGCCGCAGCCTCGAGGAACTGGAAGCTTCACTCGTGCGCCACTCGTAGGCGCGCGTCGGCGCCGTCCGATACCGCGCAGCCGCGCGACAAAATAGCTTTCCTGTCGATCCGGTCCGGCAACGGCCCGAGTGCAGGCCCGTCGGAGACAATCCATGACCCTCAGTTCGAAAATCGCGCGCTTACACACGAGCGTCTTCGCGGCGCTCGACCGGGCGCTCATCAGCGCGTGAACATGCCCGCCGCACTGCTCGATGCCGTCCAATGGCCCGCCATGGCGGTGACTTTGTTCGCCGCCTGGCTCGTCGCCTCGCAGAAGAAGTCGCGGCGCGAGGCGGGGTTCTGGTGGTTCATCGCGAGCAACGTGCTTTGGATCGTGTGGGGGTGGCACGCGCACGCGTGGGCGTTGATTGCGCTGCAGTTGGGGATGTTCGCGCTGAACTTGCGGGGCGCGAAGAAGAACGAGACTCAGGAATAGCGCAGGCCGCGGTGGACGAGCCGCGGCAACCACTCGCGTCGCGGCACATCGCTGCGGTATGCGCACATCGCGATGATGGAGCACCACAGGAACAATGCCGTCAACATCAGGCGTTGCCATACCCCGGCCAGATTGCGCGATTCGAGCGAAGTCGCGAGCAGCACCAGCAGAAGCAGCGCAAGCACGGCCGTCGCCAGCGAATAGTTCGCCAGGAATCTCCAGCGCATCACCGCGCGAAAATAGACACCGAGCAGTCCCACCGCGGAAATCAGGCACATGAATGACATCGGTGCGATCTTGTCGTGCAGGAAATTGCCGAGCGAGCCGCCGAGGCTGGGTCGCGGGCAACCCGCATCGCAGGACACGAGCCCCGAGAGGACAAGCCCGATGCCGAAGAACACGATGAAAATGGCGGAGAGTGTCAGCAGCCGGTGATTCGGCAGCGCCGCAACCAGGCCGGCACCGAACACCATGATCAGCACGCCCAGGGGAATGAAGCCCCCGTAGTTCATCAACGCCGCGTGCGCAGCGCCGTGCGCGCCGAGCTCGCTGACCAGGCCCGTGATGCCGCTGTATCCCGGCTGCAGCGCCGTACACAGCGCCGTCGTCGCGACGAACAGCAGCGGCCCGGCGATACCCGCCAGCGCCAGAGATTTTCCCCGAGTATTCCGCCTGACCATGGCCCGCACTCTAGACGCGGGCCGGACAACCGCTTTTGCCCCACCGTCCGCCTTTCCATGCCGGTCTGCCGTTTCTTGGCAAAACCGAATAGCATCCGCACTGCACATTCCGGAGGAGGGGGGAATGACCGATCGCCGCACGTTTCTGCGCGGTGCGTCCGTGCTCATGGGGCACGCCGCGCTGGCCAGCACCTTGAAGGCCTTTGCCGCCACGCCGCGCAAAGCCACTCATTTCAACGACACCGAAATGCGCACACTGCGTGCGCTGGTCGACGTAATCCTGCCGGCCACCGATTCGCCGGCGGCCTCCGCGGCCGACACGCATTACTTCATCGATCTGGCCATCCCGGCTTGCGCCAGCCCGGCGGCTCAGAAGAACTTCCGCGCGGGACTCGCGCAATTCGCGGGCTTCGACAAACTCGCGCCGGATGCGCAGGTCGCCAAACTCAAGGCGCGCGCCGCGAAGGACGTCGAGCTCGACTACGACGCTTCATTCTTCAAGATCCTCAAGGAATACACGATGGTGGGCTACTTCCTCTCGGAAGTCGGCGCAACGCAGGCGCTGGCCTATGAACGCATCCCGGGCGGATTCCAGGGCGATCTGCCGCTGAAGGCCAATCAGAAGGCGTGGGCAATTTGATGGCCACCACCAACCAGTACGATGCCATCGTCGTCGGCTCCGGCATGTCCGGTGGATGGGCCGCCAAGGAGCTGTGCGAGAAGGGCCTGAAGACGCTGGTGCTGGAGCGCGGCTTCAATCTGCGCCACATCACCGACTACACGACCGCGCTCAAGGATCCGTGGCAGCTGCCTCACAACAACCGCGCGACCAATGCCGACCGGGCCGCGCAGCCCATCCAGTCGACGCTCTATCTATACGACCAGTCCACCAAGGGCATGTTCGTCGACGACACGAAGTATCCCTACGCGCAGGCGCAGCCGTTCAACTGGTATCGCGGCTATCACACCGGCGGCCGCTCGCTCATGTGGTCGCGACACGTGTTCCGCTTCAGCGATCTGGACTTCGAGGCCAACCTCAAGGAGGGCGTGGGCATCGACTGGCCGATCCGCTACGCGGACATTGCGCCCTGGTATGACTACGTGGAGAAGTTCATCGGCGCGAGCGGCGAGAACCCGGCGCTGCCGCAGTTGCCGAAGCAGATCCTGCAGCCGCCGTTCGAGATGACGGCGCTCGAGAAGCACGTCAAGGCGCAGTTCGCGAAGAAGTTCACGGACCGGCACCTGATCTGCAGCTCCGTCGCGGTGCTGTCACGCGAGCACAATGGCCGCGGTCCCTGCCAGGGGCGCGATCAGTGTGCGCGCGGCTGCCCGTTCAGCGCGTATTTCTCCTCGAACGGCGTGACGCTGCCCGCCGCGGCGGCCACCGGCAATCTCACGCTGCAGGCCGACAGCGTGGTGCACTCGCTGATCTACGACGAACAGAAGAACCGCGTCATGGGCGTGCGCGTCGTGGATGCGAACACGCACAAGACCACGGAGTATTTCGCCAAGGTCGTGTTCCTGTGCGCGTCGACGCTGAATTCGACCAGCATCCTGCTGAATACGCGCAGCGCGCGCTTTCCGAACGGGCTCGGCAACGACAGCGGCGAGCTCGGCCACAACCTCATGGATCATCACAATGGCGGCGGCGCCACGGCCAGCTACTCCGGGTTCCTGGACCGCTACTACAAGGGCCGGCGTTCCACGAGCATGTACATCCCGCGCTTCCGCAATGTCACGAAGAAAGAAGAGAAGTTCCTGCGCGGCTACGGCTACGAGTTCTACTCCGGGCGCGGCACCTGGACGCGGGGCGTCGGCAGTGCGGAATTTGGCGCGGATTTCAAGAACGAGATCACGCGCCCTGGCAACTGGCACATCTACACCGAAGGCTACGGCGAGACGTTGCCCAACCACGAGAACAGGATCTGGCTGTCATTCGACAAACTCGACGAGTGGGGCATGCCGCGCCAGAACATCTCGATGAAGTACGGCGAGAACGAGCGCGTCATGGCACAGCAGATGATGGACGACGCGGTCGAGATGTTCACC
>DASTRL010000088.1:0-20087 GCA_035761265.1 Steroidobacteraceae bacterium
TCGAGGAACTGCGTGAGTTCCCGGGCCTGCCGCACCGCGCGCAATGGGTCGCGGAGATCGACGGCGTGCGCTACGTCAACGATTCCAAGGGCACGAACGTCGGCGCCACGCTGGCCGCGGTCGGCGGCCTCGGCGGCCCGCTCGTGGTGATCGCCGGCGGCGATGGCAAGGGTCAGGATTTCACGCCGCTGGCGCCGGCCTTTCGTGGCAAGGTGCGCAGCGCCGTGCTGCTGGGCCGCGACGCCGCGCTGCTCGAGACCGCGCTCGCCGGCATCTGCCATGCGACGCGCGCCGCCGACATGCCGGAGGCGGTGCGCACCGCGGCGCGCTTCGCGCAGGCCGGCGACACCGTGCTGCTGTCGCCGGCCTGCTCGAGCCTCGACATGTTTCGCGACTACGCCGAGCGCGGCAACGTGTTCGCCGCCGCGGTCCGGGAGCTCGCATGAAGGCGCAGCGCCTGCACATCGACAACGTGACGCTGGCGCTGGTGTTCGCCATCCTGCTGCTCGGCCTGGTCATGGTCACCTCGGCGTCCATGGCGATCGCCAGCAGGGATGGCGGCGACTCCTTTTCGTTCCTCGAGCGGCAGCTGATGCTCTGCCTGGTCGGCGGCGTGCTCGCGACCATCGTGTTCTGCATCCGCACCGAGTCCCTGGAGAAGATGGCCTGGCCGCTGCTGATCGCCGCGCTGGCGCTGCTGTTCGTGGTGCTGGTGCCCGGGCTCGGTCACGTGGTCAACGGCAGCCGCCGCTGGATCCGCTTGCTCGGCTTCAATTTCCAGGCCTCCGAGCTCGCCCGCGTGCTGGTGCTGGTGTTCATCGCCAGCTACGCCGTGCGCCGCGAGGACGAGCTGCGGTCCACGGCCTTCGGGCTCGTGAAGCCGATGGCGCTGCTCACGTTCATCGCACTGCTGCTGCTGGCCGAGCCGGACTTCGGCGCCGCCTCGGTGTTGTTCATCACCGGCTTCGGCATCCTGTTCATCGCCGGTGCACGGCTGCGCTTCGTGCTCGCGGCGGGCGCACTTTGCGCGGGCGCCGCCGCGCTGCTCGTGATGCTGGTGCCGTACCGCATGGCGCGCGTCACCTCGTTCCTCGATCCCTGGGCCGATCCGTTCAACAGCGGCTTCCAGCTCACGCAGTCGCTGATCGCCATCGGCCGCGGCGAATGGTTCGGCGTCGGCCTGGGCGAGAGCGTGCAGAAGCTCTTCTATCTACCGGAGGCGCACACGGACTTCCTGTTCGCGGTGCTGGCGGAGGAGCTGGGCCTGGTGGGCGTGGTGGTCACGCTGGCGCTGTTCATCGGGCTGGTGTGGCGCACCTTCTGGGTGGCGCGGCTCGCATCGCGTGCCGGCCTCAAGTTCCAGTCGTACCTGGCGCTCGGCTTCGGCCTGTGGCTGGGCACGCAGGCGCTGATCAACATCGGCGTCAACATGGGCGTGCTGCCCACCAAGGGGCTGACGCTGCCGCTGATGAGCTACGGCCGCTCGAGCATGATCGTGACGCTGGCCTGGGTGGGCCTGCTGCTGCGCGTCTACCACGAAGCCATGCAGAGCGGTCGCGGCATGGCGATGAGTCGCCGTTCCGACGAGGACTCGCCGCGTGCCGCGCGCATGGCCGGAGCGAATGCATGAGCGGCGGCCCCATCCTCATCATGGCGGGCGGTACCGGTGGACATGTGTTCCCGGCGCTGGCGCTGGCGCGCCTGCTGCGAGCCGCCTCGCATGAGGTGGTCTGGCTCGGCACCCGCGCCGGGCTCGAGGCGCGCGTGGTGCCGGCCGAGAACATCCCGATCGAGTGGCTGTCGATGAGCGGCTTGCGCGGCAAGGGCGTTGCGACCTTGCTGGTCGCGCCATTCAAACTCGCGCACTCCATCTGGCAGGCACTGGGCGTGATCCGCCGTCGGCGGCCGCGCCTGGTGGTCGGGTTCGGCGGCTTCGTCACCGGACCCGGCGGCGTCGCCGCCTGGCTCATGCGCCGGCCACTGGTGATCCACGAGCAGAACGCGATCGCCGGATATTCCAATCGTTGCCTCGCGCACCTGTCGCGCCGCGTGCTGGCGGCATTCCCGCATGCATTTCCGCCGGGCATCGAAGCACGCGTGGTCGGCAATCCGGTGCGCGCCGAGATCCTGATGCAACCGCCGCCGGTGACGCGCTTCGCGCGGCGCGAGGGCGCGCTGCGCCTGCTGGTGGTCGGCGGCAGCCTGGGTGCCGCGCGCCTCAATACCGTCGTGCCATTCGCGATCCGGCAGTCGGGACTGGATCTGCACGTGCGCCACCAGGCCGGGCAGCGCGGCATCGATGCGGCGCGCCAGGCGTATGCGGAGGCGGGCGTGAGCGCCGAGGTCTCGGCGTTCATCGACGACATGGCGCAGGCCTACGCCGACGCCGACCTGGTCATCTGCCGCGCCGGCGCGCTGACGATTTCCGAACTGGCCGCGGTCGGCGTCGCCGCGGTGCTGGTGCCGTTCCCGGCGGCGGTGGACGATCACCAGACGATCAACGCGCAATTCCTGGTGCGCGAGGGCGCCGCCGTGCTGATCGCGGATCGCGACCTCACGCCCGAGCGGCTCGCGACCGAGCTCAGGAGCCTGTGCGAAGGCCGCGGCAAACTACTGGCCATGGCCGAGCGCGCACGCCTGGTGGCGCGGCCGCACGCGGCCGAAGAGCTCGCCGCCGCCTGCTACGAGCAGTTGGAGGCCGCATGAGCGATCGCATGCGTCGCATCCATCGCATTCATTTCGTCGGCATCGGCGGCAGCGGCATGGGCGGCATTGCCGAGGTGCTGTGCAATCTCGGCTACGAAGTGCAGGGCAGCGATCTCAAGCCGAACGGCGTCACCGAGCGGCTGCAGCAGCTCGGCGCCCGCATCATGCTGGGCCATGCCGCGGAAAATGTTGGCGAGGCCGACGTCGTCGTGACCTCGAGCGCCGTCTCCGAGGACAACCCGGAAGTGGTGGCCGCGCTGTCGCGGCGCATCCCGGTGGTGCCGCGCGCCGAGATGCTGGGCGAGCTGATGCGCTTCCGCTACGCCATTGCGGTGGCGGGCACACACGGCAAGACCACGACCACCAGCCTCACCGCGTCGATTCTCGCCGAGGGCGGCGAGGACCCGACCTTCGTGATCGGCGGACGGCTCAAGAGCGCCGGCAGCAACGCGCGGCTCGGCGCCGGCAAGTACCTGGTGGCCGAGGCGGACGAAAGCGACGCGTCGTTCCTGCACCTGAATCCGATGATCGCAATCGTCACCAACATCGACAACGATCACCTGGGCACGCATCACGGCGACTTCGAGCAGCTCAAGGCGAGCTTCGTCGCGTTCCTGCACAACCTGCCGTTCTACGGACTCGCGGTGCTGTGCGTCGACGATCCGCACGTGCGCGCCATCCTGCCGAAGGTGAACCGGCCGGTGGTCGGCTATGGCTTTTCGGAGTCCGCAGATCTGCGCGCGCAGAACCTGCGCCGCGACGGGTTGCGCACCCATTTCGAGGTGGCGCGGCGTGCCGACGGCCTGCGCTTTCCGGTCACGATCAACCTGCCGGGCGTGCACAACGTGCTCAACTCGCTCGCGGCCATTGCCGTCGCGCTCGAGATCGGGATCTCGCGCGAAGCCATCCGGCGCGCGCTCGCCAATTTCCAGGGCATCGATCGGCGGCTCACGCACGTCGGCGACGTTCAACTACCCGCCGAGGGGCGCGCGGCGGCCGGCGGCGAACCGGTCACCATCATCGATGACTATGGGCATCACCCGACGGAAATCGCCGCAACGCTCGATGCCGTCCGCCAGGGCTATCCCGAGCGGCGCGTGGTGCTCGCCTTCCAGCCGCACCGTTACACGCGCACGCGCGATCTGCTCGACGATTTCGCGACCGTGCTGGCCGGCGCCGACGCGCTGCTGGTCACCGAGGTGTACGCCGCCGGTGAGGCGCCGATCCCGGCGGCCGACGGCCGCGCCATCTGCCGTGCCGTCCGCACGCGCGGCAAGGTCGAGCCGGTGTTCGTCGAGAAGGTCGAGGAGCTTCACGAGGCGCTGCGCGACGTCCTCAGGCCCGGCGACGTGCTGCTGACCGCCGGCGCCGGCTCGATCAGCGCCGTCTCGCATGCGTTGCCGGGGAAATTGGGGGCCGCTGCGGCCCGGAGGCAGGCGTGACGTGCCGGCCGCAGCACGCATCATTCCTGACGAGGTGCCGATGACGGCGCGGAAGCTGCCCCTCGACGCCCGGTTCGAGTCGCGCGTGAAGCGGGACGAGCCGATGTCGCGGCACACGTCCTGGCACGTGGGCGGGCCCGCGGACGTCTTCTTCACGCCCGCCGATCGCAACGACCTGCTCGCCTTTCTCGAAGAGCTGCCGGCCGGCACGCCGCTGTTCTGGCTGGGCCTGGGCAGCAACCTGCTGGTCCGCGACGGCGGCATCCGCGGCGTCGTCATCGACACCACGGGTCTCGATCGACTCGAGAGCATCGACGACACCAGCCTGTACGCGGATGCGGGTGTTCCCTGCGCGCGCATCGCGCGGCGGTGCATCAGCCTGCAGCTCGGCCCGGCCGAGTTCTTCGCGGGGATTCCGGGCACCCTCGGCGGCGCGCTCTTCATGAATGCCGGCGCGTTCGGCGGCGAGACCTGGCCGCGCGTGCGCGCGGTCGACGTCTGCGATGCCCGTGGCCGCGAGCGGCGCCGCGATGCGCGCGAGTACTCATATTCCTATCGACGCATCGTGCCGCCGGTGCCGGGCGAGTTCTTCCTGGGCGCGGTCCTCGCGTTCGAGCACCGGCCCGGCCTCACCGACGAGGCGATGCGAGAAATGATCGCGCGCCGCAAGGAAACGCAGCCCATCGGAGAATGGAGCTGCGGCTCGACGTTCACGAACCCGCCGGGCAGGCATGCCGCGCGCCTCATCGAGGAGGCGGGTCTCAAGGGCACCCGCATCGGCGACGTCATGGTGTCGCCCAAGCATGCGAACTTTCTCGTGAACGTGGGCGCGGCCTCCGCCGCCGACGTCGAGCAGCTGGTCGCGCTGATCCAGAAGGAAGTCGCGCGGAAATCCGGCGTGCGCCTCACTCCCGAATTCCGCACCGTGGGGGAGGCGGCCTGATGCGCCTGCGTCACTCCAGCCAGATCCGGCACGTCACCGAGGCGGGAGATTTCGGACGCGTCGCCGTGTTGCTCGGCGGCACCTCGAGCGAGCGCGAGATCTCGCTGAAATCCGGCAACGCGTGCCTCGCGGCGCTGCTCAAGCGCGGTGTGGACGCGCATCCATTCGATCCGCGCGACAAGCCGTTGACGGAGCTCGTGACGCGCAAATTCGACCGCGTGTTCATCGCGCTGCACGGTCCGGGCGGCGAGGACGGCACGTTGCAGGGCGCGCTCGAGTTCCTCGGGCTGCCGTACACCGGCAGCGGCGTCATGGGCTCGGCCATCGGCATGGACAAGCTGCGCACCAAGCGGCTGGCGCAGGCCGTGGGCATCCCGACCACCGAGTACATGGTGCTGCGCGGCCCGGCGGATCTCGACAACTGCATCGAGCGGCTGGGCTTGCCGCTCATCGTCAAGCCGGCGACGCAGGGGTCTTCGGTCGGCATGACCAAGGTGGAGAAGCCCGAGCAATTGTTGCCGGCCTACCAGGCAGCCGCGCTGCTCGAGCCCAATGTGTTCGCGGAGGCGTGGATCACCGGTGGCGAATACACCGTGGCCGTGCTGCAGGGCCGGGCTCTGCCGTCGATCCGCATCGAGACGCCGGCCATCTTCTACGACTACGAGGCCAAGTACTTCCGCAACGACACCCGATATTTCTGTCCCTCGGGCCTCTCGACCGAAGCCGAGAAGCACCTGGCCAATCTGGCCCTCGCCACGTTCAGCGCGGTCGGCGCCGAGGGTTGGGGACGCGCCGATTTCATGATGGACAAGACCGGCCGGCCCTACCTGCTGGAAATAAACACCGTGCCGGGCATGACCGATCACAGCCTGGTACCGATGGCCGCGCGCGCGCTCGACATCAGCTTCGAGCAGCTCGTCTGGCAGGTGCTCGAGACCAGCTTCAGCCGCACGAGGATCGAAACATGATCTTTGGCGGCAGCCAGAACAAGAAGGTCAACCGGCGCGTGAGCGCGGAGCCGCGCGTCAGGTTCACGGGCGCGGCGCTGGCGCGCCTGGCACTCGGCGCGCTGGTGCTCGCCGTGACCGGCATCGCCGTCACGCTGCTCGCCGGCATGCTGGATCAGAACATCACGCAGGTCTCGGTGGCCGGCCGCTTCCAGCGGGTCTCGCCGGTGGAAGTGGAGCAGGCGGTGAAGGCGCGGGTACGCGACACGGGGCTGGTGAGCGTGGATCTCGGCGCGGTGCGCCGCGCCGTCGAGCAGCTCCCGTGGGTGGACAGCGCCACGGTCGAGCGCCAATGGCCGCGCGCGCTCAACATCCGGGTCGTCGAACAGGTGCCGGCAGCGCGTTGGGGGGCGAATGGCCTGCTCAATACCCGCGGCGAATTGTTCATTTCCGAGGCGCGCCACATTCCACCGGAGCTGCCACGGCTGTCCGGCCCGCACGGCAGCGAGGCCGAGGTCGCGCGCCGTTACCTGGCGGCGCAGGGCCAGCTGATCGAAGCCGGCATGCGGCTCACGGCGGTGCGCCTCGATGCGCGCGGCTCCTGGGAATTCGATCTCGACAATGGCATCACCGTGCGGCTCGGACGGCGCCAGGTGGACGAGCGCTTCCAGCGCTTCGTCACCGCGGGCGTCGGGCAGATCGCCGCGCATGCCAACGACATCCGCTACATCGACATGCGTTACACGAATGGCTTCGCCATCGGCTGGCGCGCGGGCAACCAGCGCGTCGCGAGCGGCAATCCCGAGGACGACAACTCAGATGGCTAACTACATCAACTATATGGGCAAGCGACCGGACAAGAACCTCATCATCGGCCTGGACGTCGGCACCTCGAAGATCGCCGCGCTGGTCGGGGAGGTCGGGCCGGACAACTCGATCGAGGTGATCGGGATCGGGGTGCAGCCGTCGCGCGGCCTGAAGAAGGGCGTGGTGGTCAACATCGAATCGACGGTGCAGTCGATCCAGCGCGCCATCGAGGAGGCCGAGCTCATGGCCGGCTGCGAGATCCGCTCCGTGTTCGCGGGCATAGCCGGTTCGCACGTGCGCAGCCTCAACTCGCACGGCGTGGTGGCGATCCGCGACCGCGAGGTGAGCCACACGGACGTCGAACACGTGGTGGATGCGGCCAAGGCGGTCGCGATCCCCGCGGACCAGAAGATCCTGCACGTGCTGCCGCAGGAATTCATCATCGACGGGCAGGAAGGCATCCGCGATCCCATCGGCATGTCGGGCGTGCGGCTCGAGGCCAAGGTGCACATCGTGACGGGTGCGGATTCGGCCGCGCAGAACATCGAGAAATGCATCCAGCGCTGCGGTCTCGAGGTCGACGACATCGTGCTCGAGCAGCTCGCCTCGAGCTTCGCCTGCCTCACCGAGGACGAGACGGACCTCGGTGTCGCCATCATCGACATCGGCGGCGGCACCACCGACCTCGCGGTGTTCTCGCAGGGGGCCATCCGCCATACGGCGGTGCTGCCGATCGCCGGCGACCAGGTGACCAACGACATCGCGATCTCGATGCGCACGCCGACGCAGTACGCCGAGGACATCAAGGTCCGCTACGCCTGCGCGTTGTCGCAGCTCGCCAATCCCGACGAGAGCATCGAGGTGCCGAGCGTCGGCGACCGGCCGGCGCGCCGCCTGGCGCGCCAGACGCTCGCCGAAGTGGTCGAGCCGCGCTACGAGGAGATCTTCGCGCTGGCGCGCGAGGAACTGCGCCGCTCGGGCTTCGAGGAGATCATCGCCGCGGGCATCGTGCTCACGGGCGGCAGCGCCAAGATGGAGGGCGCGATCGAGCTGGCCGAGGAAGTGTTCCACGTGCCGGTGCGCATGGGCCAGCCGCAGGGCATCAAGGGCCTCGCCGACGTGGTGCGCAATCCCATCTACTCGACCGGCGCGGGCCTGTTGCTGTACGCGCGCGACAACGCGCTCGCCGGCAACCGCGGCCGCTCGATCGCCGGCAACGCGCGCAGCATGGCCGAGCGCATGAAGAACTGGTTTCAGGGGAACTTCTGACGCGGGGCTGCCGCGTGGAAGCCATTTTGGAGTTGAAAGCGAAGCTGACAGCCTCGTCTAACTAGTGAAGGAGCGACACAAATGTTCGAACTGATGGATGCTTACAGCCAGAACGCTGTAATCAAGGTCATAGGAGTGGGCGGCGGCGGCGGCAACGCGGTCGCGCACATGGTCACGAGCGGCATCGAGGGCGTGGAGTTCATGTGCATCAACACCGATGCGCAGGCGCTCAAGCACTCGAAGGTTAAGACGTCCTTGCAGATCGGCTGCAACATCACCAAGGGCCTGGGGGCCGGCGCCGATCCCGAAGTGGGCCGCCAGGCCGCGATGGAGGATCGCGACCGGATCATCGAGATGATCGAGGGCTGCGACATGCTGTTCATCACCGCCGGCATGGGCGGCGGCACGGGCACCGGCGCGGCGCCGGTGGTCGCGCAGGTGGCGAAGGAGCTCGGCATCCTCACGGTCGCGGTCGTCACGCGTCCGTTCGAGATGGAGGGCGGCAAGCGCACGCTGGTCGCGAACCACGGGCTTGCCGAACTCGGCAAGTACGTCGACTCCCTGATCACCATTCCGAACCAGAAACTTCTGACGGTGCTTGGGGCGAAGACGACATTGTTAGACGCCTTCAAGAGCGCGAATCACGTGCTGCAGGGCGCCGTGCAGGGCATCGCCGAGCTGATCACGCGTCCGGGCCTCATCAACGTGGACTTCGCCGACGTGCGCACGGTGATGAGCGAAACCGGCATGGCGATGATGGGATCGGGCGTGGCGCGCGGCGAACACCGCGCCAAGGAAGCCGCTGAGATGGCGGTTTCCTCGCCGTTGCTCGAGGACATCAATCTCTCCGGTGCGCACGGCATCCTCGTGAACGTCACCGCGGGCATGGACCTGTCGATCGGCGAGTTCCAGGAGGTGGGCAACATCGTGAAGCAGTTCGCATCCGATGACGCCACCGTGGTGGTGGGAACCGTGATCGATCCGGAGCTGTCGGACGAAATGCGCGTCACCGTGGTGGCCACCGGCCTGGGTCGCCCCGAGGTCGCCGTCACGGGCCGCTCGCCCTATGGACGCGACGTCCCCACCTTGTCGAAAGCTGCTCCTCCGGCCGTTCAGGCGCAGGAGCCGCCCATGCGCGTCGTGCCGCGCCGGCCGCTGACGGCGGCGGATTACGCCGCGCTGGACAAGCCGGCGGTGCAGCGTCAAAGGGCAGTGGGTGACGGCCTCCATGCCTCGGTGGAGAGTGAGGATGTGCTGGATATCCCCGCGTTCCTGCGTCGGCAGGCGGACTGAGTGACGGCGGGTCGACCGGACCCAGTCGGAGGACGAAGCAAGGCAACTGTGTTACGGTAGCGCCCCTTTTTGTGGGTACGGTGCGTCCGCCAGGCCCCTGGTCCGGCACGACGCTACGCTCCCCGATGCCCGCTTTTCCGTGGAAACCCCTTCCCGGGAAAGGTGGCGCTACCCGTGACCGGCGCCTTCCTGATGTTCGGGAAGGCCGGCACCGGGAGATAGATCAGATGCTCGGACAACGCACGCTGAAAAATTCCATCCGCGCCCAGGGTGTCGGCCTTCACACCGGGCAGAAGGTGCTGATGACGCTTCGGCCTGCGGCGGCCGACACGGGGATCGTCTTCCGGCGCACGGATCTCGATCCTCCCGCCGAGGTGCGGGCGTATGCCGAGAATGTCGGCGACACGCAGCTCGGGACCACTCTCATCAATGGCAATGCACGGGTCTCGACGGTTGAGCACCTGTTGTCCGCATTCGCCGGGCTCGGTATCGACAATGCGCACGTCGAAGTCAGCGCTCCGGAGGTGCCCATCATGGATGGCAGCGCCGGGCCCTTCGTCTTCCTGCTGCAGTCGGCCGGATTCGAGGAATTGCGCGCGCCGAAGAAGTTCGTGCGCATCAAGCAGCGCGTGCGAGTCGAGGAAGGCGACAAGTGGGCCGAGTTCAAGCCCTTCGACGGCTTCAAGGTGAACTTCGAGATCGAGTTCAACCATCCACTGTTCAAGCGCCGCTCGCAGAAGGCGTCGATGGATTTCTCCACGACGTCGTTCCTCAAGGAAGTCTCGCGGGCGCGCACCTTCGGTTTCATGCGCGACCTGGAGATGATGCGCGCGCGCAATCTGGCGCTCGGCGGCAATCTCGACAACGCCATCGTGCTCGACGATTTCCGCGTCCTGAACGAGGACGGGCTGCGCTACGAAGACGAGTTCGTGAAGCACAAGATCCTCGACGCCATCGGCGACCTGTACCTGCTCGGGCACAGCCTCATCGGTGAATTCAGCGGCCACAAGTCCGGCCACCGGCTCAACAACCTGCTGCTGCGCCGGCTCATCGCCGACACCTCGACTTGGGAGTCGGTGGTGTTCGAAAAGCCTTCGGACGCACCGATCGCCTACGTGCAGCCCCCGCCGGTTCCGGTCGGCTCGGTGATCTGAACCACGGGCTTCCCTGCGGCAAGGTCTTTCCGCCCCCTGTAGTCCCGTTTCCACGCCTGCGGATTCCTTGAGCCGGCGCACCCTTTGCCGTTCCAGTTCGGTGCAACGTGGCCGATATCCCGGTCAAGAGGCGCCCTGTGTCGGACCCGCTCAACAACGGAAAAATGAACCGCCGCTCGCTGCTGCTGGGCGCGGTGTTTCTCGTGGGCGGCGCAGCTGCGCTGACCCGTTTCACGCGGCAGTCGGACGCGGGCCGCGACAGCGGCCCGGTGTTCTCCCCCGACCAGTTCGCGCTGCTCGAGCAGGTCAGCGAAGTGATGATCCCGGCGTCGGACACACCCGGGGCGATGGCCGCGGGCGTGCCGGATTTCATGCGCCAGATGCTGGCCGATTGGGGCTCGCATGAAACCCGCGCGCAGATCCAGGCGGTGCTCGATCGCATCGACAAACAGGCCTGGAACCGCTACGGAGCCGCGTTCGTGGCCCTGCCGGGCGAACGACGTCTCGAAATCCTGCGCAACGTCGATGCGGAGGGCGTGGCGCGACAGGATGTCGCGTACGGAAAATTCAAGTGGCTGCTGCTCGTGGGCTACTACCAGTCGGAAGTCGGCGCGACGCAGGAATTGCGCTACGAACTCGTTCCCGGCGCCTGGCGTGCCTGCCTGCCGCTCACCGAAGTCGGCCGCGCGTCGGCTGCCTGAGCACGCGCCATGGATTTCGACGCGATCGTCGTGGGCTCCGGGATCAGCGGTGGCTGGGTAGCCAAGGAATTGTGCGAGCGCGGCGTCAAGACGTTGGTGCTCGAGCGCGGCGGCCACGTCGATCACCGCGTCGACTACCTGGACTTCGCGACGCCCTGGGAGGTGCCGAATCGCGGCATGGTGCCGGAGGAAGAGCGTGCCCGCGACTACGCCATCCAGAGCACCTGCCATGCGTTCAACTCCGCCACGCAGAAATGGTGGGTGCGCGACAGCGAACATCCCTACTCGACGCCGGCAGATCGCCCCTTTTCATGGATCCGTGGCTATCACCTCGGCGGCCGCTCGATCACCTGGGGCCGGCAGACCTATCGCCTCAGCGATTTCGATTTCAACGCCAACCTGCAGGATGGCCACGGTATCGACTGGCCCATCCGCTACGCGGACCTGTCGCCGTGGTATGACCGCGTCGAGCGCTTCGCGGGCATCTCGGGCGCGACCGAGGGCCTGGAGCAACTGCCCGACGGGCAGTTCCTGCCGCCGCTGGAACTCAACTGCATCGAGCGCGCCTTCAAGGAGAAGATCGAGGCCAATCATCCGGAGCGGCGCGTGACCGTGGGTCGCTGCGCACACCTCACCGAGCCCACGCCCGAGCACATCGCACTCGGCCGAGGTCCCTGCCAGATGCGCAGCGTCTGCGAACGCGGCTGTGGATATGGCGCGTATTTCTCCTCGCTTTCCGCCACGCTGCCCGCCGCGCAGAAGACCGGCAATCTGACCGTCGTCACCGACGCCATCGTCGAACGGCTCGACTACGACCACGCCAAGCGCCGGATCTCCTCGGTGCGCGTGCTCGACTCGAAAACCGGCGAGGGCCGCTCCTACCAGGCGCGCGTGGTGTTCCTGTGCGCATCGACCATCGGCACGACGCAGATCCTGCTCGCCTCGCGCTCGGAGTTCTTTCCGAACGGGCTCGCGAACCGCTCCGACGCCGTCGGCCGCCATCTGATGGACCATGTCGTCGGCATTGGAGCGTCGGGCACGCACCCTGGCTTCCTCGACCGCTACTACTATGGGCGCCGCCCCACGGGGTTCTATCTACCGCGCTACGTCAACCTAGGTCACAGCGATGGCGAGTTCCTGCGGGGCTTCGCCTTCCAGGGATATTCCGGGCGCAGCAGCTGGGCGCGCGGCCAGAACGAGGCGGGCGTGGGGCTGGAACTCAAACGCCGGCTGCGCAATCCCGGCCGCTGGGAGATGTGCCTGGTGGGCTTCGCCGAGATGCTGCCTCGGCCGGACAATCGCGTGACGCTGCACGAGACGCGCAAGGACAAGTGGGGCCTGCCGCTGGTGCACATCGATTGCACGCATGGCGAGAACGAGCGCCGGCTCGCGGAACGGGCGAATCGCGACGCGGCTGCGATGCTGGCCGCGGCGGGCTTCGAGAACGTCCAGTCGAACGGACCGATCCGTCCGCCGGGGCAGTGCGTGCACGAGATGGGTACCGCGCGCATGGGCCGCGATCCGGCGACCTCCGTTTTGAACCGCTACAACCAGGCCCACGACGTGACCAATCTGTTCATCACGGACGGGTCGTGCATGACCTCGTCGGGCAGCGCGAACCCCTCGCTGACCTACATGGCCCTCTCGGCGCGTGCCGCCAATCACGCGGCCGACATGCTTGGCTCGGGCGAGATTTGACGGACTACGCCCGCTTCGGAGGGGTCTTGGGGGGCCGAATGCGGACCGTCAGTTCCCGGAATCCAGGCACCAGCTGGCGCAACTGCGGGTCCAGGTCCGCCAGTGCAAATCGCATCCTGGCCGCCCAGGCGGCCGAATCCACGACCACGGTGACCCTGCCGGAAGCCAGCGAGCAGCGATTTACCTTATTCGCGAGCTCGGGCCCCAGGGCCTTCATTACTGCGACATGCCACTCGGACCTGTCGGAGGTCTGCGGTGCACTCTGGACCAGTGATGGCAGGCGCGCCGAGATTAAGTCGCCCACCGTGCGGGGTGAAAACCCTCGACGGATCCTCGACTTGTCTCGATTGGACGATTTCGGCATAGTTCCGCGCCTGCTGGGCCTAACGGTTTCGCTTTTCAGAAATTGCTCCAGGAGCGGACGACGAGGATGCCAGCCATGTGCAAGCCTTTGAAGATACTTGCGACGCCGGACATGAGACCTCGAATCGCGACCGGTATCTCGAGCGAAGTCGGCCCGGAGCTCGAGCGATGAACATCATCTTCTTTTCGCGCCGTGAAGGTCGCGCCCGGCACTTCAATCTCGCGCATCCCCTGGCGGTGGCCGGCTTTGCGACCGTGCTCATTGCCATCCTCGCCACGGCTTTCAGCCTCGGGTTCAAGATCGGCGAGAGCAAGACCAGCGCCCCCCGTGGGGTTGCCACGTGGACGGCCACGCTGGCCGAGCAGCAGGCCGAGATCAAGGAGCTGAAGGCCGAGCTGCAGCGTCGGGTCGACGCGGTGGCCATGCGCATCGGCCAGATGAATGCCCACGTGATCCGCCTCGACGCGCTGGGCAAGCGCCTCACGCAGATGGCGAACATCGACAACCGCGAGTTCGATTTCAACAGCGAGCCTGCCGTGGGTGGGCCGGAATCCGATATCGGCGCTGCCATGCAGGCGCCGGACCTCAATTCCCTGCTCAACGGGCTGGAACAGAAGATTTCATCGCGTGACGCGCAACTCGCGGCGCTCGAGAACGCGCTGCTGTCGAAGAAGCTCGATGAGCAGATCCGCCCCGACGGCAGACCGGTGCGCGAAGGGCACATTTCGTCGTATTTCGGTGAGCGCCAGGATCCGTTCAACGGTCACCAGGCGTTTCACAAAGGCATCGACTTCGCCAGTCCGCAGGGCGCCAACGTGGTCGCGGTGGCCGCGGGCGTGGTGACGTTTGCGGGAGAGAAGGCCGGCTACGGGAACCTCGTCGAGGTCAGCCATGGCAATGGCCTGGTGACCCGCTACGGCCACAACCAGAGCCTGGCCGTGGGGATCGGCCGCACGGTGGCTCGTGGCGACACCCTGGCCTACGTGGGCTCCACGGGACGCTCGACCGGGCCGCACGTGCATTTCGAAGTGCTGAAGGACGGGCGGCAGATCAACCCGCTGTCGTTCATCGGTCGCAACGCCCAGTAAGAGAGCGGCGCCGGGGAGGGGTATTCGGGATTCGAGCCCGAAAGCCCGCCAATCCCTTGTGTTTTCCGCTCGAACCCCGAGAACCCCTCGCCGGCACCACTGCTCAAACCAGTACCGTGGGCCCGGGTCTATCCGTAGAATACCGGCCCGGCTTCGCGGCACGCTTACCTAAGTCGCTGACTGCATTGCAGTTTTCGATCCGAATCATTTGGCAAGGACTCGTTAAGTGCTCAATCTCCTGACGCGGCTCTTCGGCAGCCGCAACGATCGCATCGTCCGTGGTTATGAGGCGACGGTGCGCAAGGCCGCGGGCTTCGAGACTGCGCTGCAGGCCCTGAACGACGAGGCCCTGAGCGCCAAGACCGACGAGTTTCGCAAGCGCCTCGCCGCGGGCGAGACGCTGAATGACATCGCCCCGGAAGCCTTCGCGGTGGTGCGCGAAGCCGCACGTCGCACGCTGAAGATGCGCCACTTCGACGTGCAGCTGATCGGCGGTCTCACGCTTCACGACGGCCGCATCGCCGAGATGCGCACCGGCGAAGGCAAGACGCTGATGTCGACGCTGCCTGCCTACCTGAACGCGCTCACCGGGGAAGGCGTGCACGTGGTCACGGTCAACGAGTACCTCGCGCAACGCGACGCCGACTGGATGGGCCCGGTCTACAAGTTCCTGAAGCTGACGGTGGGCGTCATCCGCAACCAGCAGGACTCCGCGGAGAAGCGCGCCGCCTACGCCTGCGACATCACCTACGGCACCAACAACGAATTCGGCTTCGATTATCTGCGCGACAACCTCGCTTTCAGTCTCGAAGATCGCGTGCAGCGCAAGCTCGCCTTCGCGATCGTCGACGAGGTGGACTCCATCCTCATCGATGAGGCGCGCACGCCGCTGATCATCTCCGGCCCGGCCGAGGAGAACACCGAGCTGTACGAGAAGATCGACAAGCTGGTGCCCCGCCTCGTGAAACAGGAGACCGAGGAGGGGCCTGGCGACTATTCGGTGGACGAGAAACAGCGCCAGACGCATCTCACCGAAGCCGGTCACGAGCACGTGGAACGACTGATGCTCGAGTCCGGGCTGCTGCGCGAAGGCGAGAGCCTGTACGACCCCTCGAACATCAAGCTGATGCATCACCTGAACGCGGCGTTGCGCGCGCACGCGCTCTACAAGCGTGACGTGGAATACATCGTGCGCGGCGGCGAGGTCATCATCGTCGACGAGTTCACCGGGCGCACCATGCCGGGTCGCCGCTGGTCGGACGGGCTGCACCAGGCCGTCGAGGCGAAGGAAGGCGTCAAGGTTCGCGCGGAGAACCAGACGGTCGCGTCCATCACCTTCCAGAACTACTTCCGCATCTACAAGAAACTCTCCGGAATGACCGGCACCGCCGACACCGAGGCGCCGGAGTTCATGCAGATCTACGGGCTCGAGGTGGTCGTGATACCGACTCACCGGCCGATGATCCGCAAGGACAATCCGGACTTCGTCTATCTCACGCAGCAGGACAAGTACAAGGCCATCATCGAGGACATCGAGGATTGCGTGAAACGTGGGCAGCCGGTACTCGTCGGCACCACTTCGATCGAAAGTTCCGAGCTCATCTCCGGTGTGTTGAAGAAGCAGGGCATCGATCACGACGTGCTCAACGCGAAGCAGCACGAGCGCGAAGCGCACATCGTCGAGCAGGCCGGCAAGCCCGGCAAAGTCACCATCGCCACCAACATGGCGGGCCGTGGTACGGACATCGTGCTCGGCGGCAAGCTCGAGGCCGACATCCGCGCGGCCGAAGAAGCCAATGGCGGCCAACCGCTCGATGAGGTCACGCTCGCGCGCCTGCGCGCCGATTGGCAGGCGCGTCACGACCAGGTGGTCGCGGCGGGCGGCCTGCACATCGTCGGCACCGAACGGCACGAATCCCGCCGCATCGACAACCAGCTGCGCGGCCGTTCCGGCCGCCAGGGCGATCCGGGCTCCAGCCGCTTCTATCTGTCGATGGAAGATAACCTGATGCGCATCTTCGGCGACCCGGCGCGCACCAAGAAGTGGCTGGCCATGGCCGGCATGAAGGAAGGCGAGGTCATCGAGAGCGGCATGCTCACGCGCCAGATCGAGAAGGCGCAGCGCAAGGTCGAGGCGCACAACTTCGACGTGCGCAAGCAGCTGCTCACCTTCGACGACGTGGCCAACGATCAGCGCAAGGTCATCTACCAGCAGCGCACCGAGCTCATGGGGGCCGAGAACCTGGCAGATGCGGTGCGCGGCATCCGCGCGGAAGTCGTGAGCGGCGTGCTCGATCAGTACCTGCCATCGAACGTCGGCCACGAAGAGTGGAACCTCGCCGGGCTTGCCGAGGCCATCGAGCGCAATTTTGCGACCAAGGTCGATCCCGTGCAGTGGCTCAAGGACCAGCCGGATCTCGAGGAAGAAGTGCTGCGCGGGCGGATCATCGGCGCCATCGACGCCATGTACGAGGCCAAGGTGGCGAGAATCGGGTCACAGCCGAACGGCGTGCCCATCATGCGGCACATCGAAAAGGACATCATGCTCAAGGTGCTCGACCAGCAATGGCGTGATCACCTGGGCGCCATGGATTACCTGCGCCAGGGCATCCACCTGCGCGGCTATGCGCAGAAGGATTACCGCTACGAATACAAGCGCGAAGCCTTCGAGCTGTTCGCCGCGATGCTCGATCGCATCAAGTTCGACACGGTGACCATCCTCTCGACGCTCGACGTGCAGATCAAGTCTCCCGAGCAGATCGAGCGCGAGGAAGAGGCGCGGCGCCAGCGGCTGAACCGCATGCTCCAGTTGCAGCACGCCGAGGCCGCCTCGTTCGCGCCGCCGGCATTGCCGCAGGAGCCGCAAGCGCAGCCGGCGGGCGCGCGCCAGGCCTCGCGACAGCCGATGCCGCCGCAGCAGATGCCACCGCAACAGCCGGTACGCGTCGCGCCCAAGGTCGGCCGCAACCAGCCCTGTCCCTGCGGCAGCGGCAAGAAATTCAAGAACTGCCACGGCGTCCTCGAAGGCGTCGAGTAATTAATGGGGACATTCCTCGATTCCCAGCAAAAGGGGACAGGCCTCTGAAGCCACGACTTCGAGTCGTCGCCGCCGCCCTGTTCGATTCCGAAGGTCGCGTGCTGATCGCGCAGCGCCCCGCCGGCAAGCACATGGCCGGCTGGTGGGAGTTCCCCGGCGGCAAGGTGGCGAATGGTGAGAGCGATGCCGAGGCGCTGGTCCGCGAGCTGCGCGAGGAACTGGGCATCGAGGCCCGCGCGCTGCGCCCGATCACCAGCATGGCCCATGAATATCCTGACCGCACAGTCGACCTCGCGCTCTGGCACGCCTCGCTCGAAAGCGGCGAGCCCCGCGGCCTGGACGGGCAACAGCTGAAGTGGGTCGATTGTCAGTCTCTCGGCGCAGTGGGGCTCCTGCCCGCCGATCTGCCCCTCATCCCTGCGCTGCAGGGTTTATCATCCGACGCACGCAAGGCACGGTGAAACGCATGGCCGCTGAACAGCAACTCCCCGACATCAAGCTCGACCCGACGCAGTTGTATCGCGAAGAGATCTTCACGGACCGCAAGGCCGGCACGTTGCGGCGCCTCGTGCCGGTCAAGAGCGACGGCAGCGACGACTCCTCGCGCTCCGTGCTGTATTCCGGCCAGACCCAGCTGCTCACGCCGGCCGGCGTGTTGCCTCTGGCCTTCGAGCTGGAGGCCAGTTCCATCGAGGATGCCTGCGCCAAGTTCCCGGATGCCGTGAAGGTGGCGATCGAGCAGGCCATCGAGGAGGCGCGCGAGATGCGGCGCGAGGCCGCCTCGCGCATCGTGGTACCCGGCACCGGCGGGGACATGGGCGGGGCGCCGCCCGCCGGCGGACGCATCAAGCTGTAGAAAATTTCATCCGGTCGACGTCCGCAAGCGGCTTGCGGCTGCGCATAGCTCATCGGAGGTGATGAAGCTGTGCCGAATGCCAAGCGCCGGATACCGCGGCTTTCCGACAACCGTGTCATTGCGCCGACGCAGACCGCCCTCGCGGTCGGGCTCCTGACCGCGATGGACCTGCTGCGCCTGAAATCAATTGCGCGGCTGTATGCGCGTGGCCTGCCGGCGGACGTCGCCTGGGACGATCTGCTGCAGGAAGCGATTACGCGCATGCTCATCGGCAGTCGTCAGAAGCCCGAGGACCTGTCGGCGGTGGCATTCCTGGCTGGCGTCATGCGAAGCCTTCGGGCCGATCACATCCGCCGTGCGCTGAAGGGTATCGGCCGCGACGATCCCGGCTGGCATGCGCGCAGCGAGCGCAATTCCCCCGGCACTGATCTGCGGGATCTCGCCGCGGACCCGGAACGAACACTGATCGCCGCGGACGAACTCGCGAAGATCCGCAAGCTGTTTGCAGGAGATGACCTCGCCGCGCGGATCATTGACGGGCTGGCGGCCGGGCTCACCGCCGAGCAGATTCGCACGCGCTTCGGGATATCGAAGCGCGACTACGATTCGACGCGCAAGCGCATGCGTCGTTGCCTGTTACGTGAGGGACTCACATGCAGAAGAACGTGATTCGCGAGCAACCCGATGTGGCGCTCGATCGCGTACTGGCTGGCCTCGAAACGGAGTTGGTCGAGGCCTCGGACGAGGAAGTCATGCAGGCGGCGGGGGACCTCGGCATGAATCTGAACATGAAAGGTTCCGCTGCCTTCGTGGGCTTGTCCGGAATGCCGAAACGTCTCGAAGACATCTTCGATACCGAAGATCTGCGCAAGCCCTGCGGCGCGCGTCTACCGCCACCGGGCGGGCGCATCAAGCCTTGAACCGCGTGAGGACACTGCGATCACCGCATGGCCGACCCTACGCCTGCGACTCGCATCGCGCGCCGCGCCCATCCCGATTTGCGCATTCATCCGTGTGGGATCGACCTCACGGTGAATAGCTCGGCTTCAGTTCCCGGTCGAAGAAGCGCACGAGGTTGGCATGCGCATGCCAGCCCGTGACGTTCTGCCGGATCAACCCATGCTTGCCGCCGGGATAGGTCATCAGGTCGAACGGCTTCTGCAGGTCCTGCAGCTTTTTCATGAGCACGGTGCTGTGCGCGAACAGAACGTTGTCGTCGGCCATGCCGTGCACCAGCAGCAGCGGCCGGCGCAGCTTGTCGGCCCACGTGAGCACGTTGCTGGCGGCATAGCCCTGCGGGTTGAGCTGCGGGGTGGATAGATAGCGCTCGGTGTAGTGCGTGTCATACAGCGACCAGTCGGTCACGGGCGCGCCGGCGACGCCCGCCGCGAAAGCCTCGGGCGCCTGCATCAGGCACATCAGCGTCATGTAGCCGCCGTAGCTCCAGCCGAAGATGCCGATGCGCTCGCCGTCGACGAAGGGCAGGGTGCGCAGGAATTCGACGCCGCGCAGCTGATCCTGCACCTCGACGCCGGCCAGGCGGCCGCCGAGGGTCGCCTCGAATCTCATGCCGCGCATGCCGCTGCCGCGATTGTCGAGCGCGAACACGATGTAGCCGTGTTGCGCCAGGTACTGGTGGAACAGGTTGCCCCAGGCGTCGACCACACGCTGCGCACCCGGACCGCCGTACACGTCGATGAGCACGGGGTAGCGCCTGCCGGGCTCGAGCGCCCGTGGTTTGAGCAGCTTGTAGTACAGCGTCTGGCCGTCGGCCGCCGCGAG
>DASTRL010000089.1:0-2778 GCA_035761265.1 Steroidobacteraceae bacterium
CGCACGGCGCGTGCCGAGACGCCGGCCACCGTGTCCTGCGGGACCACGAGCTCGAAGCCGCGCGTGTGCGCATCGCAGGCCGTCATCCACACGCAGCTCTCGGCGGAGACACCGGCGATCAGCAGCGTGTCGATCTTGCGATCGGCGAGCAATGCCTCGAGCGGCGTGCCATAGAAGGCGGAGTGGCGCGGCTTCAGGACGATGGAATCGCGCGGATCCGGCAGCAGGCTTTCCACGAGGTCCGCACCGGCGCCGGCGTGCCGCCGGCAATGCGCGATCAGCGCCGCGGAGTCGCTGCGCCACGGACCCAGGTTGTCGTTGGCGTAGATGACCGGCACGCGTCGTGCGCGCGCCTGCGTGAACAGGGCGCGTATCGCGGCCGCCTGCCGCGCCAGCGCACGGCGCACCGCCGGCCCGTCGGGAAAATCGAAATCGGTGATGAGATCGAGGGCGAGTACGGCCACTCGCCCCGACCGCCGCGGTCGCGGCTGCAATCCACGACGCATCGCGGCCTGGCTACTTTTTCTTCTTCCTCCCGCCCGAGCGGCTGCGGCTCGAGCGCGAAGGTACTTTCGCGCCGGAGCGCCGCGCCTCGGACAACCCGATGGCGATGGCCTGCTTGCGACTCTTCACTTTCTTGCCGGACCGGCCGCTCCTGAGGGTGCCTTCCTTGCGTTCATGCATGGCGCGTTTGACCTTGCTCTGCGCCTTCTTGCCGTATTTCCTGCTGGCCATGTTCGCTCCTCGTTCAGCGTGCCCGCGCCATGCGGCCGGCCTGCGACCGTTCCTTCTGGCCGCGCGTCGGCGGGGGCATGTCGCCGTCGTCGATTTCGCCTTCGAGCTCGGCCTTGCGTGTCGCGAGCTGCTCGCCAAGCGCCTGCAGGTCCATGTCCGAGTCGCGCGACTTGCTGAACATGCCGCCCGGCCTCTCTTCTTCCTTCACGTGATGCTTGATCATCTCGGAGAGCACCTTGACCTTGGCGTCGAAGTAGTCGTCGTCCGGGGATGAGCCCTCGATCTCGGCGATCAGTTTCTCGGCGCCCGCGTGCTCCACTTCCGCTTCGTGGTGGATGTCGGTCTCGTCGGTGGCCTCGAGGAAGGCGGGATAGAAGATCTCTTCCTCGATCTTGGTGTGTATCTTGAGTGCGTTGCAGACCTGGATCGCCAGTCGCTGCTTGCGATCCGCGTCGCGCGCCTTCTCGAACTGCTCGAACAGGTCTTCGGCCTCGCGATGGTCCGCCTTCAGGAGTGCGATCGCATCGGGGGTCTTGCCTGATTTCGCCGGCTTTGCTCGTGCCATGGTGGGTCCTCCGTTTGTGGCACCGCAATGCTGAAGTGCCACACGCGCCGGCGATATCGACGATCATGCGTCCTCGACGTCAGGCGACACTCACAAGCGATGCGAGCCTTTCGCATTACCGATCGGGCTCCGGAGCGCGCATCGCGCGCCGCTTCCTACATCGGCCGGCCCGCCGCGGGTTCCTAATGTGGCCGACGCGAACCCGCGCCGGCCAAAGGAGGAGGACATGGCAACGCACAATCCACGCGAGGGCATGCTTGCCCTGCAACAGGCGGGCGCCGATGCCGGCAGTCACATCTCGGTCACATCGCCCGCCATCCACGGCACCATCGCCAGGGTGCAATCCGAATACGGCGAAGGCGTGTCGCCCGAGATCTGGTGGGAGCGGGTCGATGGCGCCAAGTCCTATGCCTTGATCCTCGAGGACCCGGATGCGCCATCGCCCGAGCCCTTCGTGCACTGGGTGGCGTACAACATTCCCGCGGATCGCACCTCGTTGCCGGAAGGCTTGCAGGAGCGCGAACAGCTCACGGAGCCCGCGAGCCTGCTGCAAGGCAGGACCAGCAAGGGCAGCATCGGCTACTTCGGGCCGCGGCCGCCGGTCGGCGATCCGCCGCATCACTATCACTTCCAGGTGTTCGCGCTCGACCGGACGCTCGACGTTCCGCCGGGGGCGGAGCGCGACGAGGTGCTGAAGGCGATGTCCGGCCACGTGCTCGCGGCCGGGGAGCTGGTCGGCACCTACCAGCAGACCGAGCAACCCGGGTAGTTTGGCCATGGACGCGGCCGCCAGGCGCAATGGTTCGGACATCCTGCTCGACTGCCTCGTGGCCTGGGGCGTCGATACCATCTTCGGCCTGCCGGGCGACGGCATCAACGGCGTCATGGAAGCCATCCGCAAGCGCAACCAGGACAAGCCCGAGGCGCCGGTGCGCTTCATCCAGGTGCGGCACGAGGAATCCGCGGCGCTGATGGCCTGCGCGCACTCGAAGTGGACCGGTCGCATCGGCTGCTGCCTGGCGACCACGGGGCCCGGCGGGGTGCACCTGCTGAACGGCCTGTACGACGCCAAGTTCGACAAGGCCTCGGTCATCGCGATCACGGGTCTGCCGTATCACGATCTCATCGACACCTTCACGCAGCAGGACGTGGACCTGCCGCGGCTGTTCGCCGACGTCGCGGCGTACAGCACGCGCATCATGAGCGCGGCGCACGTCGAGAACGCGGTGTCGCTCGCCTGCCGCATCGCCTGCTCACAGCACACCGTGACGCACGTGGCGATACCCACCGACGTGCAGGAGGAGACGGTCGAGGAGGCGCAGCCCTCGATGCGCAACGTCGCGCATCACGTCTCTTTCGCGCACCAGGAGAGCGAGCGCGTGCCGGAGGAGCCGGAGATCGCGCGCGCCATCGACATCCTGAATCGTGGCAAGCGCGTCGCGATACTGGCAGGTCACGGAGCGCAGCAGGCGGGCGGC
>DASTRL010000090.1:0-2655 GCA_035761265.1 Steroidobacteraceae bacterium
GGCGGCGGCGACTGGGCCATCGTCGTTCCGCTCATGGCGATCGCAGCAATAATGGTAGTTAGCTTGTGGTTCATGACGTCCTCGGGCTAAAGCAGGTTGGTGGACTCGGCGGCGGAGCCGAGCCGCGTTTGCATGACTCGCATCTCGAAGCTCAGCTGCGCGATGTCGGCCGCGGCGGCTTCGCCACGGCCCTCGGCGAGGTCCTCGAGAATCGGGTTGAAGGCCCGCAGCACGCGCGCGAGCTGCGGCTGGCCGGCGCGCTCGGCCGCCAGCGCGTACATCTGGTTCTGTCCGATGATGGTCTCGACCAGTCGTTCACGCTCTTCGGGCGTCGCATCGCCCAGGTTCGCGAGCCGCCGCTCCGTGCTCGCGAGGTGGAACTTGAGGCCGTGCTCGTAAGCGGACGCATCGGCCTTCGGATCCGGCCCGCCGGCCACGGGCGCCGGGCCTGGCTGCGGCTGGTTCAGCCACAGGACCGCGACCAGCGCGATCAGCGCCACCGAGGCCGCCGCCGCCAACCAAAGCGGCTGGCTCAGATGCCGTCGCGGCGCCGGCGCCGCGCGAGTCTGCGCCGAGGCGCCCGCGAGTGCGGCCTGCCAGCGCTGCCGGATGTGTTCCGGCACCGGCACTTCAGGCGCGGCTGCGGCAGCATCCAGCCGCGCCACCAGCGCGTGCAGGCGCCGCGCCAGCTCAGGCTCCGCGGCCAGCGCCGCACCGATGCGCGCACGCTCCGCCGCGTCGAGTTCGCGGTAGTAATAGAGAAGGAGATCGTCGTCGGAAATCATGATTCGCCTCGCCAGACCTCAAGGTCGACGCGCAGCTTGCGCACCGCGCGAAACAAGCCGTTCTTCACGCTGCCAATGGGGGTTTGCATGGACTCGGCTATCTCTTCGAGCTTCCAGCCTTCGACATGCTTGAGCAGGAAGATCTGCTGCTCCTTGGCGGTCAGTCGCTGCATGGCGGCCGTGAGGTCCTTGCCGAAGGACTCCTCGACGTGCTCGCGCTCCGCCGAGCTCGACGGCGGCGCCTCGAAGGCCTCGGCGTCCAGCTCGTCTTCCGCGCGGCGCTTGCGCCGGCGCGTCAGATCGATCGCCGCGTTGAGCGCGATGCGATGGATCCAGGAATCGAGCGCCGCCTCGCCGCGGAATTCCTCGCGGTGGTCCCAGGCCTTGAGCAGCGCCTCCTGCACCGCATCGGCCGCGAGATCGGCGTCCCGCGTGATGCGCAGGCAGGCGTTGTACCAACGCGCGCCGCGCTCGTTCAGCACGCTATGGAAGGCGTCGGGCCTTGCCCAGGACTTGAGTAAGGTGAGCACTGAGCTTGGACGCTGCGGCCGGGAAAAGGTTAGGTGCTCGTAAGTGTCTGATCACTCAGGCTTGAGAACCCACACCGCGGCAGCGTGTCCGCCCGTGGCACGCGCCGCCACGAACAGGCGATCGGCCTCGGGCGAGTACCACCCGGTGCGCGCACCGGAGGAGGTACGAATCCCTCCGATGCGCTTCAGGGAATTGCGATCGAGCACGTCGACGCTGCCCTCCCCGCAGACCACGTACACCCGGTTTCGCCTGGCATCGACGAACACATCGTCCGCGTCGCCGCAGGCTGCTGAATCCACCATGACGGCGCCCTTCCCGAAGCGCGCGATCCGCGGCGGCTCACGAAATACCGAGAGCACCGCCTCGTCGTCGAGCGCCATCGGGTAGTTGGCACGCCAGCTCGCCGGCCAGCCCGCGATCTGCCGCTCCGCAGCGGGATCGACCACGGCGATCTCCCGTGCGCCCGGCAGGTTCACGTAGATGCGCGCATCGTCCTGCGAAAACTGGAAACTCTCCGGATGCGCTTTCAACCGGATGTCGCCGATGTGTTCGAGCTTGGCGGCGTCGAGGACCGCGAGTGCACCATCGCCGTAACCCACGTAGACGCGCGCCGCGAGACGATCGATGCGCAGGTTGTCGGCATCGCCGGAGAGTCTGACGCGCTGGAGCTCCTTGAAGTCGTTGTCGTAGGAACGCACCCATCCGCTGCCACCTTCGGCCACATACAGCCGGCGCAAACGGGCGGAGTACGCGACGCCCTGCGGCTGGTCGAAGCCGGTCAGGCGGCGCACGAGTCGCCGGTGATCCAGATCGACGACCGCCACGCTGTCGTTGCCCAGCTCCGCGACGAACAGCCGTCGACCTTGCGCATCGAAGGCCAGGTGATCGATGCGGCCCTTGCAGCCTGGCAACGGAATCCGGGCCTCGACCTGCAGCGTTGCACGCGCCGCCGGCACGGCATTGCTCATCAGCCCCAGCACGATGAAGATGGCTGCACGCACGGCATACCTCCGGGAAGAAAGGCAGGCGAGATGATGCGGGATCGTAACTGGCTCTACGTCGCCGTGCTGGCACGCTCTCTGGCGACCGGCATGATCGGCGTGCTGCTCGGCGTGTATCTCGCCACCCTGAAGCTGTCCGCCGCCGAGATCGGCGCGGTGATCGGCGCAGGCCTGGCCGGCGCGACGCTGGCGACCGCCGTCGTGACCTTCTGGGCCGACCGCTTCGGGCATCGCCGCGCGCTCATCGGCGTCACATTGCTCACGGTGTTCGGCGCCTGCCTGCTCGCGCTGAGCTCGAGCCCCTGGGCGTTCGGCCTCGCCGCGTTCGTCGGCATGGT
>DASTRL010000091.1:0-63503 GCA_035761265.1 Steroidobacteraceae bacterium
GGGCAGCTACGGCGGCGGCGGGGACTGCAACAGCCCTCCCGTCTGCACCGGCGATGCTGTGATGTGTGGCGTAGCGCGGCAGGAGTGGACCGCTATGTGTCAAGCGAAGTCTGACGCCGCGCAGCTGCACAAGGATCTAGCCGGCGACGGCCCGCCGTCCGATTTCGATGCGCTCAAGAACAAGTATGGGCAGGGCGACGTGTGGAGCGACCCGGATACGTCTATGGACGGCACCGTGGGCGGTCAGGCCAACAGCGGCATCTACGATCAAAGCGGCTTCGGTTACGCCACCAGCTGCCCGCTGCACGACATTTCGATTTCGCTCGGCAGTCGCGGTTCGTTCGTGATCCCGCTCGAAGACAAGTGCGTTGTCGGCACGTGGCTTCGTGCGCTCGTGATCGGCTTCGCGCTGCTTTCCGCAGCCATCATCACCGCAGGGGGCAGGGGGCTCTAATGCCTGTATTTATCGCGTGGATTGGAGAAATGTTGCTCTCCACCGTCGGGCAGATGGTGTTGAGCGCGCTGGTCAGTCTCGGCATCGGCTTTGCGACGAGCAAAGTCGCGTCCGGCGTTATCGATCCCATTGGTATCAAGTCGATGCTGGGCAACGCTGGGCCGCTCGTGGACTATCTCGGGTGGTTCGGCGTGGACAAGGCGATCACCATCGTGCTGAGCGCCTGGGCGGGTCGGAAGATCACCGACGCGGCCGCTGTGCACCTCACCTCAAAACGGAAGGCCGCGTAATGCCTGTCAAGATGTGGACCGGCAAGCCCGGTGCCGGCAAAACCGCGCGCATGGTGCACGCCATCATGCAGTTCAAGAAGGAGAACCCGCAACGGCCGGTGTACGCCATCAACGTCAACGGCCTGCACGAGAGCGTTGCGGAGCCGCTGAGCTACGAGCAGCTGCAGAAGTGGTGGGAGTTGCCGCCCGAGTCGTTGATCTGCATCGATGAGGCGCAGGAGGACGACTTCAACGGCACCGGCAAGGGCTTCTTTCCGCTCGACCAGGGCAAGCCTGCACCCTGGGTGCGTCGCATCAGCAAGGTGCGACACGAGGGCATGGACTTTTGGTTCACAACGCAGCATCCCGACCTCGTGAGCGCCTACGTGCGGCGCTTGGTCGATCAGCACATCCACTATGTGCGCAAGTTCAATAGCAGCGTCGTGAGCGCCTTCCAGTGGGGTCGCTGTATGACGAGTTGCGAGGAACCACGCGCGCAGCGCACGGCCGTCCACAGCATCACGACGCTGCCTGCCGAGGTGTTCGAGCTCTACAAGTCCAGCAACGCGCACAACATGAAGCGGAAAATCCCGCTTCGTGCTCTCGTCCTTCCCATCGCCGCCGTCGTTGCGATTGGTGCTCTGGTTGGCGTGCCGCTGGTGCTCAAGCGCCTGCATGATCGAACCACGCATGTGGCGACCGCATCGCCGGTAAAGCCCGGTTCGAATGCTCCGGCTGCGGTCGCATCGTCTGAGAACGCCGATCAGGAGATGCGCCGCGAGGATTTCGCTAAGTGGATGAAGCCTCGCCTCGCCGGCATTCCGTGGTCGGCGCCTATGTTCGACACGCTCACGGTCAAGGCGCAGCCCCGCTTGTACTGCGTCGCCGTCGAAGATGGCCGGTGCGGTTGCGTGACCGAGCAGGGCACGCGCTACGCGGTCCCCGTGGATCGGTGTCGATCGATCGCAGCGGACGGCCTCTACAATCCGTTCGTGGATGCGGACGAGGCGAGCCAGCGCCAGCGCCAGCCCCAGCAGGCGAGTGCTGCGCAGCAGCCGACTGCTGGGGGTGGTGTGGTGCTGGCGTCCGTCCCCGGTCCGCAACGGGCTGTTCGGGCGACCGCCACGCCTTACACGCCGCCTGAGTACGGCGAGTGGAATGCTGACCCGTTCAGCGGCAAGTGAGCGCTTCTGCTGTCCGCAGGACGGAGGCGCTCCTTTGCTGTCGGCAAGGCAGGGAAGGGCATACAGGGGGCTCCTGCCCCCTGCACTGATACCCCCCAACCACTCCCCCTCGATCCTCCCCCGCCAGACCCTCTTTTCCCTCGTTTAGTGCGAATCGCTCGGGGTGAAGTGCGTAAGCACTTCGCCAAAACCTTTGGACGCCCCTTGACTGTGCCTCAGCTGCTCTTGATCGAGCGGAAACGCGTAGCGGCTTCCGTGCCTTTGCTATCCTCCCTCCGACAACGGGAGTCCGCTATGGATGGAGCAGGGAAGATCGCGGCCGGCATCGTGCTCGCTGCCGTGGTGCTGGTCGTGGGGTTCGTCGGCTACAGGGAGCACGAGCGCAATCGCGACCAGGAAGAAGCTGCGCAGGTGATCCAGCAGTTCAACCAGCAGAGCGCGGCGATTGTTCAGCAGTATCAGCACGCCGATGCTGTTGCGTCTGCACGTCAGGCTGAGGCGTCGGAGCGCGCTCGCCGCTCTCGCATGCTCGCACCCTCGCAGCGGTGCATCGCCGGCACGGTCGTCTCTGTCAGTGGATCGACGTACACCCAGGCCACTGGTGTGGACGGTCGGCCGGTCGCTTGCTCTGGCCGCTACCGGCTTCGGTAGCCTCCGCGATCCACCGCAGGAAAAGCCGAACCGTGTTCGGCTTGAGCCGTGGCGCTCCCGGGCCGTGTCCCGGTGGTATCAAGGCGTCGCCGCGCATCTTCCAGCCGGCCCATGGGCCGGCGAAGTCATGCCGGCACTCGATGCGGTCGGCGAATAGCTGCGCGATGCTGTTCAGCGTCACGATCTGACCGGATGGCGTGCGGAACTGTTGTTCTGCGTCGTCCCAAATCCAGTTCAACCGGGTGCGCTTGCGGCCCATGCCTGCATTCCATGCGAGAGGGGGTGCAGCGCGTTGCACGCCGCGTGCCAAGTGTCGGAAATTTTTGTTCAAGACCATTTGCTGCAATCATCGTTAAATCATATGGTTACGGCAGTGTTATTGGCCCTGACTCATCAAACAGCGATACAGCCGTTCGAAATTGACACGAACATTAAGGAAATCCGGCGAAACAAGCCAGATCGCTTGATTTGTTGCTGTCAGGCCAAAGGGGTACGCTAAGCGAACGTCGAGAGACGAGTTTTCGATTGCCAGGCAGCGCTCGCTGCAGGGTGGTGTTGCATGTCGTTCCGAAGAGGTTCGCCGGCGCCACAAGCCCCACTGAATGTCAATAAGGGCTCGCGGTGTACTTGTGATGGGAAAGTCGTCAGGGTTTTGGCAATCGTTTCAGCTGACGAAATCTTGGTCCACAACGAAGCAGTGGACGAACGATTTTGGGTAAAAGTAGGTGACCTCTCTCCGCTTCGGACTAACAAGGGCAGCCGCCGAGTTACCGACACCGCGTCATTGAGCCCCGAGGAATTCGAGCAGGCTCGGCTATGGTTCGACGCCCTAAGGCGGCTCCCAAGCAGTGGAAGGGCGTCATGGATAAGCCGAAAAGCCATCGCAGAAAAGTTCAAAACCTCGGTCAGGACGGTTGATCGTCGGTATGCGCGTCACCTCGACAATCCAGTTTTGGGCGCACAGCTAAATTCCAGGAGTGGGCCAGCACCGGGTTCTCGGTACCTATCTCCAATTGCAGAGGCAATTATTGACAAGGCGTACGAAGATTTTTACTTGCGACGCGAGCGACCAAAGGTTTCACAGTTGCATAAAGAAGTAGTGCTTAAATGCACCATGGCCGGAATCGCAGAGCCGCCATCGTATGGCTCTGTTTTAGCACGCGTAAAAAGCAAGGATCCTTTGATCGCTGAAAAAAAGCGTCGGGGCGCTGTAGAGGGTGATGCAGTTCAGGGAGTTTCACTCATAGGAATTAAGACTGAAAGGCCGCTTCAAATCGTACAAATTGATCACGCCTTAGTTGACTTGATTGTTGTAAGCCCCGTTAGTCGTCTCGAAATAGGTCGTCCGTGGATAACCTTGGCCATAGATGTGTATACGAGATGCGTCATAGGCTGGCATGTCGCCTTCGAAGTGCCGGACCAGACTTCCGTAGGTCTTACAATCGAACAAGCGTGCTTTCCCAAAAGAGCATTCTTGAAAGAGCTTGGAATCGATATCGATTACCCCGTCTATGGCGTAATGGAGCAGGTCCATTGGGACAACGGGAAGTCCTTTCAGGCCAAGGGCATCCAGAGGCAATGTGAAGCTCGTGGAATCGAGACTATTGTCAGGCCAGTGAGAAGGCCGCATTGGGGCCAGTATATAGAGAGGTACATTGGCACGTTCATGGGCAACGTCCACATGCTTCCCGGAACCACGTTCTCTAATTCCAATGCGCGCGGATCCTATAACTCGCAGAAACGCGCCGTCATGAGCTTGCTAGAGCTCAAGAAGTGGATCGCGCTTGAGATCGTAGGGAAATACGCTAACGAGCCGCACAAGGGGATCAGCAATTTATCGCCGATGCAAAAGTGGGGCGATTCTTGGAAAACGTCTCGGGGAGAGGTTCTTCTTCCCAAGATTTTGTCTGATCGACGCGAATTCCTCTTTGGTTTCTTGCCGTCTAAACCAAGGTGCGTGTCCCGCGACGGCGGGATCAGTTTATTTGGTCTCAAATACTGGGACCCCGCCATTACGCCACTGATAAATAGCGGAAAGCGTTACGACGTTCACTACAGAAAAGATGATCTATCTTGTGTTTGGCTGCGGCTGGGGGAGCAGTTTATCGAGGTCCCCCTAGCGAATCGTGTTGCAATGCATTTTTCGTTTCGCGAACTCAAGGATGCAAAGAAGGCGGAGGCGAACGCCACCCGTTCACGGCGAAATGAGGCTGCTTGGCTTGAGGCGATAGATGAGCAGCGACGACTTGAGAACGAGGCTGCCAAGACGTCGAGAAAGGCCCGTCGATCAATTGAAATGCGGCCACCCTCCAGCGCGGGATCGCTAGAGAAGGGGGGTATCGACTATACGCAATCGGCGCCTAAGGTCGACTTAGATCAGGGGCGAGTCAAGTGACTAGCTACTCCCACCTGTCTGACAGGGCAAAGCAAGCACTTTGTCTAGATCCCGAGGGGCGCTGGGCATGCGCGAAATCGCTGCCGTTCATACCTACACGCGACTGCGTCGTCGCCCTTCGCTGGATGAGCTATCAACGCCGATATTCCGCAGGATTTTCCAGAGCTCATGGAACTCTAGTCGTTGGTGCTCCGGGCATGGGAAAGTCGATGCTCCTTAGTCACTACATGTCTTTGCATGGGCAGCCCTATCAATCCGGAGACGGTCGCCGTTGTCGTTCGGCAGTGGCGATCGAGGCCCCTATTGACGGAGATCCATCTAGGCTCAGAGATTCAATATGCCACGCCTGCTTGGCCGGCCTTGGCAGGGTGACTTTGTATGATTCAGATGTCGTTTCTTCATTGCATTCTTTGCGTGCAAAGCAGTTATTGATCGATGAGGCAGGTAACCTCTTGCACACCGGGCCAAGAATGCAGCAAAAGTCTCTCGCGCTACTGAAAACGATGTCCAATGCCGGCATTGCTATTGTTCTTGCCACGACGACACGACTGAACACCGTAATCGCTCTTGATGAACAGCTGAATGATCGCTTCAGACGAGTTGAGTTGCGCAGCTGGATTGAATCAAACGATCTGCGGTCTTTTCTTGATGCGGTCGAGCGCGAGCTGCCTCTGCCAGAGCCCTCGTATCTATCTCGTCCTGAGATTATTAGATGGATTATTGGAAGCGGACTGACGCGGACCGGGGTATTTATGGAAGTTATTTTTCAAGCCTGCCACCGCGCATTTTTGAAAGACTGGCCATGCTTGAGCCTGAAGCGCATGGAAGAAGCGTTGGATGACCCTCTCCCGCCAGATTGAGATAAATTTGAATCTGCATGATCTTAACTACTATCCAGAGGCTGTTTCCGGCGAGACCCGAAGCAGTTGGTTGGATTGCGCAAGGAAGCGTAGCTTTCTCGATCCTCGGCTTTGGCGTCTTTGGGTGGGCTCACCATGCAGCCCAGATGAGCCGGAACGAGGGCAGTTCCCTGATGGCTCCCAGTGGCGCGGCTTTCCTTTGGCGATAGGTGATATTCAAAAAGTTCCACCGTTTTGGAGGATACGTGGCGAGCTGCGCAACGTTCGTTGCGAGTCATGTGAAAAGGAATTAAGCCGACTTGACGCAAAGTTGGAGTTGGTGGACTGGTGCGATGCTCGTTGTCTCTTTTGTGAGCGCCATGGCACCCCGCTTACCTACGGCTCCCTTGGGCATCGGCGGTGGTCGGAGCTATGCAGCCATGGGGAGGTTCGGGTGTCCCAATTCAGGAGCTGGCTTGACTCTTTGCGGAGATCCCGGCCAGCGGACGTCAGACATCGACTCTGCCGGGATTTAGTCATCATGGCGATGCGGAACTGGTCAAATGTTCCATCTGTTGGTGTGGGAGCTGAGGTCGGCTGGTGGCTTGGGGAGTGCGGATGGGCGGCCTCGACTTCATGTCGGCTGCAGGGTCCTTACAAGCCAGCTAGGCTAGGGCACCTCTGCGCAATTGAGCGCATCGGGTCGCTATATTGCGCTTACCAATGGCATGAGCAGCTGCGCCTTTGCGGGTCCGTTCATTGGCGACTTCTATCGCCCAGGGCGATCACCTGGTTCGAGCGGCGGTGGCCTAGCGGTGCTGTTTCAGCCTGTTCCTCCACTCAGGGCGGTGCATGAGGCCGATATCTCAATGTAACCAAGCTTCATCCGTTAGGCGCTCGACATCCAGAAGACTACGCAAGGTCCGAGGATGCTGATGCCTCGCTTGTAGGCCGGCCAGCGTATGGAGAGCGGATTCAGCTCGCGTGTTGGCGTTAGACGGCTTCGTCTGATCGCTAGAAGCAGGTGATTAGGGAGCATTATCGCGGGTAGGGTAGACGTCTGCTTTCGGCCCTTTTCAGGGCATAACCGATAGTGCCTGCCAGCAAGAGGCCACCCGGCCCGGATCAGCACCGGCATGGTGGTCAATCCTTGCCGGAATAGGGTTCAGTCTGACCAGAATCCGCTGCTAATCCGCACCGCGCCAACAATCCGGCAGCGGAAACGGGGCAGAACCGGTCATTACAGAACAGGCCCAAGGAGCGTGCCAGCACCGAGGGCATCGACGAACCGGTCTGATCCGAGCCCAACCGAAGCTACACTCCGACCACGTCGAGGGACCTCTCCGTCGGCTTCCATCCCGGGTCAACTTTCAATGCGCAGAGGTGCTCAGTTTCTTGGCGAGCGCCAACACAATATGGTGAGCGTTTGTAATGTCGTCATTGGTTTCGCAAGAATTCCAACGCATTTCCCTGTCGGCTCACCCTGGTGACTTACCGGATGCTGTCGTTTTGCTGTTCGATCCGAGCGACGGGGGGGCGGCTCGCTTCGAGCGATTCGGCATCGCCTGTCCCGTATCCCTCGATCGCGCCGTGACCAAGCGAAGGGCCGAATACCTCGCAGGCCGGCGCGTCGCGCTGCACGCGCTTCGCGAAGCTGGCATCGCCGTGGCCGACCTCGATATCGGCGCATTACGTGCGCCGCGCTGGCCGGACGGCTATACGGGAAGCATCACGCACTCGAACACCCTGGCCGCCGCAATCGCCATACCGGTCGGTGTGGTGCGTGGTGTCGGCATCGATGTGGAAAACGTCGCATCCGACGATGCGATGTCGGCGATCGTGCAAGTCGCGCTTTCTGCGACCGAATGGCGCGTCGTCGACACGCTGGCTTCGCGCGTCGGAACAGCAGCTGCCGTGACGATAGCATTCTCGGCGAAGGAGAGCTTCTACAAGGCGACGTCGGCAGTGGTGGGTCGCGTCTTCGATTTCAGCGCTTTGCGCATCGCATCGGTTCACGTGGAATCGGGCGTGATCGAAGCGACGATCACCGAGAGGCTTTCTCCCGATCTGGTTACGGGACAGGTCGTGCGCCTGGGCTTTTCCTTGTTTGACGAGCATTCGGTCATGACGAGTTATTGCTGGAATCGGGAGCATTAGTCGGTTAGTGCTTACGATATGCGGGAACGTGTAGGCGATGCCTGACAGACAGCTATGCACATACGCGGCATGATTTTGAACAGTGGTCTTCGATGGGAACCGCCAAGACATTGATTGTGTCTATCCGGCGGCCATCTTTCGGAGATGAGTCGAGCGGCAAGGGGAAGTGCACCCGTGGGAGAGTGCACTCACGACCTGGAGCATGACGGGGGTCGTGTGCCGCGACGCAGCAGAACTGAAGTGTCTACAACGGCCTTCACCGGCGGGCGGATAGGTGCGCCTGTCGTTGGGGTCTACAGGTTGCCAGGGGACCGAAGCATCCATGACACAGGCATCAGCCGGCATTCCGTTGTCCGCCACGCAACTGGAGATCTATCTCGACCAGGCGATCCACGAGGACGTTCCGCTTTACAACATCGGCGGATACGTGGTGTTGGAGGAAGCGGTCGACGTGCCGGCTTTCGTCGCGGCCTACGAGGCCGAAACGCATCGGCACGATGCCTTCGCCGTGCGCATACGCGCGGAGCGTGGCGTGCCGATGCAGTATGCGGATGGCTTGCCGCGGACGCTTGCGGTGCTGGACTTCAGCGGCGATCCGGCACCCGCCGAGCGCGCCATGGCCTGGCTCGACGAGCGCTTTCGCCGCCCCTTTCCCCTGGACGATGCGGCACTGCACGAGTGTGCGCTCATCCGGACGGGGCCGGCGACTTACTGGTACGCCACCGTCGCCCATCACCTGATCATCGACGGATGGGGCTATGGGTTGTGGATCAGGCGTCTTGTCGATGCGTACCTGGCACGAACCGGCCGCTCGAACATCGCCCCCGAGCCTCCTTCCTTCCTGGACGGCGTCGCCTCGCGGCGCCGGCGTCCGGGAAGCACGCGGGAGTTGCCGTTCGGGAATCCGCCCGAACCTTTGCTGGTTCGTCGCATCATGGGCGGCCCGCCCAGACCGAGCGTCCGCGTCGTACGCATGATCGATGGCGAGCGCATCGCGGCGCTGACTGCGTTCGCGAGCATGCGTGGCTTCGCGTTCCACCATTTCCTGCTGGCCATGGTGTATGCGTTGTTCGCCCGCCAGAAGCGCCGCGGGCGTTTCGCCGCCGGCATTCCCATGCACAACCGCCGCCGGGAAGAAAAGGACATCGTGGGAAGCTTCGTGGCGGTGACGCCATGCGTGCTTGACGCGGCACCCGATGCGGACATCGTCGACCTGATGGCCATGGCGCGTAACGCGCTCGCACAGGCCACGCGGCGCACCGCCGCGGAAGCCGGTCGTGGCGCGGCCCCGGCGGCAGCCGGCGCGCGCGCGGAACGCGCGTACGAAGTGCAGTTCAACTACATGCGCCTGGATTTCGAAACCGACGGCACCCGTCTCGCCACGCGCAGCCATTTCCTGGCGAACAGTTGGAGCCAGACGCCTTTTGCCATGCACGTCTGCGATCTCGGCAGCCACCAGCCGCAGGAGTGGCAGGTGGAGGTGAACGAGGCGTGGCTGAGCCGGCTCGATGCCGAACTCATCCTGGACCGGCTGACGTACATCGCCGACCAGTACCTGCGCGATCCCGCGCTGCGGCTGGACCGGCTGGAAACGATACCGCCGGCCGAGCGCGCGATGCTCGATATCGATTGGGGCAGGGCACCGTCGTGCCACGACCGCGACGCGGACATCGCCGACGGCGTCGTTGCAGCCTGCGCGCGCCGTCCCAATGCGATCGCATTGCGCGCCGAAGCTGCCGCCGTCACGTACGCGGCACTGGTCGAGCGCGGCCGGAAACTCGCCGGATGGCTGGCGGCGCGGAGCCTGCGGCCTTCGGCTCCCATCGCCGTCCAGCGTGGCAGTTCGGTCGGAACGATCGTCGCCCTGTTCGCCGCGCTGTACCTGCGCAGACCCTATGTGCCCATCGACGTAGACTATCCGGCCGAGCGTGTCCGTTACATCGTGGGCGATGCAGGGGCGGAGTGGCTGCTGGCGGGGAGCGCGGCGTTGGAAGCGCTGGGCCCTCTCGACGCCCGCGTGCTCGATCTTGACGATGCGCGCGTCGCGGCGGAAATCGAGGCGACCGGGCCCTTGCCGTCGCGTCCCGAGGCGACCGATCCGGCGGCGGCCGCGAACCGGGTGGCATGGATCATCTATACCTCCGGCTCCACCGGCCAGCCCAAGGGTGTCGTGGTGCCGCACGCGGGCGTGCTGCGCATGGCCGCGCACCCGAACTTCATGCCACTGAACGCGGACACGGTGCTGCTGCAGACCGCGAATGTCGCCTTCGACGTATCGACGTTCGAGATATGGGGCACCCTGGTCAATGGCGGCACGCTGGTCCTCGAGCCCATGGCGGTGCGTGACCTGGGCGTGCTGACCCGCACGCTCGAAAGCGAGGGCGTGAACACCTTGTGGCTCACCGCGGGACTGTTCGACAAGTGGGTGGGCACGCTGCGCGAGGTACCCGCGACGCTGCGCATCGCGATGGCCGGCGGCGACGTCGTTCCACCGGACGCGGTGCGGCGGTTGCGCGAACGGCGTCCCGACATCCTCTTCGTCAACGGTTACGGACCGACCGAAAACGGCGTGTTCAGTGCCTGCGGCATCGTCGAGGCGCCGTGCGATCCGTATCGCTCCATCCCGATCGGACGTCCCGTCAACGGGTCCAGCGTCCACGTGGTGGACGACGAAGGCCGCCTGCTGCCTTTCGGCGAGGAAGGCGAACTCTGGGTGGGCGGCGAAGGCGTGGCCGCGGGTTACCTGAACAACACGGCATTGACCGCCAGCCGGTTCCTCGATCATGGCGCGGGCGACGTCGCCGAACGGATCTACCGCACCGGCGACAGGGTGCGCTGGCGGGAGGACGGACAACTCGAATACCTGGGCCGCATCGACCAGCAGGTGAAGGTGCGCGGCTTCCGCATCGAACTGGAAGAGATCGAGAAGCACCTCCGTCGCCATGCCATGGTGGCCGAGGCCTGCGTCGTGGCGATCGGATCGACTGCGGCGGACAAGTACCTGCGCGCTTACGTGGTTCCCGGCGCGACGGTGGACGAGGACATCCTCACACGCGACCTCGCCATTCACCTGCGTGCCGGCCTGCCCGATTACATGGTGCCGGCGCAGATCCAGGCGCTGGAGCGCCTTCCGCTGAATGCGAACGGCAAGGTGGACAGGACGCGTCTCGCCGCGATGCCCGCGCCGGAAGTCGCCATGCCCGCGGACGACGGCGGGGCGGACGGCACGGCGGCGACGATCCGGGACATCTGGCAGCGCGCCTTGTCGGTGCCGCCGCGTTCGCTCGACGACGAATTCTTCGGCTGCGGCGGTCACTCGCTGGCGGCGATGCAGGTGCTGGCGGAGATCAATGCATCCTTCGGCCTGTCGCTTTCGATCGCGGACATCCTCAGCCATACCACCGTCCGCCGCCAGGCCGAACTCGTGGATGCGCAGCCAAAGCGCGATCCGGTCGCGGCAACGCCGGTACCGATGGCCACCGAATCGGGATGGCCCCTGTCGGTCTACCAGGAGCCGATCTGGCTCGCCTGGCAACTGCACGGCGCGGCGGTGGAGTACAACCTTCCCGGGGTGTTCACGCTGCGTGGGCAGGTGGACGCGGCGGCGTTGGAAGAAGCGCTGCGCGATGTGATCGCGCGTCATCAGCCGCTGCATTGCGTGATCCGGCAGGTGCCGGGAGAGGAACCGGGCGCGGTTGCCGTCGAGCCTTCGCGGTTCCGTCTGGAACGGCTCGACCTGGACGGGCTGGAGGGCGATGCGCTGGCCGAGGCGACCGCGGACGCCATACGCGCGGAGCGCGAGCGTCCCTTCGATCTCACCGTCGACCTGCCGATCAGGGCCACGCTCGTTGCGCAAGGCATCGACGAGAACCTGCTGCTCGTCACCCTGCACCACGTCGCCGTCGACGGCTGGTCGTTGCGCCTCTTCTACGAGGAACTGGCGGCGTGCTACGCGAGTCGCAGGCAAGGACAGTGCGCCCGGCTGCCTGCCGTCGAGGCGACCTACGGCGAGCTCGTGCGGCGCCAGCGCGCCGATGCCGCCACCGCGATGAGCGCCGCCGCCGTGGATTACTGGCGTGCCTACCTCGACGGGGCGGCCACGCAGCATGACCTGCCATTGTCCCGACCGCGCCATGCCTCGGCCGCAAAACAGGGCCGCACCTTGCACGGCGTCGTTCCTGCGCAGGCCATGACCGCCCTGCGAGGGTTCGCGGCAAGCGAACAGGTATCCGTGTTCAGCGTGCTGAGGACGACGTTCGCCGTGCTGGTGGGCGAATTCAGCCATGCGCGCGACGTGACGATGGGGACGCCGGTGAGCGTGAGGCCGGACCGCTCGTCGTACGGCAGCATCGGCTGCTTCGTCAATACGATGGCGGTACGCACGCGCTACGCCGCGGATGCCAGCCTTCGCGAGATCATCCGCGAAGCCGATCGCGACTGGACCGCGCACCTTGCATGGCATCGACTGCCGTATGCGCGCGTGCTGGACGCCATGGGCACGACATCCCTGTTCCAGCTGTGGTTCGCCTTCCATTCGCAGGCCCAGGGCGGACTCGCGCTGGACGGGCTGGATGCGGCGTTGCTGCCCGCGGGGGAAACCCGGATCAAGTTCGACCTGATGATCGGCGCCACCGAATCGACCGACGGCCTCGCCATCGAGTGGCAGTACGACGCTGGGCTCTTCGATGCGGCGCGGATGCAGGATATGCTCGATGCCTACGTCGCCATGCTCGTCGCGTTGCCTGCGCTGGCGGGTCCGCCGCTGCGCGGGTGGGTAGAGCGCCTTGGCCTGTCGGCCGCGACGGCGGCGACGCCCATGCAGGCGTCCGTCGCAAGGCAGGTATCGCTCGCGGACAGGGTCGCCGCGCACGCCCGGGCGACACCCGCCGCGCCGGCCCTTGTCGATGGCGATATCCGCCTCGATTACGCCCAGCTGATGACGAAGGTGGACAGGCTGAGCGGCCTGCTCGCGGAATCCGGCGTCGCGCATGGCGACCGTGTCGCGGTCTGCGCCGATCGGACGCTCGGCGGCGTGGTGGCGATCCTCGCCATCCAGGCACTCGGAGCGGCTTACGTTCCCGTCGATGCGAAACTGCCGCGCGAGCGCATGGCGCTCGTGCTCGACGGTGCCGGCGTGGAGGTCGTCCTCACCTATGCCGAAACCTCGCAGCGCCTGGCGGTCGGCTCCCGCGACGTGATCCTGCTGGATGGCGTAGCGCGCGACGAGTGGCTGGAAGGCTACGCCGCGAACGGCGAGGTCGTGGCGGCGGACGCCGACACGGTGGCCTACGTGATCTATACCTCGGGCTCCACCGGGGAACCCAAGGGCGTGTGCGTCACGCGGGGCAACCTCGCGCATTACGTCGCCGGCATGACCGAGCGCCACGGTTTCGCGGATTGCCGCCATTACGCGGTGAACTCGGCGTTCCATACCGACCTCGGCAACACGACGCTTTACCTGGGCCTCTGGCACGGCGCCTGCCTGCACCTGCTCGCACCGGAACTCATGCTCGACGGTGCGGCGGTGGGGCGCTACGTACGCGACCACGCGATCGACGTCATGAAGATCACGCCGGGCCACTTCGCGGCCCTGTGCGATCCGGGCGCTTACGAGGCACCCGTGCCCGCGCGCCTGCTGATCTTCGGCGGCGAGGCGTTGCGTGAAGACCTGATCGAAACGATCGCGGAGCCCTGCGCGATGCGCGGCTGCCGCATCGTGAACCACTACGGGCCTACGGAAACCACGATCGGCTGCCTGACCCTCGAACTCGATGCGCGACGGGCGGGCGGTGCCGTGCCGCTCGGGCGCCCGTTGCCGGGCACGTCGGTACGCATCATGGCCGACGGCGCCACCGTGCCGATGGGGGCCTGGGGCGAGCTGGTGGTCGGCGGTCCGGCGGTCAGCCAGGGGTATCGGGGCCGGGACGACCTGACCGCGAAGGTCTTCTTCGGCGAAGAAGGTTCGACGATGCGCTGGTATCGCACGGGCGACCGCGCGCGTTTCGACGACGACGGCAACGTCGTATTCGGCGGCCGGCTCGACGACCAGGTGAAGATCCGCGGCTTCCGCATCGAGCTGGCGGAAATCGATGCCTGCCTGCTGCGCCTGCCGGGCGTGCGCCAGGCGGTGACCGTCGTCTACCGCGACGACGCGGGACAGGAAGCGCTGGGCAGCGCGATCGTCGCACCGGCCGGCGTGGCCGCGAACGCGGTCGAGCCGCTGGCGCGGACCTTGCCCGATTACATGCTTCCGCGCGTCGTGCTGGCCCTGGACGAGATGCCCATGCTCGGCAACGGCAAGCCCGACCGCCGCGCCGTCGCGGCCCTGATGGCAGCGCAGCAGTCGGGCGAATACCTGGCGCCCGACTCGCCGACCGAGCGCACCGTGCATGCCGCCATGGCCGCGTTGTTGGGGCGGGACCGCCTCTCGGTCACCCAGTCCTTCTTCGACGCGGGCGGCAATTCCCTGCTGGTCACGCGCCTCGCCAACGAACTGCATGCACGGCTCGGCCTGCGCCTGCCGGTGCGGCTCCTGATGGAAAACCACTCGCCACGTTCGCTCGCCGCGGTCGTGGATGCCCTGATCGCCACCTCGCCGACGAAGCCGGCCGGCGAGGACATCGTTGAAATCGAAGTCTAAGGATAGCCATGAAACTGACCGAGTACTGCACGCCGGAAAGACTGGACGAGATTGTCTATCCGATGGACCTGTCGGGCATGAAGCAGGGCGACTGGCTCGCGGCGAACCGCGACGCGATCCTTGCCCGGGTGGACAGCGACGGCGTGGTCTTGCTGCGCGACCTGAACGTCATCAGCAGCGGCCAGTTCGCCACGATCGCCTCCACGCTGTTCGGCGGCGGGTTGCTCGCCTATACCAACCGCTCCACGCCGCGCACGGAACTGAAGGGGAACGTGTACACGTCCACCGAGTATCCGCGCGAGGAAAGCATTCCGCAGCACAACGAAAATGCCTATTCGCACGAATGGCCGTCGAGGATCGCCTTCTTCTGCCTCGTGGCGGCCGAACGCGGCGGCGCGACGCCGATCGCCGACAGCCGCGCGGTCTATGCCGCCATCCCCGCGGAGATCCGCGAGAAGTTCGAGCGCAAGAAGGTCACTTATGTGCGCCACTACAGCAGCGTCGGCCTGCCGTGGCAGGAGGTGTTCCAGGTGGACACGCGGGCGGAAGTGGGCATGTACTGCGAGCGTCACGGCATCGCCTACGAATGGCTCGACGAGAACCACCTGCGCACGCGGCAGGTCTGTCCGGCCGTCGCCACGCACCGCGCCAGCGGGGCGAAAGTGTGGTTCAACCAGGCGCACCTGTTCCATGTGTCCAACCATGCGGAGGCCAACCACGACGCGCTGATGCAGACCTTCGGCGAGGAGTTCCTGCCGCGGCACGCGTATTACGGCGACGGCGAGCCGATCGAGGAAGACGTGCTGGCCACGATCCGCGACGTCTACGAATCGCTGAAGCTTTCCTTCGCATGGCGCGGCGGCGACCTGATGCTGCTGGACAACATGCTGTATTCGCATGGGCGCGACCCGTTCGAAGGGCCACGAAAGGTCCTGGTCGCCATGGCCGAAGCGCGTAGCTGGAACGACTGAGGCGACCGACCGACCAGGGAAAGGGGTAGGGGATGGGTTTTTCGGAAGCAATCGCATACTGTCGCGCCCGCGGCATCGAATTCAGGCTCGACGGCGAGCGCCTCAAGCTGGTCGGCGACCGGGCGGCCATCGACGACGACGTGCTGGCCCTGGTGCGCGAGCACAAGGTGGCCCTGATCGAACTGCTCCGGGTCTCGCAGGACGCATCCGCGGAACCGGACGTCGAGCGGATCGACGACGGCGAGCGCCTGGGACTGCATCGCTGCTCGTTCAACCAGCAGCGCCTGTGGTTCGTGCAGCAGATGGACAGCCGTGCCGGTGCGGTCGGCACGGCCTATAACGGCGGCTTCGCCCTGACCCTGGAAGGACCGCTGGAGCACGCACGTCTGCGCGCGGCACTGACGGCCTTGCTGGAACGCCACGAAAGCCTCCGCACCGCCCTGGTGGAAGTGGACGGCGAGCCGTGGCAGCAGCTGCGTGCGCCGGACGACGCCATCCTGTCCGAGCATGCGCGGGTGGATGCGGCGGAACTGGAGCCCCTGCTTCGCGCCGAAGTGGACAAGCCCTTCGACCTCGCCACGGATGCGCTCCTGCGCGCGGTCCTGTTCCCGCTGGCCGACGACCGCCACGTACTTCTGCTGGTCACCCACCATGTGACTTCGGACGCGTGGTCGCAGGAAATCCTGGTCCGCGACCTTTGCACCGCGTATGTCGAGGGCAGCCTGGGCGAGCCGGGAGGCCGCTTCCAATACCTCGATTACGCACGCTGGGAGCGCCGCGCGCTGGATGGCGCCCGCCTCGCCGCGAAGCTGGCGCCGTGGCGCGACTATCTCGGCGCCGCGCCGCGCATGCACGCGCTGCCTTGCGACTTTCCGCGGAGCGCAACGCGTGCGCCGGGCAGGGGACGGCTCGACGTCCGGCTTCCCGCCGTTACCACGGCGCGGATCCAGGCTGTGGCGCGCGATGCGGGAACCACGTTCTTCAACGTGATGGCATCGCTCTATTCGGCCCTCGTGCACGTGCTCGGGCATCGTTCCGACGTGGTGTTCGGCATGCCCGTGGCCAACCGCGGACGCGCGGAGTTCGAAGCCGTCACGGGGTATTTCTCCAACACGGTCGTCCTGCGCAATCGCCTTCCGGAGGACTACACGCTGGCCGAGGCGCTGGCAGTCACCGAGGCGAACATGCGTTTCGTCCTGTCGCACCAGGACGTACCCTTCGACCTGCTGGTCGACGCGCTGAAGGTGCAGCGCAGCGTGCTGGCCACGCCGCTCTACCAGCTGTGGTTCTCCGTGCATGAGGATCGCCGCACCTGGTTCGCCATGGGCGATCTCGCCGTGACGGCCGCCGGCGTGGAGCGGACCCAGGGACGCTACGACCTCAAGCTGGAAGTCGACCGCCAGGGCGAGGTCGTCGACCTGCACTGGGAATACGACGACGGCCTGTTCGAACAAGCCTCGATCGAGCGCTTCGCGGAGTACTTCCTGATCCTCGCCGACGGTCTCTGTGGCGACGCCGCGCGGCGGTTGTCCGAGCTGCGTTTCGACGCCGTGAACGTCCAGGTACCGGTTTGCACCGATGCCATGACCTTGTGGCAGCATGCCTTGGCGGCGAACCCCGATGCGCCGGCGGCCACGTCGGATGGCGCGGCGCTGTCCTATCGCGGCCTGGACGACGCATCGCGCCGCCTGGTGTCGCTGCTGCGCGAACTTGGCCTGGCGGCGGGCGATCGCGTGGCCTTGTGCAGCGAGCGTGCCGTGGATGTCGCGGTAGCGACGCTCGCGCTCGCACGCCTCGGTGCCGTATGCGTTCCGCTGGGCGAGCGCGCCTCGCTGCCGGATACCCTCGCAGGCGAGCTGCGTTGTGTCCTGGCGTCGCCCGGCATGGCCGGGAACGCCGCGCTCCGCGAGCTGGAAATCGTGTTGCTCCAGGACGTCGGCGACGCCGAGTGGCTTGCGGACTATGCCGGCGACGCACCGGACGCCAGCCGTGCGGGCGACGATGCGATCGCCATCTGCGACGGCGATGACGTTCTGACCCATGGGGCGCTTGTGCGTTACGTGGATCGGATCGGCGCGCGTCATGGCTTCGTGGCCGGCCAGCGTTTCAGCCTCGATCGCGGGCCGATGTCCGGCTCCGGCATCGCCACGCTCTGGCTGGGATGGACGACGGGCGGTTGTCTCGTCGACGACGACAGGAAGCGGCCTGACCCGGCCAGCGGCCTTGCGAACGAACACGAGGCCGCCGCGCCCGCCGTTCCGACGGGCGCCGTGGAAATCGCGCTGCAAGGGATCTGGTCCGAGCTGCTTGGCGGACGCGCGGTCGGTCCCCACGATAATTTCTTCGACATCGGCGGCCATTCGCTGCTCGCCACGCGGATGCTCAATCGCGTGCGCAGCCGGCTCTGGCCTGGCCTCGAGCTTCCGGCCATCTTCCGTCATCCGGTGTTGCGCGACCTCGCCATGCACGTCCAGGCGCACCTGGATGCGCCGCTTGCCGTGCCGTCGCCGCTGTCCCCCATTCCCCGCCTGGGCCCCGCCGATGCGGCGCCCCTGTCGTCCGGGCAGCGGCAGCTTTGGCTTATCGACCGCATCGAACAGGGCAGTTCGCACTACAACATGCTGGCCGCATGGTCGCTGCGCGGGAGGCTGGACCGCGCGGCGCTGGTGCGGAGCCTCGGCATGCTGTTCGAGCGCCATGCGGCGCTGCGCACGCGCTTCGTCGATGCGGATGGCGAGGTGACGCAGGTCGTCGCCGACGCCGCCACCTTGCCGCTCCGCGAGGAATCCCATGCCTGGCTGCCCGTGGCCACGCGTGAATCGCTCTTCGAGGAAAGGCTGCGCATGGAGGCCGCGTGGCGTTTCGACCTCGCGACCGGTCCGCTGATGCGCGTCACGCTGGTGGACATGGGCGAGGACGAGACGCGCCTCGTGCTGAACATCCACCACGCGGCTTGCGACGGCTGGTCCATCGGCATCCTCGCTTCCGAGCTGGAAGCGCTCTACGCGTCGGCGACGGGCAGGGACCGCAAGCCGTTGCCGTCGCCGGGCATCGCCTATCGCGACTACGCCGCCTGGCAGCATGCCTGGCTCGCCGGCGGTGCCGCGGACGCCGCCGCCGCGTTCTGGCGCGCCCGCCTTGACGGTGCTCCGGCCCTGCATGCGCTGCCCGGCGATCGTCCGCGTCCGGCGGTTGCCGGCCACGAAGGCGCGGAGTTCGTGTTGCGGCTCGATGCCGCGCAGCTCCAGCGGCTGACCGCGCTGGCCCGTGGCGCGGGCGCCACGCTGTTCGCCCTGCTGCATGGGCTCTTCGGGTTGCTGGTCGGGCGCCTGAGCGCCACCGACGACGTCGTGATCGGTACGCCCGTGTCGGGCCGCACGCACGACGACACCGAAGGCGTGGTCGGCCTGTTCGCGAACATGTTGCCCGTTCGCGTGCGTCTGGATCGCGGGCAAGCCTTCGCCGACTGGCTTGCGCAGGTGAACGCCGAGGTCACCGAATCGCTCGGCCAGCAGCATTATCCCTTCGAGATGCTGGTGGACGCGCTTCGTCCCGAGCGGAGCCTTGCCTACCACCCCGTTTTCCAGATCGTCTTCGCGCACAAGCTCGCCGATGCGAAGCGCATCGCGCTCGATGGCGTCGAGGTGACGCCGGTCCCGCGCCGCCATGTCGAGGCGAAGTTCGACCTCATGCTGACCGCCGTCGAGTCCGCGGATGGCCTGGCCCTCGAATTCCAGTACGCCACCGCGTTGTTCGATGCCTCCTCGATCATGCGCATGGCCCACCAGTTCGCGGAACTGCTGCGCTCGGTCTGTACCGATCCGCAGGTGGCGATCGGCTCCGCATGCTTGCTTCCCGGGGACGAACGGCGCTTCCTGGAGGCGCATGCCCATGGTGGCGCGGTCGCCATCGAGGGCGACCTGCGTGCGCGCTTCGAGGACATCGCGCGGCGGTTCGCCGATTCGCCCGCCGTGTCCTGTGATGGATGCACGCTGGATTACGCGGCACTGGCGCGTGCCGCGGACGCCGCCGCGGGGCGGCTTGCGAGCCTTGGCGTCGCCGAGGGCGACCGCGTACTGGTCGACCTTCCGCGCGGACTCGACCTGGTCGTGGGCCTGCTGGCCATCGTTCGTCTGGGTGCCGCCTACGTTCCGCTCGATGCGCGCTATCCCGCTTCGCGGCTACGCCGCATGGCCGAGGACAGCGGTGCGCGTCTGGCGCTGTGTGACGAGGCATCGGCGGAGCGCCTCGCCGATATCGGCCTGCCCAGGATCACGCTGGCGGCGCTGAACGCGCTTGCCCCGGCGGAACCGCCCGCCGTGCCGGCCGATCCCGAACGCCTCGCCTATGTGATGTACACCTCGGGCTCCACCGGGGTGCCGAAGGGCGTGGCCGTGCCGCATCGCGCGATCCTTCGCCTGGTCACGGACTGTACGTTCGTCCCGCTGGACGAGCGCACGCGCATGCTCCTGATGGCGCCCGCGGCCTTCGATGCGTCCACGCTGGAATTCTGGGGGCCACTGCTCAATGGCGGGCGGCTGGAGATCTACCCGGAAGGCGAAGCGGACATCGTCGCCCTCAGCCGGTTCATCGAAGAACGCGAGATCGACACGATCTGGCTCACGGCGGCGCTGTTCGACGCCTGGGCGCATGCGTTGGATCGCCCCCTGCCGTCGCTGCGCCATGTGCTGGCCGGTGGCGACGTCCTGTCGCCCGCCGCGGTGCAGCGCGTACAGGACCATCTCCCGGACGTGACGGTGATCAACGGTTACGGCCCCACCGAGAACACGACCTTCACCTGCTGCCACCGCATTCCCAGGCCCTGGCCCGCCGACAGGCCGGTGCCGATCGGATCGCCCATCGCGGGTACGCACGTGCGCGTGCTGGACGAGCAGGGCGGCACCGTTCCGGTCGGCGCGATCGGCGAGCTGTATGCCGGCGGCAGCGGCGTGGCGCTGGGTTACTGGCGGAACGCGGCGCTGACGGCCGAACGGTTCGTGGACCTGGGCGACGGACAGGGCCGTTACTACCGCACGGGCGACCTCGTGCGCTGGCGGAACGACGGCAGTCTGCAATACCTCGGCCGTGCGGACCAGCAGGTGAAGATCCGCGGCTATCGCATCGAACTGGCCGAGATCGAACGCTGCCTGCTCGGCGTCGCCGGCGTGCGCGACGCCGTGGTCGTCGTGCGCGACGAGGCGGAGCGCAAGCTCGTCGCTTACTACACGGCCGCCGCCGATGCGCCGGCCGACCTGGGCCAGGCCTTGCGCGCGCATGCCGCCGCGGAGCTGCCGCGCTTCATGTTGCCCGCGGCCTTCGTGGCGTTGCCCGCCATACCGGTGACCGCGAACGGCAAGGTGGACAAGCGCGCACTGCCGGTGCCGCGTCCCGAGGACCATGCGGCACGTGCGTATGCGCCCCCGGCGAGTCCGACCGAATGCGCGCTGGCCGAGGTGTGGTCGTCGCTGCTGGGCATCGCACGGATCGGTCTCGATGACGATTTCTTCGAGCTTGGCGGCAATTCGCTCCTGGCGATCCGCATGGACGGCGCCTTCGAAGCGGCCACGGGACGGCGCATTCCGGTGGCGGACGTGTTCCGCCTGGGCACGTTGCGCCGGATCGCCGCGCGTTGCGACGAGGCATTCGCCGCGTCGACGACGGATGACGAGGTGGCGCCGGTCCCGCGCGACGGCGTCATGCCGGCATCCTTCGCCCAGCAGCGCCTGTGGTTCATCGACCGCATGGACGGCGGCAGTCCGCAATACAACATGCCGGCGCTGTTCGAGTTGCGCGGCGCCCTCGACCTGGACGCGCTCCGGCACGCCGTGGATGCCCTGGTGGCGAGGCACGAGGTGCTGCGCACGTGCTACCGCGAAGCGGACGGCGTGGCCGTCCAGGTCGTCCGCGACGACATGCCGGCCGCCTTCGAGCATCGGGATTTCCGCGACGTCGCAGCCGGGGAACGAACGGCCCGGACAGGAGCCTGTCTCGCCGACGCGGCGGCGCGTGCATTCGACCTGGCCGAGGGTCCGATGATCCGCGTGCACGTGGTGCAGGTCGCCGACGAGGATCATCGCCTGCTCTTCAACATGCATCACATCGCCTCGGACGGCTGGTCCGTCGGGGTGCTGGTGCGCGACCTCGCGGAGCTTTACCGCGCCCGCGTGGAAGGGCGGGCCGCGGCGTTGCCGACCTTGTCGGTGCAATACGCCGACTACGCCGCCTGGCAGCGCGGGCAACTGGCGCCCGCGCGGCGTGGCGGCGCGCTGGACTACTGGAAGAACCAGCTGCGCGATCTTCCCCAGCTGCACGAACTTCCCCTGGACCGTCCGCGTCCGCCGCGCATCACCACCCGCGGCGCGGTCGTCCGCTCGCGGATCGGGGCGTCGGCAACGGGCGCCTTGCACGCGCTGGCCCGGCGTCACGGCGCATCGCTGTTCATCGTGTTGCAGTCGGCCTATGCGCTGCTCCTGGCGCGCATCGGCGGCAGCGCGGACATCGTGATCGGCACGCCCGTGGCGGGCCGCGACCGACCGGCCTTCGAGCCGCTGGTCGGCTGCTTCGTCAACACGCTGGTCCTGCGCAACGAGGTGACGCCGGGCGTGTCGTTCGAGCAGTTGCTGGAAGGCTGCCGGGACATGGTGCTCGACGCCTTCGCGCACCAGGCGATTCCCTTCGACATGCTCGTCGAAGAACTCAACCCCGTACGAAGCCCGAACCACCTGCCGTTGTTCCAGCTGTGGTTCGTGCTGCAGAACATGGAAGTGGGGACCTTGCAGCTGCCGGGCCTGGAAATCGCCGAATGCGTGCGCGACGAGGTCTCCGCGAAGTTCGACCTGATGCTGAGCGCCACCGAGCGCGACGGCGGCATCGACCTCAACTGGGTCTATAACGCCGACCTCTTCGACCCGTCGACCATCCAGTCCTGGGCCGACAGCTACGGCGTGCTGCTCGACGCCATCGTGGCGGCACCCGCGACGGAAGCGATGCGGCTCGAGATCGTCGGCGCGGCCCGCCGGACGACGCTGGCCGGCCACGCCCGCGGACCCATCGTCGGCTTCCCGACCGACACCGTGTTCGCGCAGTTCGCGGCGCGCGCGGCCGCGCATCCCGAGCGGATCGCGGTGAGCTGCGACGGCCGGGCGCTGCGCTACGGCGAGCTTGCCAGCCTCGCCGACCGGCTTGCCGGCTACCTCGCCGACGCAGGCGTCATACCCGGCGACCGGATCGGGCTGTGTTGCGGCCGCACGCTGGAACAGGTGATCGGGTTGCTGGGCGCATGGAAGGCCGGTGCCGCCTTCGTGCCGATGGACGAACACGCGCCGGCGGACCGCCTGGCCTTCATGGTCGCGGATGCCGGTATCGCGCACGTGCTCACTTCAGCGCACGGCGCCGACAGCTTCGATCTCTCGCAGGTCGACCTGCTCGTGCTCGACGGTGCACGCGAACCGGGCTGGCTCGAGGAGTTTGCCGGATCGGCCGATCGCTCCAGCGCATCCTCGCTTGCCTACACGATCTACACCTCGGGCACCACGGGACGGCCCAAGGGCGTCATGGTCGACCACGCCAACCTGAGCCACCTTGGTCACGCGCTGGATTTCGCCATGCGCCAGAATGGCATGGGCGACGAACGGCGCTGGGCCTGGAACGCGCCGCTGGTCTTCGATGCCGCCTTGCAGGCCGTGGTGCAGCTGGGCATCGGCGGCGAGCTGCACTTGCTGACGGAGCAGGTGCGAACCTCGCCCGCGCTCCTGGTGGATTACCTCGTCCGGCACGGCATCGACGTGCTCGACGGTACCCCGGGCGTGCTGGAGATGGTGGTCCGGGAGGCGTCGCTGCGCGACGTGCCGTTGCCGCACCTTCTGGTCGGCGGCGAAGCGATCCATGCCGGCCTCTGGCGGGACATCGCGGAGGCGATGTCCCGCGCGGGCAACGTCGCCCTGAATGTTTACGGTCCCACCGAAACGACGGTGGATGCGACCTGGGCCCGCATCGAGGGCGGCGAGCCGACCATCGGCGTGCCGCTGGCGAACATGCAGGTGCATGTGCTCGATCCCTGGCTGGCGGAGCTGCCGCAGGGCGCCGTCGGCGAATGCTGCATCGCCGGCGACGGCGTGGCACGGGGTTACCTCAATCGGCCGGAACTCGAAGCCGAACGGTTCGTCGTGCGCAACGTGGACGGAAGGACACAACGGCTGTACCGGTCCGGCGACCTCGTGCGCTGGTCGGCGCGCGGGCAACTGGTTTATGTCGGTCGCCGCGATACCCAGGTGAAGCTGCGCGGCTACCGCATCGAACTGGGCGAGATCGAACACGTGCTGCGCGAGCACGCGGCGGTGAGCGAGGCGGCGGTCACGGTCTCTCCCACGCTCGGCGTGCTGGTCGGCTACGTCGTCGGCACCGCTCCCCGGGATGCCGCGGAACTGGGCGCGCATTGCGCAGCGCGCCTGCCCGGATACATGGTGCCGTCGCTGTTCGTCGCGTTGGAGCGCCTGCCGCTCACCCGCAACGGCAAGCTGGACCTGCGGGCGCTGCCCGAGCCCGCGTCCGCCCCGAACGAGGCGGCGCTGCTTCCGGCCTCCCCGACCGAGGTCGCCCTGGCCGGGATCTGGTCCGAGATCCTGGGCCGCTCCGGTATCGCCGCGAACGCCGATTTCTTCGCGCTGGGGGGGCACTCGCTGCTCGCCATCCGCGTGATCAGCGCGATCCGCGAAAGGCTGGGCGTGGAGCTTGCGCTGGCGACCTTCTTCGAGCGGCCCACCATCGCGCAACTGGCGGCGGCGGTGGACGGCATGGAGCGCGGCCGTTCGCTTCCGCCCATCCTTCGCGCGGGCATCGACAGCGAGGCACCGCTTTCGTTCGCCCAGCACCGGCTGTGGATGATCGACCGCCTTGAGGGCGGCAGCCCGCAGTACAACATGCCCGCCGCGTTCCACGTGCGCGGATCGTTCGATCTCGCCGCCTGCGGCCAGGCGCTGGACCTCCTGGTTTCCCGGCACGACATCCTCCGGACCACGTACGCGTACGTCGACGTCCGGCCCGTGCAGACCGTGAACCCGGATGCGCGCCTGCGCGTGGCAGTGCGCGACCTGACCGAGTTCGCACCCTCTGTGCGCGACGGTGCCGTGGCGAAGATCCTGCGCGACGACGCCGTCAAGCCGTTCGACCTGCACGCCGACAGCATGCTTCGGGTCACCGTGGTGACGCTTTCCGAAGCGCACCGGGTGCTGGTCTTCAACATGCATCACATCGCCTCGGACGGCTGGTCGGTAAGCCTCCTCGTCCGCGAGTTCGTCGAAGCCTACCGGGCTTGCCGGGAGGGCGCGGAACCCCGCTTCGCGGCACTGCCGATCCAGTACGCGGACTATGCGCGCTGGCAGCACGACGTGTTCTCGTCCGACGCCCTGGCGGGCGAGCTTGGTTACTGGTCGCGGCAGCTGCGCGACCTGCCGCAGGTGCACAGCCTTCCGCTTGACCGGCCGCGTCCACTGCGCCAGACCTACGAGGGCGCCCGGCTGGAACGGCAGCTGCCGCTCGCGTGGCGCGAAAGCGTGCGCGAACTGGCGACAGCCCATGGCGCCACGCTGTTCATGGCCTTGCAGGCCGGCCTGTCGGCGTTGCTGTCGCGCTGGAGCAACGAAGCCGACATCGTGGTGGGCACGCCCACCGCGGGCCGCCAGCAGCAGGTGCTCGAGCCGCTGATCGGATGCTTCCTCAACACCCTGGTGCTGCGCACCGACCTCGGCGGCAATCCGTCCTTCGCCGCGATCCTGGCGCAGACGCGAGGCCATGTGCTGGACGCCTTCGCCCACCAGAACGTTCCCTTCGAGAAGCTCGTGGAAGCGTTGGCACCGTCGCGCAGCCTCAGCCATCCCGCCTTGTTCCAGGTGATGCTGGTGCTGCAGAACCAGGAACAGGCCGTGTTCGAACTGCCCGGCGCCAGCATGGAGCCGGTGCCCCGCACGCAGACCATGGCGAAGTTCGACCTGCTGCTCAATGCGTGCGAAACGGCGGACGGCATCGAGCTGACCTGGAACTACAACCGCGACTTGTTCGACGAGGCGACCATCGTGCGCATGGCCGACGGTTACGAGCAGCTTCTCGCCCATGCGGTCGCCGACGCGGATACGCGCCTGCAATCCCTGAACCTGTTGCGCGAGGACGAGCGGCACACGATCGTGGCCGACTGGAACGATACCGCGACGGACCTGCCGTACGAGGCCTGCCTGCCCGACGCCTTCGTGCGGCAGGTGCGTCGCGCGCCGCGCGCCGTGGCGGTGATCGACGAGCACGGCTCCGCCACCTATGGCGACATCTTCGCCTCGGCGATGGCGCTCGCGTCGGCATTGCGCCCGTATGCGGTCGAGCCCGAGTCGCTGGTGGCCATCGCGCTGCCCAAGGGCCGCGGCCAGGTGGTGGCCACCCTCGGCATCATGATGGCCGGTGCCGCCTACCTGCCGCTGGATACCGCGTGGCCCGGCGCGCGCGTGGACCAGGTGCTGGCCCAGGGGCGTGCGGTGGCGATCGTGGGCGAGGGCGTGCGACCCGCCGATGTTCGCCACGACGCACCCTTCGTCGACCTTGCCGCGCTGGCCCCGCTTGCCGGCGACGAGCTGGACGACCTGTTGCGCGGCTTCGTTTCGCCGCAGGCACCGGACAGCCTCGCCTATGTGATCTTCACGTCCGGCTCCACGGGCAAGCCGAAGGGTGTCGCGATCGAGCACCGCTCGGCGGTGAACACGATCCTCGACATCAACCGCCGGTACGCCGTCACGGCCGACGACGCGGTGCTCGCGGTATCGGCGCTGAGCTTCGATCTGTCCGTCTACGACCTGTTCGGCCTGCTTGCCGTCGGCGGCCGCATCGTGTTCCCCGACGACGCCCGGCAAAAGGACCCGCGCCACTGGGCCGACCTCGTCGAACGCCACGGGGTGACCTTGTGGGATTCCGTGCCGGCATCGGCGGACCTGCTTACCTCGCAATACGAATGGCGCGGTGAGCAGGGCGGTGGCGGCCTGCGCATCGTGATGATGAGCGGCGACTGGATCGCGCCGGCGCTGCCGGGGCGGATCGCCCGCGTCTTCCCCGGGGCGGCCGTGCACAGCCTGGGGGGGGCCACCGAAGGTTCGATCTGGTCGATCTCCTATCCGGTGCTCGACGACGTGAGCCAGCGCAAGAGCGTGCCTTACGGAAAGCCCCTGGCCAACCAGCGCTTCCACGTGCTGACGGACGATCGCGCGCCTTGCCCTGTAGGCGTGACCGGCGAGCTGTACATCGGCGGCGTGGGCGTGGCGAGAGGGTATTACGGCGACGCGGAGCGCACCGCGGCCAGCTTCGTCCACGACGAACGCTATGGCGGGCGGCTCTATCGCACCGGCGACACCGGCCGCTACATGGCCGACGGCAACATCGAGTTCATCGGCCGCCGCGACCAGCAGGTGAAGATCCGCGGCTTCCGCATCGAGCTGGGCGAGATCGAAAGCGCGCTCGCCGGCCAGGCCGGCGTGACCGATGCGGCCGTCATGGTGCTGCTGGATCCCACCGGGGTGCAGCAGCTCGTGGCCTATCTCTGCGTGGACGAGCCCGTTCCGCCGGAAGGCGAGGACTGGGCCGGCCTGTGCCGTGCCCGGCTCGCCGCCGCGTTGCCTAGCTACATGGTTCCGTCGCATTACCTCGTGCTGGAAAGCTTCCCGCTGTCGGCCAACAACAAGGTCGATCGCAAGCAGTTGCCGGCGCCGGCCTGGAACGAGGAGGACGGCGAGCATTGCGAGCCGGAAGGCCCCATCGAAGTCATGCTGGCCGACGTCTGGCGCGAGGTGCTGGGAAGGGAGCGGATCAGCGCCGAGCGGAACTTCTTCGACATGGGCGGAAGCTCCGTGCACCTGATCCAGGTGGCCGGCAAGGTCAACCTCGCGCTGAAGGAAGACTTGAGCGTGGTGAGCTTCTTCGAACATGCGACGGTGCGCGCGATGGCCCGCTTCATCGCCTCGCGCAGCGGCGGTCCGGACGGCGGCGCCGATGCGGGCGAAGGCACGCGCAGGAACGCGGGACGCCTGGCCCAGCGGCGCGACAAGCGGGGTGCCCTGTGAAGACCACGCATACCAATGGCCTCGAGATCGCGGTGGTCGGGATGGCCGTGCGCCTCCCGCGCAGCCACGACGTGGACGGTTTCTTCGACCTGCTGTGCGCCGGCGAGGAACTGATCCGCCCCATCGACGAGGCGACCCTGCGCAGGGAAGGCGTGAGCGAAGCGGAGTTCCGTCATCCCTCGTACGTGAGCGCGGCGGGCTTCCTCGACCGGCGGTTCGACTTCGATGCGGAGTTCTTCGGCTACCGACCGCGCGAGGCGGAGTTCATGGACCCGCAGTTGCGCCTGCTGCACGAGTGCGCCTTCGAGGCGCTGGACGCGGCCGGTTGCGATCCGGCCCTCGGCGGCGGACCGGTGGGCGTCTATGTCGGCTCGTCGCAGAACATGCACTGGCTGCGGGCGGTCGGCGGGCACGTCGGCGACAAGCTGAGCGAGATCTACGACCTCAAGATGGTCTACCAGCGCGAGTTCTTCGCCACGCGCCTCGCCTATCGGCTCAATCTGAAAGGCCCCGCGATCGGCCTGGACACTACCTGTTCGACCTCGTTGGTGGCCGTGCACATGGCCGCGCAGGGCCTGCTCAGCGGCGATTGCGACGTCGCCGTCGCGGGCGGCGCCTGCGTTTCGCCGCGGTTGAAGGGATACATGTTCCACGAGGGCATGATCCAGTCGCCCGACGGCCATTGCCGGCCCTTCGACGCGCAGGCCCGCGGCACGGTACCGGGCCAGGGTGTCGGCATCGTGGTGCTCAAGCGCCTGGACGATGCGATCGCCGACGGCAACCCGATCCACGCCGTGCTGAAGTCCTCGGCGATCAACAACGACGGCAACGACAAGGTCGGTTACACGGCACCCTCGGTGGCGGGACAGAGCCGGGCCATCCGCGCGGCGCTGTCGCTGGCGGAGGTCGGAGCGGACACCATCGACTTCGTGGAATGCCATGGCACCGCCACGCGGATCGGCGATCCGATCGAGGTGGAAGCCCTCGTCCAGGCTTACGGCACGGCGCGTGCCGCGGCCCATGCCGGACCCTGCCTGATCGGTTCGGTGAAATCGAACCTCGGGCACCTGGATGCCGCCGCGGGCATCGTCGGTTTCATCAAGGCGGTGCAGGTCGTTCGCCGCGGCATGCTTCCCGGTTCGCTGCATTACACCCACGCCAACCCGATGATCGACTTCGCCCGCGGCGCGTTCGCCGTGAACCGTGCGACGACGGCGCTGGCGCGGTCGGATCGCCCCTTGCGCGGCGGCGTCAGCTCGTTCGGCATCGGCGGCACGAATGCCCATGCGATCGTCGAGGAATATGTCGAGCGCCGGGTCGCGCCGGCCGACCGCGGCCGCCCGCGCATCCTGCCGTTGTCGGCGAAGACGCCGGAGGCGCTGCGGCGGCACGCCGCCGCCCTAGCCGGAGCGATCGATGCCGATGCCAGCCTGGGCATCGACCGGATCGCCGCGACCCGTTTCCGTGCGCGCGCTTCGTATGGCGTGCGCCATGCCCTGGTCGCCACCGATCGCGACGATGCCCGCCGGCAGCTTCTCGACATCGCCCGCGATGGTGGACAGGCGGCGCGCGGACGCGGCATCGTTTTCATGTTCAGCGGGCAAGGCGCGCAATATCCAGGCATGACGCGCGGCCTTTACCGCGGCGAGCCGCGTTACCGGGCCCATGTGGACGAATGCCTGGCACTGCTGCCGGACGAGGTTCGCGAGGGCGTGTCGCGCCTGCTCAAGGAAGACGCTGCACCGGACACCGAGGCGATGGCGCTTCGTACCGACCTGGCCCAGCCCTTCCTCTTCGTCGTGGAGTATTCGCTCGCACGCACGCTGATGGATTGGGGCATCCGCCCCGTCGACATGATCGGGCATAGCCTGGGCGAGTTCGTCGCCGCGTGCCTGGCGGGGGTGTTCACCCTGCGCGACGCGCTCGGCCTGGTGGTCGAGCGCGGTCGCCTGATGGGAAGCGCGGCGGCGGGCGCCATGCTGAGCGTTCGCCTTGGCGAGGCGGGCCTCGCGGACATCCTGCGTCGGGAAGGCATCGATCGCGGCGACGATCCGGTCGAACTGGCCGCGGTCAACAGTACGTCGCTCACCGTGGCCGCCGGTTCCGCGACGGCCATCGACCGTCTGCAGGCCCTGCTCGAAGCGGCCGGCCTGGGCTGCACCCGCCTGAAGACCGGGCATGCCTTCCATTCCAGGGCGATGGAACCGTTGCTCGACGCGTTCCGTGCCCGCGTGGCGGCGACGCCGCGTCATCCGCCCGCCATGGCCTACCGCTCGAACCTCGACGGCGCGGCGGTCGATGCGCGCGATGTCCTGGATGCCGATTACTGGTGCCGGCACATGCGCTCTCCCGTCCGCTTCGCGGATGCCCTGGCGCCGCTGCTGGCCGACGGCCGGCATGCCTTCGTCGAACTGGGGCCGGGCAATGCCTTGTGCACCTTCGTACGCCAGCATGCCGGCTTCGATGGGGACGGGCTGTGCGTGCAGGCCGTGCGGCATCCGCGCGACGGCAGCGACGACGAGGCGATGCTCCTGCGGGCGGTAGCCGCCCTGTATGCCGACGGCGCGACGCTGGATCCCGCCAGCCTGCTCGACGACGTGCAGGGACCGTTCGCCGCGCTGCCGCCTTACAGCTTCGTGCCGAAGACCTTCGCGCGCATCGCCATGGGCGACGAGGCGGCGCCGGCGCAGGCTTCCGCGCAGGCCGAGGCGCCGCGCGCACGACCGATGTCGCACCCACGGCCCGACTTGCGCACGCCTTACCGCGAAGGCGATACCGACGCGGAGCGCACCCTGTGCGGGCTATGGGCCGAGGTCTTCCGGCTGGACCGCGTCGGCATCGACGACGACTTCTTCGAACTCGGCGGCCATTCGCTGCTGGCGACCCGGCTGCTCGCGGATATCGGCGAGGCGTTCGGCGTGGAAGTGTCGCTGAACACCTTGTTCGCGGAGCCGCATGTCCGTGGACTGGCGGCGCAGATCGCCGCCGGCGGCGGACAGCGCCGCGGTGCGCCACCCCTCGTCGTGGTGGACCGGAGCCTTCCGATCCCGCTGTCGTTCCAGCAACGCCGCCTGTGGATGATCGACAGGCTGGGGGGAGGGAGTGCGCAGTACAACATGCCGTCGCCTTTCATCCTCAACGGCGCGCTCGACATCGACGTGCTGCGTGCCTCGCTGGATCGCCTCGTGGCGCGTCACGAGACCTTGCGCACCGTCTTCCGCGAGGTCGACGGCGAGCCGGTGCAGGTCGTCCTGGAACAGGGCGCCGTCGCATTGACGATCCTGGACCTCGGCGGCCTTGCCGACGGCGAGCGCGAGGCAAGGCAGGCCGAGCTGGTGCGAAACGACGCGATGCGCGCTTTCGACCTTTCGCGCGATCCCCCGTTGCGGGTCACCCTGGCCGTGCTCGCACCGCGGCGGCACCTGTTGCTGTTCAACCTGCACCACATCGTTTCCGACGGCTGGTCGGAAGTGCTGATCGTGCGCGAGTTTGCCGAGTTGTACCGCGCCGGCGTCGCGGGCGAAAGCGCACGGCTGCCGTCGCTGACACTGCAATACGCGGATTTCGCCGCCTGGCAACGAGGCTGGCTGGCGGGCGACACGCTGGCGACGGAGCTGGACTTCTGGCGCGAGCGACTGGCCGGCCTGCCGCCCGTCCACAATCTTCCGCTCGATCGCCCGCGCCCGGCGGAACCCGGTTATGCGGGCGCGGTGCACCGGCGCAAGCTGCCGCTGCCCTTGCTCGATGCCTTGCGCGGACTGTCCCAGGGCGAGGGCGCGACCCTGTTCATGACCTTGCAGACCGCCTTCGCGCTGCTGCTGGCGCGCTGGAGTGCCAGCGACGACATCGTCATGGGCACGCCGGTGGCCGGCCGCTCGCACAAGGCGCTCGAATCCCTGGTCGGGTTCTTCGTCAACACGCTGCTCCTGCGCAACGATCTTTCGGGGAACGTTCCGTTCCGTGCGTTGCTGGCGCGCACGAAGGCCATGGCCTTGTCGGCCTTCGAGCACCAGTACCTGCCGTTCGAGATGCTGGTGGACGAACTGGCTCCTTCGCGCTCGCGTAACCACGCGCCGTTGTTCCAGATCATGTTCGCCCTGCAGAACTACGAGCGGGGCGGCCTGGTGCTCGAAGGACTCGAACTGGAGAAGGTGGAGCAGGTGGTCGCGGCACGCTTCGACCTGAGCCTGATCACCGCCGAGGCCGAGGACGGCCTGTTCACCGACTGGCACTACGACACCGACCTCTTCGACGAGGCGACGATCGCGCGCATGGCGGCGCAATTCGAGGTGTTGCTGTCGTCGGTGCTCGCCTCGCCCGACACGCCGGCGCACCAGCTCGACATGCTGGCACCGGACGAAGTGACGACCCTGCTGGTGGCGTGGCAGCGCCACACGCCGGCGGACCCGGCGCCGTTGCGCATCGAGGAGTGCTTCCGCCAGTCGGCCGTGCGCCATGCCGGTGCCGAGGCGCTGGTGGTGGGCGGGGAGGCATGGACCTATCGCGCGCTGGACGAGCAGGCCAGCCGCCTCGCGCACGTGCTGATGGCAGCCGGTGCGGGTCCGGGCCGGCTCGTCGCGCTGTGCCTGCCCACGGGCAGCGCGGCGGTGCTGGGCATGTTCGCGGCGCTGCGCTGCGGTGCCGCCTACATTCCGATGGACCCGGGCTATCCCGTGCAGCGGCTGGCCGCCATGCTGGCCGTCGCGCGCCCGGCCGTCCTGCTGATCGACCGCGCCGCGCGCGCACTCGACGGACTGCCGGTCGACGATGCGATCCGTGTGATCGACCTCGCGGACCCGGCGACTTACGCCACGCTGTCCGCCGCACCGGCGACGCCTCCCGTGCACGCCGTTCCGCTGTCGGTGGACGATCCCGCCTATGTGATCTTCACCTCCGGCTCGTCCGGCGAGCCGAAGGGCGTGGTCGTCACGCACCGGCAGATGGCCGCGTCGCTGGCCAGCCGCCATGCGGTATACGAGGAGCGCGCCGGCACCGCCTTGCTGCTGAGTTCGCTCTCGTTCGATTCGTCGGTACCGACGGTGTTCCTCACCTTGCTCGACGGCGGGCGGCTCGCGCTCTGCGACGACGACCAGCGTCGCGATACCGCCGCGATCGCTGGGCTCGTCGACCGTCTCCAGGTCAGTCATATCCTTTGTCTGCCATCGGTTTATGCGGCTTATCTAGAATTCGTCGAGGGCTCGGATCATACGGGCGCCAGCCTTCGCTCGGTGATCCTCGCGGCGGAAATGTTCACGGCGGGCGTCCGCCGGGCGCATTTCGCCCACCCGACGATCCGCGCCGCGCTCTATAACGAGTACGGGCCCACCGAGTGCAGCGTGTGGAGCACTTACTACCGTTGCCTGCCCGGTCTCGCCGACGCCCAGGTGCCGATCGGCCATAGCCCAGGGCATGCACGCCTTTACGTGCTCGACGCCGCGGGCGGCCTCGTTCCCATCGGCGTCGAAGGCGAGCTCTACATCGGCGGCGACGGCGTCGCGTCCGGTTACCTCGGTCAACCCGGGCTGACCGCGGAACGCTTCCTGCCCGATCCGTTCTCGACGCAGCCGGGCGCGCGCATGTACCGGTCCGGCGACCGCGTGCGCTGGCGGCACGATGGCGAGCTGGACATCCTGGGACGGATGGACCGCCAGGTGAAGCTGCGCGGATACCGCATCGAACCGGGCGATATCGACGCGTCGCTGGAACAGCATCCGTCCGTGGCCCGCGCGGTCACCCGCGTGCTGGACGGTGCCCTGGTCGCCTGCGTTTCCCTGGCGCCGGATGCCGTGGGTGGCTTCGATACGCGCGAGGCCCGCCGTTTCCTGGCGGGACGGCTGCCCGACTTCATGCTGCCCCAGCGGGTGATGACGGTCGCCGAGCTGCCGCTGTTGCCCAACGGCAAGGTGGACACCGCGCGCCTGCCCGTGCCGGGAGCGGACGTGGACGGCGATGCGCAGCGCATCGCGCCGCGTACCGCCATGGAACGACGCGTGCTGGACGCCTGGTGCGAGGTACTGAGGATCGATCCGCCGTCCGTCGACGAATCCTTCTTCGCCGTGGGCGGCGACTCCATCCTCCTGCTCAAGCTGAGCGCCAGCCTGCGTCGGCAGGGACTCTCCTTCGCCGCGAAGGCCTTCTACGCCGAACCCACCGTCGAGGCGCTGGCCCGCCTGGTCGAGGAGACCGGGGACGACGGCGACGACGCCGCGGCACAGGGCGAGCAACGCCTGCACCCCATGCAGTCGTGGTTCCTGCTCCAGGGCGGCGAGGAACCGTGGCACTACAACCAGTCGGTGATCGTCGAACTGCGCGACACGGCCTTTCCCTTTACGGCCGCACCCGAGGTCGTTGCCGCGTTGCTCGAGCGGCACGACGCGCTGCGATTGGGCTTCGCGAGGGACGGGGAGGGTAGCTGGCGCGCGGCGTACCGGGAGCTGACGCCGGCGATGGTCGCCGCGTGCATCCACGACATCGAAGTAACCGGCGAAGACATCGAGCGCGAGGCCTCGCGCATCCAGCGCGGGCTTTCGCTTGACGGACCGCTGTTCAGGCTGGCACGCCTGCGCCTGCCCGACGGCGGTGCACGCCTGTTGATCGTCGTGCATCACCTGGTCGTGGACGGCGTGTCCTGGCGCGTGCTCCTGCATGACCTCGACATGGCGTTCCGGTCGGCCGCCCAAGGCCAACCGGCGGCGCTGCCCCCGCGGACGGCGACATACCAGCGCGCCGTCGCGCGGCTGGAAGAGCTTGCCGTGTCGCCGGCGGCTCGCGACGAGCTTCCGTACTGGCGCGAGGTGCTGCGGGCGCGGTTGCCGGCGCTGCGTGGAGGGGCCGAACACGACGACGTCATGGCCGACGAGGCGAGCGAGGCGATCGCCTTCCCGTCCGAACTGACCGATGCGCTGCTGACCGGCTCCGCCCGGGCCGGAGGCCTCACCATCGGCGAGGCCCTGGTCTCCGCCCTGCGCATCGCCTTCCGCGCATGGCGGGGGGCGGACACGCTCGGGCTCGTCATGGAAGGACACGGCCGCTCGCTGCTTGGCGAAAGCCTCGACGTCGGCGAAACGGTCGGCTGGTTCACGGCGAGCTATCCGGTGGCCTTCGCCGCGCTCGACGCGTCAGCGGACACGACGGCATGGCTGCGCGACACGCGCGACGTGCTGCGCGGCGTGCCGGCGGGCGGCGAGCGCTTCGTCGCATTGCAGTGCTTCGGCGGCGCCGGAACGGACCTCGACGACGGTGCCTTCCGTCGCGACGCGGTTCGCTTCAATTACCTCGGCCAGTTCGACCAGGCCTTGCACGACGAATCGGCCTTCGCGATCGCCGGCGAACGCTCGGGAGAGAACATTTCGCCGCGCCAGCGTCGCGATGCGCCGCTGGCATTCGACGGCATGGTCTCGGGTGGCCGCCTGCGCTTCAGCCTCAAGTACAACCGGCGCAGGCATGCCGGCGAGGACATGCGCCGCTTGCTGGACGCGTTCGGGGCAGCCCTCGTCGAAGTCGCCGCCTGCTGGCGTTCCGCCGCGTTGTCCGGCATCGGCCGTGCCGATGCACGCTGGCTGGACGTGGACGACGAGGAGATCGCGGAGTGGAATCGCCGCTGGCCGGAGGTCGTCGCGGCGTATCCCGCCACGCCCGGACAGCAGGGCATGCTGGTGCGCTCGTTGCGCGACGGCCACGGCGAACGCGCGTCGTTCGTGAACCAGCTGATCTTCGACATCCAGGGGCGGCTCGACGAGGAACGACTGCGCTCGGCCTGGGAAGGCTTCGCGCAGCGACACGACGTCTTCCGCACCGCCTTCGTGCCGCTGCGTCGGGGCGGCATGGCACAGCTGCTGCTCGCGGCGGATGCCGTGCGCCTGCCGTGCCGGTGGCTGGACCTGTCGGAGGCGTCGCCGGCGGAGCAGGTGAGCGCGATCGACACGGCCATCGCCGCCGATCGCGGCCTCGGTTTCGACCTGGGCGAGGCACCGCTGAGCCGCGTCACGGTATGGCGCCTTGGCGAAGATCGCCATCGCGTGCTGTGGAGCACGCACCACGCGCTGGTGGACGGCTGGAGCATTCCGTTGGCGTTCCGTTCGCTGCTGGATGCGTACACCGCGGGCCCGGGCGCCAGCCGTTCCGTGCATCCGGGCTTTCGCGAATACGTCGCCTGGCGGCAGTCGCGCGACATGCGTGCGGATCGCGAGTACTGGCGGGGCCGGCTTGCCGGGCTGGAGGCACCGTGTCTCCTGGCGCCGCGCAGGGCCGGTGCGGACACATCCGCGGCGCTCGTTCGCGACATCCGGCTGGAGGCTGCGGATGTCGACGGGCTGGAGCGCCTGGCCCGCTCGTGTTCGGTGACGGTCTACAGCGTGCTCCAGTGCGCATGGGCGTGGATGCTTCGGCTGTACACGGGACGGAACAGCGTGTGCTTCGGCTCCGTCGCGTCGGGGCGTCCTGACGACCTGCCCGGGGCGGATGCGACGATCGGGCTGTTCATCAACACCTTGCCGGTGGTGGGCACGATCGACGAAGCGCTTCCGCTGCGCGCGTGGTTGCAGGAGATCCAGGGCACCCAGGCGGATGCCCAGGCCTTCGGCACGCTGGCGCTCGCCGAGATCCTGCCACTGGCGCCGGGCGGCGGCCAGGCCGCGTTGTTCGACAGCGTGCTGGTCTACGAGAACTATCCCGTCGACAGCATCCGCGAGACAGGCGATGCCGCCGGTCCGCGGATCGTGGGGCTGCGCAGCGACGAAAGCACCGGCACGGGCCTGACCGTCGCCATGATGCCCGGCCCCGGCAAGGTCCTCGGCGTGCGCTTCATGTTCCACGACGGCGAGTTTCCCGTCGCGTTCGTCGACCGTCTGGCCGACCAGTTCATCCAGCTGTTGCGTGGCATGCCCGCCCTGGCCGAGGGCAGCGTCGGCGAGCTTGGCGACCTCCTCGTGGAAGCGCCGGCACCCGTGGCCGCCGCCGATGCGCAGGTGGCGTCGCTCTCCGACGACGAACTCCTCGCCCTTCTTTCCCAACTCGAAGCGGACACCGAATGAGCCATCCCGATACCGATGCCCTGCGCGCGGCCGCGGCAGCGCGGCTGCAAAACCTGTCGCCGGAGGAACGCGAGCGCCTGCTCGCGCTGGCGCGGCAGCGCGGCAAGGACGTGCCCGAGTCGCTGCACGGTCTGTTCGAACGCCATGCGCGCGAGCAGCCGGACGCGGTGGCGGCAGGCAGCGGCCAGGACACGTTGACTTACGCGCAACTCGACGCGCGCGCCGATGCGCTGGCGAAACGCCTGCTGGGCGCGGGCATCGGCCGCGGCGATCTCGTCGCGATCACGATGGACCGCGATACCGCATTGATCGTGGCGATCCTCGCCGTGCTCAAGGCCGGCGCGGCCTACCTGCCGGTGGACCCGTCGGTGCCGGAAGACCGCCAGCGTTTCATCCGCGACGATGCGCAGGCACGCCTGGTCCTGTCTGTATCGCGTCTGCGGCACCTCATGGAGGGCGACGACACCCCGGCCTGGTTCCTCGACGAGCCGGCGCCGCCGGCCGCGGAGACGCCGGCGTTGCCGCGCGTCGTCGGCAGCGACCTTGCCTACGTCATCTACACCTCCGGATCGACCGGCCAGCCCAAGGGCGTGATGATCGAACACGGCCACGTCATGCGCCTGTTCACCGCGTGCGACGAGCACTTCGCGTTCTCCCGCGAGGACGTCTGGACGATGTTCCATTCCTACGCCTTCGATTTCTCGGTCTGGGAAATCTGGGGCGCGCTGCTCTACGGCGGCCGCGTGGTCGTGGTGCCGCACGCGGTGTCGCGTTCCGCCGCCGAGATGGCCGACCTGGTACTCGGCGAAGGCGTGACGGTGCTCAGCCAGACGCCCACCGCGTTCTCCAACCTGATGCCCGCGATGCTGGCGAAGGGCTCGGCGGGCGCGCTGCGCTACGTGGTCTTTGGCGGCGAAGCGCTGGAGCCTGCGCGGCTGGGGCGCTGGTTCGACCGCTTCGGCGATGCCTCGCCCCGTCTCGTCAACATGTACGGCATTACCGAGACGACGGTACACGTGACATACAAGGCCCTCACGGCGGCCGATGCGGTTCGCGGGGTGAGCGACATCGGTGCACCGCTGCGCGACCTGACGCTGCACGTGCTCAACGAACGCCTCAAGCCCGTGCCCGCGGGTGTCGTCGGCGAGCTGTATGTCGGCGGTGCGGGCGTGGCGCGCGGCTACCTCAATCGCCCCGCGCTGACCGCGGAGCGCTTCCTCGACAGCCCGTTCAAGCCCGGAGAACGGCTTTATCGCACCGGCGACCTGGCCCGGCACCTGCCGGAGGGCGGCCTCGAATACGTGGGTCGCAACGACGACCAGGTGAAGCTGCGCGGCTTCCGCATCGAGCTGGGCGACATCGAACGCCGGTTGATCGGTCATGCACAGGTGCACGACGGCGTGGTCGCCCTGAAGGGCAGCGGCGACGATCGCTGCCTCGTGGCCTATGTGGTCCTGGAAGATCCAGCCGTGCCGCGGGGCGAGTGGAAGCCGGCGCTCTACCGTCACCTCGCGGCAGGACTACCGGACTATATGCGGCCTTCCCACGTCCTCGCGCTGGCGGCGTTGCCGGTGACGGGGAACGGCAAGATCGATCGCACGTGCCTGCCGGAGCCCTCGGCGGACGATGTCTGGCAAGGCCGCTACGAGGCACCGCGCGACGAAGCGGAACAGGCCGTGTGCGCCGCACTGGCCGGATTGCTGGACGTGGGGAGCGTGGGCATCCACGACAATTTCTTCGCCCTGGGCGGCGACTCGCTGAAGACCGTCGGCCTCGTGGCGCGGGTTCGCGACGCGGGCTGGACGATCACGGTGACCGACGTGTTCGAATGCCCGCACGTGCTCGACCTTGCCCGCCGCGCGCAGCGGCTGCCGTCCGCGACGGGCCCGTCGGGCACTGGCCCCTTCGACCTCGTGGATCCGGCCGATCTTGCCCGGCTCCCGGCCGGTATCGAGTCCGCCTATCCGATGTCGCGCCTGCAACAGGGCATGGTCTACCACAACCTTTCCAGCGCGGAGAACTCGCTCTACCACAACGTGATCAGCCAGCGTTACCGCGGCGCGCTCGATATCGAGAGGATGCGTGTCGCGATGACGAACGTCATGGCGCGCAACGACATGCTGCGTACCTCGTTCCACATGGACGGTTTCTCCGAGCCGCTGCAGTTCGTCCACATGGAAGTGGCTCCGCCGCTATACGTGACCGACCTGCGCGGCATGGAACCTGCCGGGCAGTCGGCCTTCCTGGCCGCCGAGTTGCGCCGGCTGCGCGCGGAGCGCATCGAGCTGAGCGCGCCGCCGCTGTTCCAGGCGCACGTCTACCCGATCGGGCCGGACGAAGTGGAGCTGATCTGGCTGGAACACCACGCGATCCTCGACGGCTGGTCGCTCGCGGCCTTCATGACCCAGCTGACGGCCGAGTACACCGCTCTCGCGGGCAAGCCGGGCGCGATGCCGGCCGCCGTACCGGCCGCCGCGCACTACCGCGACTTCATCGCCGCCGAACGCGAAGCGTGCGCGGACCCGCGGCAACAGGCGTTCTGGGCGGAATACGTGGCCGATGCGCCGTATACGCAGTTGCAAGGCGGCGGCGCGAATACGGCGGACCAGCCCGACCAGATCGATCCGCTGGCGATTCCGCCCGCCTGCTTCCAGGCGTGCAAGGCACTGGCCCGCGACCTGGGCGTACCGCTGAAATCCGTGTTCCTCGCCGCTTACGCCAGGGTGGTCGGCAAGTTCAGCGGCGACGACGAGATCATGGTGGGCCTGACCACGCATGGGCGGCCGGAGCACCACGAGAGCGAGGACCTGATCGGCCTGTACGTGTCGCGGCATCCGCTGCGCCTCGGCGTCGGCACGCAGACCTGGCGCGAGCTGGTCCTCGACGTGTTCCAGGGCGAGTCCGCCATCTGGGCGCGACGCTTCTATCCGCTGGCGGACATCAAGCGCCAGCGCGGCGACCGCGAACTGTTCGAAACCTGTTTCACCTACAACCACTTCTCCGTGGTGGACGACGCCGACGATATCGGCGTGACGGCGGCGCGCGAGCGGCGCAGCTTCGAGTTCAACGACATCGGCATCGGCGTCGCCTTCATCGTCACCGACATGGAGCGGTCGCTCGGGCAGATCAACCTCGTCTACGACGGCACCCGCTTCGACGCGGCGTTCGCGCGGCGCTTCCAGGATTACCTCTTGGCCGCGCTGCAGGCCATGCTCGGCGGTGTCGACGAACGGGCGGACGTGCTCTCGGGCGAGGATGCGCGGCTCGCGGCGCTGCTGGCCCGCCATGTGGAAGACGTCGCACCGGACGACAGCCTGACGGCGCGGTTCGCCGAGATGGTACGTTCCCACGGCGAATGCCCGGCGGTGGAGCAGGGCGACACGATGCTGACCTTCGCCGGCCTGCACGAGCGCAGCATGCAGGCGGCCGCCGCCCTGCACGGACTGGGCATCGGCAAGGGCGACCTCGTCGGCTTCGATCTCCGGCCTTCGCCCGGCATGCTCGCGGCATGGCTCGGCGTGCTTCGCCTGGGTGCCGTCTTCGTTCCGCTGGATGCCGACCAGCCCGCCTCGCGTCGCCGCGACATCGTGGCGGACGCGGGTATCCGGCACGTGCTGACCGAAGGCGACCTCGCGAGGCTCTTCGACACGCCCGCGTCGGCGCCCCCGGCGGGCGACGCCGTGGTGACCGCCGCCGATCCGGCTTACGTCATCCATACCTCGGGCTCCACGGGCAGGCCCAAAGGTGTCGTCGTCACGCACGGCAATGCGATGGCGTATCTGCGCGGCTGCATCCGCAGGCTGGCGCTGCGCCCCGGCGAACGCGTGCTGCAGGTGTCCAACACGGGCTTCGACATCTTCATCAAGGAACTCCTGTACAGCCTGTTCTGCGGCGGAACCCTCGTGCTTCGCAGCGCACCGCACCTGCCCGACGCGGCAGAGCTGTGGGAGACGGTCGAGCGCAAGGCCATCGACGTGCTCTGCCTGCCCACCGCCTACTGGGCCCTGCTGTGCGATGCGCTGCCTGCGTCCGGGACCGCGCGGCTGCGCCTGGTCACGGCAGGCGGGGAAGCGATGCAACGCCGTCACGCCGATCGATGGCTGGCCCGTTGGGGCGCGTCGACCATGCTCGTCAACAGCTATGGTCCGACCGAGACGACGGTGTCGGCCACGGCGTTCGATACCCGCGACCTGCTCGACTCGCCGGCGCGGCATGCGGGCGTGCCGCTCGGACGTCCGTTCGATCACGTCGGCTGCCACGTGCTGGGCAAGGACCGCCGGCCCGTGCCGTGTGGCGTGGCGGGCGAGCTTTACCTCGCCGGTGCCGCCGTATCGCCGGGGTACCTGGGCCAACCGGAACGCACGGCGGAGGCCTTCCTCGAACCCGGCACGGTCGCGGACATCGCGGAGCGCCTGTATCGCACGGGCGACGTGGTGCGCGTCCTCGGCGACGGCCAGCTGGAATTCGTCGGGCGTGCGGACTCGCAGGTGAAGATCCGCGGGTATCGCGTCGAGGTCGACGAGGTCCGGCACGCGATCGGCTCGGCGCCGGGCATGCGCGACAACGTCGTGGTCGCCGCGACGAACGCGGAAGGCGACCGCTGCCTGGTGGCCTACGTGGTGCTCGACGACGCGACGGGCAATGGCGTACCGGCAGAGCTGATCGCCCATGCGCGTGCGCGCCTGCCCGGTTACATGCGGCCGTCGGCATGGGTTCGCCTGGACGCGTTGCCGATGACGGCGAACCGCAAGGTCGATCTCGCCGCGCTTCCGCCGGCCGACTTCGCCTCGGCGGCCGGGCATACGGAGCCGGCGGATGCCGTCGAAGCGGAAGTGCGCGACCTGTGGGACGCCGTGCTGGAACGCCGGCACGTCAGCGTGGAAGCGGACTTCTTCGCGCTCGGCGGGCATTCGCTGCTGCTCACTCGTCTCCTGTTGCGGATCAGGGACCGGTTCGGCGTGGACGTCGCCGTGTCGGAACTCATGCAGGCACGCACCGTGCGCGAAATGGCCGCGCTGGTCACGGCGGCCGGCCGGGTCGCCACGACGGCCGACCTGGCGCCGGGCACGGAAGAGCTGGAGTGGTGACACCATGAGCGACATCGTTGGCTTGATCAACCGGCTGGACACGGCGGGCATCCAGCTGGGGCTGAAGGATGGCCGGCTCACCACGCGCGCTGCCGGGGGCGCCATCACGGACGAGCTGGCGGCGGCCATCCGCTCGCGGCGCGACGAACTGGTCGCGTTCCTGAAACGTCATGCGCGCGCGGCGACGGGGCCGGGGCCGGTGACCGCGCGCGACGCCTCGACGCATGCACTGTCGTTCGCGCAAAAGCGGCTGTGGCTGATCGACCGGGTCGGCACGGCGGGGGCGAGCTACGCCATGCCGGTGGCGCTGAGGCTGCGCGGTGCGCTGGATCGCGATGCCGTGGCCCATGCGCTGGAGACGATCGTCGCGCGGCACGAAGTGCTCCGGACCGTGTACGCGGAAGAGGGCGGCCTGCCTTGCTGCCGTGTCCTGCCGCCCGGCACGTTCGCCATGGGTGACGAGGCGATCGGCGAGGACCTCCTGCGCGAGCGCATGGACGGCATGCTGGCCGAGCCTTTCGACCTGGCCCACGGTCCGATCGTGCGCGCCACGCTGTTCCGCCTCGGCAGCGAAGAGCATGCCTTGCTCTTCAACATCCACCACATCGCTTCCGACGGCTGGTCCACGGGCATGCTCGTGCGCGAATTCGCCGCGCTGTACGCTGCCCGCGTGCTCGGCGGTCCGGTCGACCTGCCGCCGCTCGACGTGCAGTACGGCGATTACGCCGCATGGCAGGCCGAATGGGCCGCCACGGGCGGGCTCGCCGCCGACCTCGACTACTGGTCGGATCGATTGCGCGGCATTCCCCACCTGCATGGCTTGCCGACCGATCGTCCGCGGCCGGCGAAGCAGCGTTTCGAAGGCGCGGTCTACGTTTCCGGCCTCGACCGGAGCGTGACGGGCGCACTCGCCAGCCTGTGCGTGGAAGAGGGGGCGACGCCGTTCATCGCGCTGCAACTGGCCTTCGCGCTCCTGCTGTCGCGCTGGAGCCATGAAGACGACATCGTGTTCGGCACACCGGTGGCCAACCGGACGCGGCCCGAGCTGGAAGGGTTGCTCGGCTTCTTCGTCAACACCCTGGTACTGCGCAACCGCATCGATCCCGCGCAGTCCTTTCGTGCCGCACTGCGCGAGGCCACCGCGCGGATGGCGCGCGACTACGATCACCAGGGCGTGCCGTTCGACCTGCTGGTGGAAACCCTCAATCCCGAACGCTCGGCGGCGCATCCCCCGCTGTGCCAGGTGATGTTCGCCCTGCAGAACGCCCCGTCGGGAACGATGCGGCTGCCCGGCGTGGAACTGTCGTCCATCGTCCTGTCGCAGCACACCGCCAAGTTCGACCTGACCCTGAGCCTCGTGGAGAAGGACGGCGGCATGACCGCCAGCTGGGAATACAGCACCGACCTCTTCGACGCGGCCACCATCGAGCGCATGGCGGGGCATTACGCGACGCTGCTCGGCGAGATCGTAGCGGCACCCGACGCACCCATGGCGGCCCACGCCATGATCGACGCGGGCGAACGGCGGCGGCTCCTGCACGATGCGAACGATACGCGCCGCGCCTATCCGGCTTCCGACATCCCCACCGAATTCCGCCGGCAGGCAGCGATGCATGCGGACAGGATCGCCGTGGCCGACGGCGCCTCGTCGCTGACCTATGCGCAACTCGATGCCCGGGTGGAGCGGCTGGCGGCCTACCTGTGCGCGCGCGGCGTCGGCGACGAGGAACTGGTGGGGATCTACCTGGATCGCGGCATCGACATGATCGTGTGCATGCTGGCGATCCTGCGTGCCGGCGGCGCGTATGTGCCGATGGACCTCTCGATGCCGGCGGCCCGCGTCGGCATCGTGGCGAGGGATGCCGGATGCCGCACGATCCTGTGCAGCAGTGCGCGGCAGGCGGCGCTCGCGGGGCTCGACGGCGAATGCGTGGCGGTGGACCTGTTCGACCTGAAAACGCCGCTGCCGCCGGCGCCGGCCCTTCGCGGGGGCAGGGAGCGTCTCGCCTATGTCATGTACACCTCCGGCTCGACCGGGCAGCCCAAGGGCGTGATGATCGAGCAGCGCGGCATCCTGCGCCTCGTATGCGGCACCGACTACATGCACATCGAGCCGCACGACGTCGTGGCGCAAAGCTCGAACAGCGCCTTCGACGCCTCCACGTACGAGGTCTGGGCCGCACTGCTGAACGGCGCGACGCTCGATGTCGTGGACGCGGAAACGCTCGTCGTGCCCGAGCGCCTCGCCGATGCCATCGCTCGGCGCGGCATCACGGTGCTGTGGCTGACGACCTCGCTGTTCAACCAGACGGTGAACGTGGCGCCGGGCATGTTCGGTGGCCTCACCTGGCTGTTCTTCGGCGGCGAGGCCGCCGAGCCTTCGGCCGTCAATCGCGTCGTGGAAGCCGGCAAGCCCCGCCATCTGGTCAATATCTATGGACCGACGGAGAACACGGCCTACACCACCGCCTTCGAGGTGCGCGAGGTGCTGGTCAACGGCTGTCCGATCGGCCGTCCCATCGGAAACACCACCTGCCATGTGCTCGGACGGGGCGGCGAACTGCTGCCATGGGGCGCGGTGGGCGAACTCCATGCCGGCGGCGATGGCGTGGCGCGGGGATACCTGCATCGCGACGAGCTGACCCGCGAACGTTTCCTCGCCGATCCGTTCGCCGGCCGGGAAGGCGCCCGCCTGTATCGCACGGGAGACATCGCGCGATGGCTGCCCGACGGCAACCTCCAGTACCTCGGCCGCGCCGACCAGCAGGTGAAGATCCGCGGGTTCCGCATCGAGCCCGGCGAGATCGAGCATGCGCTCATGGCGCTGCCTGGGATCGAGGAGGCAGGGGTCGTCACCGTGGACGATCCGCGCCGCGGCATGCAGCTGGCGGCCTATGTCGTCCTCGGCGACGCCGGCAGGAACGCCGCCGGCACCGAGCCGGCCCGGCGCGCGTGGTTGCGCGGGATGCTCGCGGAAGCCTTGCCCCCGTACATGGTGCCGGCGGCCATCGTGTTCATGGATGCGCTTCCGCTGAATGCGAACGGCAAGCTGGATCGCCGGGTGCTTCCCGCGCCGACGTTCGGCGACGAGGGCGCCTTCGCTCCGCCGGAAGGCCCCGTGGAGACGGCGCTCGCGGCAATCTGGCGCGACGTGCTGGGCGCCTCGCGGATCGGTCGCCACGATCACTTCTTCGAGCGCGGGGGGCATTCGCTGCTCGCGGTGCAGGTCCTGTCGCGCATGCGCTCCACGCTGGGCGTGGAGGTCGGGCTGCACGACGTGTTCGCGCATCCCACCCTCGCGGCGCTGGCCACCGTGGCGCAGCAGGCCGGCGCGAACACGCGGCCGGCACTGCGGCGGCAGGCGCGCACGGAGGCGGTGCCGGTGTCCTGGGCGCAACAGCGGCTGTGGTTCCTCGACCAGCTGGACCCGGCAGCGAGTCGCGCCTACCACATGCCTCTTGCCCTGCGTCTGCGTGGCGAGCTCGACGTGGGTACGCTGCGCAGGGCCCTCGATCGCATCGTCGCGCGCCATGAGAACCTGCGCACCGTCTTCGTGGCACGCGAGGGTCTGCCCCGCCAGGTCGTTGCCGCCGACGATGCCGGCATCGCGTGGCGGCTGCACGACCTGCGCGGGCTGCCGTCCGCGGTGCAGGACGACGAGCTCGCGCGCCACGTGCGCGAGGAGCGCGAGGGCGGCTTCGACCTGGCACGCGGGCCCTTGATCCGCGCTCGGGTCGTCGTCATGGGCGACGACGACCACGCGCTGCTGGTGACCATGCACCACATCGTTTCCGACGGATGGTCGCTGGGCGTCCTGCTGCGCGAACTGACGACCCTGTACGCGGCGTTCGCCGGCGGCGGCGCCGATCCCCTGCCGCCGCTGGCGGTGCAGTACGCCGACTATGCGCTGTGGCAGCGGCAGTGGCTGGCAGGCGATACGCTGGAGGCTCAGGCCGCGTACTGGAAGGCACGACTCGACGGTGCGCCCACGCTGACCACGTTTCCGGGCGACCGGCCGCGTCCGCCCGCGCAAAGCTATGCGGGAGATCGCCTGTCCTTCACGCTCGCGCCCGAACTCACGGCGGCGCTGCATGCCTTGTCGCGCCGCCACGACACGACCCTGTTCATGACCCTGCTCGCAGGCTGGACCGTGCTGCTCGCGCGATATGCCGGCCAGCGCGACCTGGTGATCGGCACGCCGGTGGCGAACCGCACGCACGTCGACGTCGAGCCGCTGGTCGGGTTCTTCGTGAACACGCTGGCGCTGCGCGTTTCCCTCGAAGACGATCCGACCGTCGCCGGCCTGCTCGAACGCGTTCGCGCGGTGACCCTCGGCGCGCAGGCCAACCAGGACCTGCCGTTCGAACAGGTGGTGGAAGCCGCGCGGCCGGAACGCAGCCTGGCCCACGGACCGCTGTTCCAGACCACGTTCGCCTTCGACAACACCCCGGACGGTAGCGGCACGCTCCTGCCCGGCATCGTCGCGGCACCCCTGGGTTCGGGACACCGCGTGACCCAGTTCGACGCGTCGCTGTCGCTGAGCGAAAGCGGAGGCGCGCTGAGCGGTGGCATCGAGTTCGCCACCGATCTCTACGATCGCGACACGGTGCAGGGATGGATCGACAGCCTGCGGCAGGTGTTCGACGGCATGGTTCGCGATCCCGCCGCCACGGTGTCGCGCCTGCCCATACTGGACGCGGCCGGCATCGCGCGGATCGAGGCCTTCGCCGGTACCGTGGCGCCCTTGTCCGGTCCGATGCTGATCCATCGACGGTTCGAGGCCCAGGCGGCCGCCCACCCCGACCGCGTAGCCATCGAACAGGGCGGGCGCCGGATGAGCTATGCCGGGTTGAACGAGGAGGCGAACCGCCTGGCACATGTATTGCGCGCAGCCGGCGTGGGCGCGGAAACACGTGTCGCGCTGCATGCGAGGCGCAGTCCGGAGATGCTGGTCGGCATGCTCGCGACCTTGAAGGCCGGTGCCGCTTACGTGCCGCTGGACCCGGATTACCCCGCCTCCCGTCTGGCCCACATGTTGCGCGACAGCGCGCCCGCGGCCTTGCTCGGCGAGGGCGGCATGCCGGTGGAACTGCTTCGTTCGCTGCCGGCGGGCGCCACCGTGATCGACCTCGGCGCGGATGCCGCCTCGTGGCGCGCGGCGAGCGCGTCCAACCAGGTCGACGACGATCCCGACGCAAGCCCGCTGGCTTACGTGATCTACACCTCCGGCTCGACCGGCACGCCGAAGGGCGTAATGGTCGAACACGGCGCGGTGGTCAACCAGCTGGCCGCCTTCGCCGCGTCGCTCGACCTGGGGAGCGGCACACGCGTCCTGCAGTTCGCCGCGCTCTCCTTCGACACCGCCGTGGAGGAAATCCTGGGCAGCCTCACCCACGGTGCGACCCTCGTGCTGCGCGACGATGCCTGGCTGGCCGATGCGGAAACCTTCTGGGCGCTGTGCGATGCGCAGCGCATCGACATCGTCGACCTGCCTACCCAGTTCTGGACGCAACTCGCACTCGAAGGCGTGCCGCCGCCGGCTTGCGTGCGCGCCGTCGTCATCGGCGGCGAGGCGGTGGGCGAGGGCGCATTGCAGGCGTGGTTCGTACACTCGGCACCGCCGCGACTGGTCAACACCTATGGACCGACGGAAGCGACGGTGAGCGTGTGCCAACACGTGGCCGACGGCACGCCCGGCGACTGGCGGCGCATCGGACGCGCGCATCCGAACGTGCGACTGCGCGTGCTCGACGAGCATGGCCAGCCGGTGCCCGTGGGGGTGGCCGGCGAGCTACACATCGGTGGCGTACAACTCGCTCGCGGCTATCTCAATCTGCCGGCCCCGACCGCGGAGCGCTTCGCGGGCACCGGCGCGGCGCGCACGTATCGCACCGGCGACATGGTGCGCTGGCTGAAGGATGGCTGCCTCGAATACCTGGGCCGCAACGACGACCAGGTGAAGATCCGCGGCTTCCGCATCGAGCCCGGGGAGATCGACACGGTCATGGCAAGGCTCGAGGGGATCGGCGACGTCATGACCACCGCGCTGGGCGAGGACGGATCGGAGCGGCGCCTGGTGACGTACTACCTGGCGGACGAGGCGCTGGCCCCGGACGACCTGCATCGCCACGCGGCGCAGGCCTTGCCGCCCTACATGCGCCCCGCCGCTTTCGTGCGGCTCGACGCATGGCCGCTGACGCCGGGCGGAAAGGTGGATCGCAAGGCCTTGCCACTTCCCGGCGCCGCAAGCCTGCCTTCCACGGGCTTCGTTCCGCCCGAAGGCGACATCGAGCATGGCCTCGCCCACATCTGGGCCGATCTCCTCGGCGTGGCGAGGATCGGAAGGGACGATCATTTCTTCCAGCTGGGCGGTCATTCCTTGCTTGCCGTGCGCCTGGTGACGCGCGTGCGTAAGGAACTGGCGGCGGAGCTTGCCCTGGCCGCGGTGTTCACGCACCCGACGCTGCGTTCGCTCGCGGCCACGTTGCATCCCGCGCCGTCGCAGCCTGTCGCGGAGCCAGCCGGAAAGCTGCCGGACCGGCGCGCCATCCACGTCGACACGTCCACCGGCCGCAAGGGGGCGGTGCCGCTGTTCGTTTTGCCGGGCCTCTTCGCCAATACGCGGGAGACTCACGCGCTGGCCGAAGCGTTGCGTGGCGATCGCCAGGTGACGCGCTACGTATGCCACACCCTGACCGAGCATCGCTGGGGCAGTGCCGACATGCGCGAACTCGGCGCGATGTACGCGCGGCATATCGCCGGCGCGGTCGACGGCGGGCCGGTCGCGCTACTTGGCTGGTCGATCGGCGGCGATCTCGCCTTCCTCGCCGCACGGGAACTCCGGGATCGTTGCGAGGTTCGCTTCGTCGGCCTCGTGGACGTGCACCGGCCGGTGCCGGCCGCATGGAAAGGCGACGTTCGCCACGATGGCGCGGACGACGCCATGGCCCGGTTCGCCGGGTCCGCGATGGAAGCCCGCTGGACGCAGCTGTTCGCGTCGCTCGATGCGGATTCGCGCCGTGCCGCCCTGGCTTTCGTGGAAAGGGAAGCGATACGGCCGGGCGAACGGGGCGCCGACATGGACGCACCCGAGTACCGTGCCTGGGCGCGGCTGCATCACGAGGCCGCCATGCGCACGCTGCAATGGCAGCGCAGCGATCTTCCCCTGTACGTGTGGCGGGCGGCGCACAGCGTCGCGGGCGGATCGCTGCGCGACTGGTCGCGACTGGGCGACGTGCGGCACGACACGACGGTGGCCGATTGCGACCACCGCGGCATCCTCGAGCAGCCGCGCTGGATCGAGGATGTGAGGAACCGATTGATGGCGCTGGATGCCGTGGTGCCGGCCCACGCCACCGAGTTACCCGAAAAGGCATGCTCATGACGAAGGAACGCAGCAACATGTTCACGTATTTCGTTCGCAAGCTCGGCAAGCTGCTGATCGTCGCGGCGGTGCTCAGCACGGCCTCCGCCTTGCTGGTACTGAGCCTCTTCACGACCATCTCGCGGGCCAAGGCGAACCACTTCCAGTCGTTCGATCCCCTGGTCTACGGACTGACCTGGCTGGTGCTGGTAGGGGCCACGGTCGGCACCTCGCTGCTGTTGTCGCGCCTGAGTGCGCGGGCCGTGTTCGAGATCCGCACCTCGCTGATCCGGCGCATCCTCGGCACCTCGTACGAACGGCTGGAAGCCGCCGGCACCTCGCGGCTCTACAACGTGCTCAACAGCGACGTGACCAGCCTGTCGAGCATGTTCTCCGAACTGCCCACTTTCGTGTTCAACGTGGTGCTGCTGGTCAGCTGCCTGTCCTACCTGTGCTGGCTGTCGCCGCGCCTGTTCGTGGTGCTGGCCATCGCCATCGGCGTGTCGTTCCTGATCTCGCGCACGCTGATCGCGAGGTTGTCGCGCTTTGGCCGCGCGTTGCGCGAAGGCCAGGACGCCATGATGGAAGGCTACAAGGGCATGCTGGAAGGCAGCGCTCAGCTGGCCATCGACGGCGCGCGCAAGGCCTTCTACTACGATCGCGAATTGCGTCACAAGGCGGCGCGCCTGCGCGGCGACGAGCAGGCGTTCCGCTTCCTGTGGGACGTGAACCGGGGGGTGACCGTGGCACTGATCTTCCTCCTGCTGGGCGTGCTGATGGAGGCGGGACGACGCCTGGGCGACCAGGCCGTGGTCATGGACTACGCGCTGATCGTGACCTATCTCGCCAGTCCGTTCGCGGTGGTGATGAACCTCATCCAGGCGTTCACCGTCGCCCGCGTGTCGATGCGCAAGATCGAAAGCCTGCGCATCGACGAGGAACTGGCCATGGACACGCCGGTGTCCGCCCCGATGGCATGGACGACGATCCGCCTCAGCGGCGTCGAATACGTCTACCAGCGCGAGGGTAGCGAGGAACCGTTCGTCCTGGGTCCCCTCGACCTGGAGATACGCCGCGGCGAAACGCTGTTCGTGACGGGAGGGAACGGCAGCGGCAAGTCCACCTTCATCAAGCTCCTGCTGGGCCTGCACCAGCCCAGCCGCGGGCACATCCTCGTCGACGGCGTGCCGCTGGACTGGACCGACAAGGCAGGCTACATGGCGTTGTTCTCCACGGTGCTGGCCGACTTCTACCTGTTCAGCCAGGTCCTCGACCCGGATGGCCAGGCCGCCGACGACAAGGAAGTGCGCGAACTGCTCCGGCGTTTCAACCTGCACGACCTGGTCGAGGTCCGCGACGGCGTCTTCGGCACGGTGCGGCTGTCGCAGGGACAGAAGAAGCGCCTCGCGCTGGTGTCGGCCATCGCCCAGCACAAGCAGGTCTACGTGCTGGACGAGTGGGCCGCCGACCAGGATCCGCATTACCGCGACGTATTCTACAAAGAGATCCTTCCCTGGCTCCGCGCGAGCGGGAAGACGGTCGTGGCGGTGACCCATGACGATCGCTACTTCGACGTGGCCGACCGGCGCATCGATTTCGAGCTGGGCAGGGTGCGCGCGGAGAAAGCCAGCAGGATATCCATCGTGAAAGAGGGGGCGACACCATGAGCGCACTCGGTGCGGCCAATGCCACGGAGCTGACCGACGCCGATCGCGTCGCGGGCCTGCTCCATCCGCTGGGCCTGACGCGTTTCCTGGAGGAGGCGTGGCCGGGGGGCTTTCGCCACTTCACCGGCGACCCGGGCCGGCTCGTCGAACTGATCGACCAGCCCGAGTTCGCGGACATCGAGGCGCTGGCCCGTTGCCCCGTGCAGGGATCGCTGCGCGCGGACCATACCCGCGAAAAGAAACCCAGCGAGCTGGACATCACGCCGGAGCGGGCCGTGGAACTGTATCGCGGCGCGTGCACAATCTATCTGTCGCGCATCGCCACCGATGCGACGCGCCGCTGGTGCGGCGCGCTGGACCGCGCCTTCGGCCTGATTCCCGGCACGACGCAGGTGAATGCCTTTGCCTCGATGCCGGGCAGGGGGCTTTCCTGGCATTGGGACCCGCAGGAGATCTTCGTCGTGCAGGTGCGCGGCACGAAGCGCTGGCACGTTGCGCCGAACGAACACGTGGAATGGCCCACCGCCAGCGGACAGGCCGGCGCCGAAAGCCGTCCGGAAATCCGCCACCAGCTGACCGACCCCTCGCGTCCCGTCGAGTCGCCCGACACCTGGGACACCATCGACCTGGTACCGGGCTCGGTGCTGTTCGTTCCACGCGGGTACTGGCACACCACCGAGAACATCGACGAGAGCGTGCACCTGGTCCTGCAGATGAAGACCTTGTCCTGGCGCGACGTGTTCGGCTTCATCCTGCAGAACGCTCCGGACATGTACAGCCTGGAATGGCGCAAGCCGTCCACGGCGATCCATCCGGACCGATTGCTCGACGAGGGCGTGGCCGAATTCGCGGCGTGCTGCGCGACGCTTGCCCAGTACGCCACGCCGGAGCGCATGGCCGCGCTGGCCCGCATGTTCGGAGGACTTCGCTCGTGACCGGGGAGACGACCTGCATGAACGACGACATCGTGCGCGTGATCGACCGCGTACCGGGCGTGGTGAAGCCGCTGGCGACGATCGATGTCGCCGACCTGGACCCGGATACCTTCCGCAGCCGGCACGTGGGCCGCCACGTGCCGCTGCTGATCAAGGGCGCCGCCCGGCACTGGCCCGCGCTGCGTCTATGGAACGAGCCGGGGCACCTCGAAAACCTCGCGGAGGATCGCGAGGTGAAGATGTCCGACACGTTCAACCCGCAACCCGCCGATGCCTACTATCGCTATACCGCGCGCAAGACGCGGCTGGCCGACGGACTGCGGCAGATGCGCGACGCCGATCCCGGCAGCACGTGCTCGATCCCGTCGATCGCGCTGCCGCCGACCTGGGCGAAGGACCTGGGCGATTACCCGTTCCTAGACGCCGGACTGGACAAGGCGCCGCGACAGTTCCCGAGGAACCGGCTATTCGTATACCGCAACGCGTCCACGGACTGGCACTACCATTCCTTCGACGAGACGATCACCACGCAGATCGCCGGCAGCAAGCGCATTTCCATGTTTCGCCTCACGCAGCAGAACTGGTGGCCTTATAGCCAGCTGATCGAATCCAACCTGCACCACACGCCGTGCGGCGCCAAGTTCTTCCCCGCGGAACTGCCGCTGGTGAAGTACGAAGGCGTCATCGAAGCCGGCGACTCGGTCTACATTCCACCGTTCTGGTGGCACGGCATCGATCCGGCGGACACCTCGATGGGATTCACTCTGGCCCATTGCTTCAGAACGCCGATCAACCGCCTCGCCGACATGAGCGATCCGGTGGTTCGCCGAATACTCAGTCGCGTGGCAGCGAACCGGAAGAAGGAGCTTCCGTGCATCCTTTTCATGATCGCGCGGAGCACGCTCAGCCGTCGGCTTGCGGGCGAGGCGTGGTGATGGCCTCGCGGCAGAACGCGTTCAGGCGGGCGGGAAAGCGCTCGTCGGTATGGATGAAAAAATGGCCGCCGTGCAGACACGCCGTCTCCGCGCGCGGGAAGATGTCTGTCCAGGCGAATACTTCGTCCGGCGTCGTCTCGTCGTCGGCGCCGGCGAGCACGAGCGTGGGAATCGCGGCGAGCGCGGGATGCAAGCGGGGCAGGGTGAAGCGTTCGCCCACGGCGAAGTCGGCCCGGATGATGGGCATGAACAACTGCATGATCGCCGCGTCGTCCAGCAGCTCGCGCGGCGTGCCGCCCAGTTTGCGCAGGTGCGCGAGAAAGGCGTCGTCCGGCAGTTCGTTGATCGGATCGGTTACCGGCGAGGCACCTGGCGGTGCCTTTCCCGACAGCACCAATCCCGCCGGCGGAGGCATGCCTTCATGAAGCAGTCGATTGGCGAGAGCGAAGGCCATGAGCACGCCGTTGCTATGGCCGAAGAACACATACGGCTTGTCGAGCAGGGGAACGATGGCGTGGAAAAGATGTTCGACGAGTTCGTCCATGGCCTGCACGGGCGGCTCGGCCATCCGCATCGCGCGGCCCGGCAGTTGCGCAGCATGCAGTTCGATCGTGGGGTCGAGCGTCGAACGCCAGTGCGCATACGAGGAAGCGCTGCCGCCGGAGTAAGGGAAGGCGAACAGCTTCAGCGTCGACGCGGGGGCGGGACGGAGCGAAAGAAGCCATGGGGAAGCCGGAGCGAGGGTATGCGGATGCTGCATGAAAAGTTTTCCCGACGGGCATGGGCTAAATCGGCAACTACCGGACAAGGTTTCATTCGATTTGCGGAAGTGTGCATGGATCAGTTCTCACTGATCAATGAATGTGCAAATATCCCTGCGCACCACATCGCATTCAGAGGGAGCTGATGATGTTTGTGTATTACATCAATCTGGCCGTTCGCAGCCTAAAGAGCCACAAGACGCTCACCGTTCTCATGGTGTTGATGCTAGGCCTCGGGATCGGCGCGTGCATTACCACGCTGACCGTGCTTCGCCTGCTTTCCGGCGACCCGCTTCCGCAGAAGAGCGCCACGCTGTTTTATCCGCAGGTGGACCCGTTCCCGCGCGACCAGCCGTTCTCGCGCAGCGGGAAGATGCCCTGGCTGATGAGCTACGCGGATGCGATGAACCTGCTGCGCGACCGGCGCGGCGATGCGCAGGCGGCGATGGCCATGACCGAAGTGAAACTGACGCCCGCCACGCCGGAACAGCGCCCGTTCTTCGGTGACGGCGTGATGGCCACGGCGGATTTCTTCCGCATGTTCGACGCGCCGTTCCGCTATGGCGCCGGCTGGAGCGCGGGTGACGAAGAGGGCCGCGCCCAGGTGGTGGTGATCGCCGATTACTTGAACCAGAAACTGTTCGGCGGCATGAACAGTGTGGGGCGGAGCATCCGCGTCAACGACCACGACTTCCGCATCGTCGGGGTGCTCGGCCACTGGGCGCCGCAGCCGAGGTTCTACGCCATGCACCTGGGCGGGCGCAGCTACGGCGAGGGCGATGCGGTGTTCTTACCCTTGCAGTCGGCACGGGCCGTGGGGATCGAGCCGAAGAACGTCTTCACCTACGGCCCCGACGATGGCGCACCGCTGGAGACGGCACCGGCCATCTGGCTGGGCGTATGGGTGCAGACCTCCGATCCCGAAGCCTATCGTTCTTACCTGTCGCGCTACGCGAGCGCGCAGGCGAAGCAGGGCCGCTTCGAGCAATCGCGCACCGCTCTCTCGGGGCTGATGGCATGGATGCGCAGTCAGGAAGTGGTTCCGGACGACGTGCGCCTGCAGGCAGGACTCGCGTTCGGCTTCCTCGTCATCTGCGTCGTCAACACGGTGGGGCTGCTGCTCGCCAAGTGCCTGCGGCGGAGCGGGGAAATCGGAGTGCGCCGCGCGCTGGGCGCCACGCGCAGGGAGATCTTCGTCCAGTTCCTCGTGGAGGCGGGTATCGTCGGCCTCGCCGGCGGTCTTGCCGGCCTTCTGTTCACAGAGGCGGGACTCTGGCTGATCCGCCGGCAGCCCGCCGAATACGCGGGACTGGCGCACATGGACGCGGAAATGTTCGTGTTCACCTTCGTGGTGGCCGTGGTGGCGAGCCTTGTCGCCGGACTCCTTCCGGCATGGCGGGCGTGCATCCTTTCGCCCGCACCGCAACTCAAGAGAGCATGAGGCGAATGACGATGGCCTTTCCGACCCTGCAATTTCGCCCGATCCTCTCGGCCCTGAAGAGCCACTACATTCCCGCGTCGCTGATTGTGCTCGAGATCGCACTGACCTGCGCCGTGTTGTGCAACGCGGTATTCATGATCGGCCAGCGCGTGGGCGACATCCAGCTGCCCAACGGCATCGAGGAGTCCGCGCTGTCGGTCGTCACGGTGCAGGGCACCGAAACACGCGCCGCTGCCGACGTGGTGCCGCGCAATGTCGCGGCGCTGCGCGGCGTGAGCGGCGTGTCCGCGGCGGCGGCGGTCAGTTCCGTGCCGCTGGACCAGAGTTCGAAGCTTGCCGGCTTCGCCACCACGCCCGAGGGCAAGGCCACGGTCAACAGCGCGAAGTATTTCCTTGGCCGCGACGGGGCGGAGACGCTCGGTTTGCGCCTGATCGAAGGGCGATTGTTCCGCGACGGCGAGTACGCCGATGGCAATGTAGTCGAAGGCCTGCCGACCAGCCATGTCGCCGTCGTGACGCAGAGCGATGCCCGGCGCCTGTGGCCGGGCGAGGGCGCGCTAGGCAAGCAAATCTATGCCCGCGACGCCTCCTGGACGGTGGTGGGCGTCGTTGCCGACGTGCTTGCCCAGGACCCGTCGTTCAGCAGCAACCGGGGCATGTACTCCAGTGTGTTCTTCCCCGTGCAACCGAATGCGCTGCTGAAGAAGTACGTTTTGCGCAGCGCGCCGCAGGACAGGGAGCGCGTGCTGCGCGAGGGTGCGGACGCGCTGGCCCGGCTCGATCCCGCGGCCGTCCTGGAAACGCAGACCTACAGCCAGATTCGCGACGACTATTTCGCCGAAATGAGCAGCATGGCGTGGCTGCTGGTGCTGGTCTGCGTGGTCATGCTCGCGGTGACCATCTTCGGCATCGTCGGCCTCAGCAGCTTCTGGGTCCAGCAGCGGCGCCGGCAGATCGGTGTACGCCGTGCCGTGGGTGCCACGCGGGGCGACATTCTCAGTTACTTCCTCACCGAGAACCTGATCCTCAGCGCCGCGGGCGTGGTTGTCGGTGTCGCGCTGGCGTACGGCATCAACGGTTACCTTCTCGCGCATTACGAAATGCAGCGCATGCCCTGGTACTTCCTGCCCATCAGTGCCGTGCTCCTCTGCGGCGCGGGACAGTTCGCCGCCTTGGGGCCGGCCCTGCGTGCAACAGCGGTTCCTCCCGGCGAAGCCATTCGCTCCTGACGTCGCCTGACAACACGCTCCTCGCATAGAAAGGGAACTCCATGCGCTCTTCGTTCTCCATCGGCCGTCCGTTAGGGTTCGCGTTGCCGGGCGTGGCACTCCTCGGGCTCATCGCGATCGTCTGGTCGTCGTTCGGGCCGCTAGACACCGCGAGGGTGCAGCCGGCAACCGCACCGGCGACCACCTTTTCGGCCGTCCGGGCCATCGACGCCGCCCGCGCCGTCGCGGGCGACGAACGTCCTCGTCCCCTCGGCAGCGACGCCCATGCCGCCATGCGCAACGGGCTGATCCAAGCTTTCCAGCGGCTCGGCTATACGGCCAAAGTGGTTTCCGGGCCGTCCTGTGTCACGGGGCGGGGCGGTGCCGATTGCGCGATCGTGCACAACATTGTCGCCACCCGCGACGGCGATATCGCGCGAGGCGGCCTCGTCGCTGTGAGCGCGCATTACGATTCCGTGGGGGCGGGGCCCGGTATCGCCGACGACCTGGCGAACGTGGGCATTCTGCTCGAACTGGCCAGGATGGATACCGTGCAACCTTTCCATCCGGGCCTGCAGCTGATCGTCACCGACGGCGAGGAAGCGGGATTGCTGGGCGCGCGACTGCTGGCAGTGACGCCGGGTGTAATCGGCAATCCGGCGTACGACATCAACCTGGAAGCACGTGGTACCTCCGGACCCTCGGTGATGTTCGAGGCGGGACCGTCGAGTGGCCAGCTAGTCGGCAGTTACCTGCGTAACGTGTCGCCGGTGTCGTCGGCGTCCTACGTCACGGCGATCTACAAGCTGCTTCCGAACGATACGGATTTCTCGGAGTTTCGGCGCGCCGGCATACAGGGGCTCAACTTCGCTTTTGGCGAAGGGTTGTCGCGTTACCACTCGCCGCGCGACGACGTCGCCCATCTGAGCCAGGCAAGCGTCCAGGCCCAGGGCGATGCCGCGGTCGGCGTGCTGCGCGGCATGGATGGTGCGAAGCAGGTGGCGCCTGTCGCCCTGCCGGGATTCGTCGACGTCGCCCATCTCGCGGTATTGCGTTGGCCCGCCACGCTCGCATGGCCGCTCGCGGCCGTCGCCCTGTTGCTGACCCTCGCCGGCGGCATTGTCTGCGTTCGCCGCCGGATGCTCACATGGCGCGCATGGATCGCAGGTACCTTGAAGGTGCTCGTATTGCTCGGACTCTCGCTTGCGCTTGCGACGCTCGTGGTCAAGCTGCTGCGCATGGCTACCGGCGTCTCCGATCCTTGGCTCGCGCATGCGACCTGGGTTTGGGTAGCCATCGGCGCGCTCTCGCTTGCCCCCATGCTCCTCGCATGGAAGAACGACGAGACCGCTGCCGCCTCGGGCTTCGTCGGGGTCGCCACCGTCCAGGTGTTGGCGCTCGTCCTCCTCACGGTCGTGAGCAAGGGCCTTGGCGCACTGCTGCTGGTGCAATCGCTGGCGATGTCGCTGTCGCTTTGCGTGCTTGGCGCGACGCGCGGTGGCCGGACCGCGCAGGGCGTGATCTACCTGATCGGCTGGCTGGTCAGCGCGGCGGTGCTGGTACCGGCCATTCGAGTCTTTACCGTGATGCTCTCGCCCGCCAGCGCCGCGGCGGCGACGATTCCTCTCGCACTCCTGTTACTGGCGGCGCTACCCCTGATGCTGTGGTGCCACGGCCGCACGGTGCGTCGTGCCGCGAGCGTGGTTGCGTTGTGCGTGGGTGCCGTGTCTATCGTCGCGGTGGCGATGCTGCCGACGGCAACCGCGGACGATCCGCGGGCCTTGAACGTGTACCACGTGCAGGATGCCGAGCATGGCGCCAGCTGGGTCGCCGCGGGCGAAGCGGGCTACCGTCTGGCACCTTCGCTGCGGAGTGCCGCGACGTTCTCGGCCAGGATGGAGTCCCATTGGCCGGCCTCGCTGATGGGGAAGAAATACGTAACGGACGCACCGCGTGTCGATTTGGATGTGGATGTGCCAAGGCTGGAGGCTTGCGCCCCGCCCGCCGCCAGCGACGTTACCTGCCTGCACTGGGTCGTCCGCGGTCGCTTCGATTCGGCGACGGTCACATTTCCGGCAAATTCGGGGATCCGCGGCTTCCGTTTCGGCGGCCAGCAAGTCCTTGGCGTTCGCGTCGGCGGCACGGAAGCTGCCATCCCGGATGACGTGGCCGCGCGCGGCTTCAGCATTGCCTTCAACGGGGACGAGAGCATGCGAGGGCAGTTTGAACTTCTGACGTCCGCAGCGCCGCATGCGTTGACCGTATCCGTCGCCGGCACGCGTTTCGGCCTGACAGGCTGGGCCGCAGAGGTAGGTGGTCATCGCGCGGCGTTCGAAGTGCCCAAGCACGGTGGCGACATGACCATGGTGTTCGCTAACCAGTCGATCGGCGCCACTCCATGAGCATGGCGCGGGGTCATTACTAATTATCTAGTTGACATGTTGGCGATGCTTCGACTACTGTGAAGCTATTGACTAATTCTCTAGTAGAGAGCACTCGACGTGGCTCGACCGCCTTCACCGACACCGACCGAATCCGAACGAGCCATCCTCGAGGTGCTCTGGCGGCTGAAGAAGGCGTCGGTGAGGAAGGTCACGGACGAGCTGGCGAAGACGCGGCCCGTGGCCTACACCACCGTGCTCACGATGCTCGGCATCCTCGGCAAGAAAGGCCTCGTGAGCTATGAAGCGGAGGGCAGGGCATATATCTACCAGCCGGTCATCACACGGCAAGAGGCGCGCAGCAGTGCGTTAAAGCACCTGATCGCACAGTTCTTCAACGGCTCGCCCGAAGTCCTGGCCCAGCACCTCCTGTCGGAGCACGAACTGGATTGGAACGAACTGGACGAACTGCGGCGCGAGCTCGATGCCGGCCGCGTGCCTTCGCGAGGGAAGAAGGATGAGTGACGCGATGTCGGCCGGGATGCTCATGGCGTCCCAGCACCTCTGGCAGAGCGCCGTGGCGCTCGGGACGGCCTGGGCGGTACTGCGTTTCCAGCCACATCTGGATGCAAACGTACGCTCCTGGGTCTGGCTTTTCGCGTTCCTGTTTGCCGTGACGGCGCCGTTCGCTGTCTTCCTGCCGTCACTGCGGGTCTCCACCATCGCGAGCCACGAGACAGCGAAGGTCGTGTCCACGGTTCATGCCGTGCAGGTTGTGGTCGACACCGTCCCTGCCCATGCGGCGACGTCATTCGCCGTCCCAGCGGGGGCGGCGGGTGTCGCGTGGGATCTTCTCCTGGCGCTATGGGCTGCGGGTGTCGCATACGGCACCTTGCGTGTGGTCGTCTCTATGGTCCGCGCCGGCCGGCTGCGGAACGACTCTGTGTCCTGGAACGGACGTCCGCCGCAGGGGCCAGAGCCGGGAAGGATGGCCATGCGCATCAGCGACACCATCGTTGCGCCGATGGTCGTGGGCTTGCTCCGCCCGGTGATCCTGATTCCCCGCTACCTGCTCGAAACCCTAGCAGCCGACGATCTGGATCATCTGCTTCGGCATGAGGTGGCGCACCTCGAGCGCCGCGATCTTTGGCAGAACCTGATCCAACGCGTGGGGCAGGCCGTGTTCTGGTGGAACCCCCTGTTGAGGATGATCGGCTCGCACCTGGATCTCGCCCGCGAGATGGCCTGCGACGAACGCGCCGCCCGACAGGGTGGCCCCATGACCTATGCCAGTGCCTTGCTCAGCGGCGCCGATGCGGTTTTCGGCCGGCGTCGCAACGATCCAGTTTTTTCCGCCGGTGTGTTTGGAAGCCGGCAATCCCTGAGCCAACGTATACGAGGACTGATCGACATGAATGGCAAGCATCGTATCTCCGGTGCGCGCGGCACCGTGTTCGCCTGCGGTCTGCTGGTATTGACCACGGTTCCCCTCGCCCTCGTCGCCACTCCGCGTTTCGACGCGGCCTCCGTTTCCACGGCCGGGGCGACGACGACGGCGCAGGACTCCGCGGCACGGCTGCTCGCCGCCGTCGAGGATGGCGACGTCGACAAGGTGCAGCAGCTGGTCGCCAATGGCGCGGACGTCAATGCGGGCGTACCCGGCGACGGCACACCGCTGATTGTCGCCTCGAAGCGCGGTAACGTCGCGATGATCAACCTGCTTCTTAGCCTCGGCGCGAATGTCGACGGTGCATCGGAGGGCGACGGCAATCCGCTGACCGCGGCGTCGATGAACGGGCAGCTCGCGGTGGTCAAGGTGCTGGTGACCGCGCGCGCGAACGTCAATGCGGTGATCGAGTACGACGAAACACCCTTGATCAACGCCGTGCGTGGCGGGCATCTCAACGTGGTGACCTACCTGGTCAACCACGATGCGAACGTCAATCTCGGTGCCGTCACCGAGACCGGGCAATGGCGCTCACCCCTCAACCAGGCGCACGATCCGGCCATCAGGGATTACCTGCTGAGCAAGGGTGCCGTGATCGGCGGCCCTTGAAGCCGTTCATTCAGAAGGCGCCCCTGAAGCGTCCTCGTTCCCATGCCCCAGCGGTCGAAGCGACAAACATGGTGACGCGGCGCCCCGTGACAAAGCAGGCTGTTCTGGATGCCTGGCAAGAGTTCTAAGCCAGTCGCTTTGGTTGCCATCAAGAGAGCCCTCGGAGAAGGGCGATCATGCCGAGGCGACCTCACGTACTGACTCCGCAGGGAAGAGATCTCCTCAATCAGGCGTTGACGGGCTTTCAACCGATTTGAAGCAGGCTGACCAAGTGGCACCCTACTTTTTAAGTCGCGCCACGTCGTCCAAAGTAAGGTCAAGGAGCGAGGCAAGTTCCGCATCGCTCAGGAATTTGGAGAGCCCACGAACTTGGGCTCTCGCAAGCCCGTCCGACGGATGTAGCGGGTGCCGCAAAGCACTCACCAGAACGTGCCAGATGAAGTGGCGGCCAAGCTTTCGATGCTCCCGAAGAATGTGGGCTCGGCGATCCTCTGGGAAGCCGAGCCCCAGGTGATAGTCAATCAGCAAGCTCAATTCCGCGCTACGAAGTTGCTGCTCTTCGGCACGAGTCAGCATGGTCGGGCATGAGGCATTTAGTGCAGATATCCGGCGCTCATACTCGGCCCTAGTTAGCCGGGCTCCGTAGTCAACCTTTGGCTCCTGCGGGATCGGGTCTGCTGCCATAGATTTGCTCAACGATATCCGGATCGGAAAGTACAACTCGTTCGTCTGGCGACAGATTCAACAAGGTGGAATACGACTTCTCATCCAGGGTCCTCGCCACATCATCCTGAAACTGCAAGGTGAGTCGGTCAAATGCTTCAACAAAAGCCAATGGGTTGCTCGTATCAGCCAGCGCCTTCTCAGCCATAAGACGCTCACGCTCGAATTGTTCTCTGACTGCCATCAGCTGACTGTAGGCACTAGGAGCAATGCGATGGTCAGGAAGGCCAAGCTTGTGCCTCACCATCAGCTTGAAGTGTGTCATCTGCTCCTCTAGCAAGCTTGCTGGGTCAGTGACCACTTCCGCTTCGGCCCTATCGCGGAGGGCCCGCACAGCATCCATATACTGGCGGTCCTCAAAGTCATAGCGCTGTGAATCGACAGGTGCGGCCAGTTGATCCACGACCTGAGCCCCTGGTCCTGACTCTATGCAATCCTGGAGATCGCCGGTCACTCCAGGGTGACTGTCAAACGGGGCTTTGCATCTCTCTAGGAAGCCATTCCTTCTGCCTAGAACCCCAAAGATGGACACCGACAGGGAGTAGCCGCGAGCCCCATCCACGGTAATTTGAGATTGATCGAGTATGCGGTTTGCCGCCTGGTGGCACACCCCATTGATCAAGTAGCAGGTGATCCCCGATCTCTCATTCTTGCCCGCTACAGCGTCTGCACGCAGGGTGCTGCCTGGTGCGGATCGCAACTTTTTGCCGCCTGATTTCCCACCCCAACAGTTCCACCCTTTTGCACCTGTCCCACACTCGACGTATGTGTGATCAGCAGCTTTCAAGAACAGCTTGGTCGGATACGTACAAACTACCAACGTGCCCATGGCAAACTCCCTGTAATTGCTGATGGCTGTTACGGTACTCCCATTAAGCGTGCCAGGCGACCGGAGTTCGCGATTCTTTGCATGCTGCAGCCAGGCTCCAAGCAGCCAGCCTACGGGTACGGTTCTCCCCCTTTTCCTCGGCCAGAGGGCGCATCGCCACGGTGCTCGACTCCGCCGGTGCGCGGTAGATCACGCACTCGTCCACGAGAAGAAACGGGTTAGCCCGTGTTATCGGGGGTAAGAGGCAGTGCGCGTTTGATCTGATGTTGCGGGCACCGTGCCCGGCTATGCGATCATTCGCACGCAAGAACGTGCGTCGCAGCGTCCGGGTAACGAATGCAAAAGAATGGCCCTACGAATAACCAGCCGCGGTGGCCATGGCTACTGAGTATCGTCGCCGGATTCGGCGTATTTAGTGGCGTCGTGTCGGTTGTACCCGGCCCCCGGTGCGCTGACGGCACTAGCTCCTACGCCATCGGTCGCCGCGGCGCGTGCTCGCATCACAACGGCGTAATCTCGGGGTGGGGGTTCCTTGGCATTCCTGCTGGCCTTTTTGCCGGTATGGGGACGCTAGCGATGATCGAGGCGTTGATGAGTTGGAGCGCGTCGCGGCGTCACGAAACCTCGACTAGGCGAGCGCAGGTGAGGCGCTCGCGACCGCCGACTAGCGCTACAGCGCGCCCGCGGCGCCCTCGCGAGCATCTGGATGAGTTCCTGCGGCGTGCGATCCTTGCTCGACAATGGGTGAAGTTCCGGTATCACGAGGAAGGTGGCACCGGGCAGCATGAGCGCACGGTGCGTCCCCGTTGGCTACAAATGAGCGAAGTCGCTGGCGAGAACACGTTATGTCTGGTTGCTGACTGCAGCGTCGACGGGCGCCGCGTGTTTGCCCTGTCCGGAATGGAACAGCTTCAAGTCCTAAAGCCCGCCTCGGTCGCGTGACCCGTCATCGCGGGTAGAGGGGGCGCGAGATCGTGCGGCTTAGCATTGAGACCGCACCATGCGACGTATTTAGCGCCGCCCGTCCCAGAAAATTCGAATCTTCCGTGGCTCCGGCCTATGATCCGACTGTTGGAGCGATGCCGGAAGGACAGGGGCTATGGGGATCTCGATCGAGGGAGTTGTCAGCAGCAAACTTGGGCTGGCATCGCATCAGAATGCCGTGCCGTTGCTGCGGCAGCTGACCATCGCAAATGACGGTGCTGAAAATCTTGACGATCTGGTGCTGGAGCTCGAGGCGAGCCTGCCGTTCGCTAGCCCGAAGAGCTGGCGCATCGACCGCTTGGCACCTAACTCCTCCATGGCGATCCCGGATCGCGATGTTGAGCTCAGGGAAGGCTACCTTGCGGACTTGACCGAGAGCATGCAGGCGTCGGTCCATATCCGCTTGCGGTCTGGCACCGGCATCCTCGCGGAACAGCGTTTCCCAGTCGAAC
>DASTRL010000092.1:0-8149 GCA_035761265.1 Steroidobacteraceae bacterium
GACGTCGCCGTCCAGTGCTTCGAGCAGCGCATGGAATTCATCCGGGTCGATGAAGCCATCGCCGTTCAGGTCGCACAGCTCGAACACGCGGCGCGATTCGGCAATCTGCAGGTCGGTCGGTTTCGTCATGGCGCTTCCTCCACGAAGTTCCACGGTGACCAATCTAGGTGTGGCCTGCTTAAGCCCGCCTGAATGCGCCCGCGACGCAACCCGTTTGACAGATTCTTGCGGCCCTGCAGGCCAGCGGGTACGGTCGACGGCCATGCGCCAGTCCATGTTCGTCCTGCACGTGCATCCGAATCGCCGCGGACTCACCGAAATCACCGACTCGGTCCGTGGCTGGGCGGGCAAACAGGGGATTTTGCAGGGCATGCTGACGCTGTTCTGCCGTCACACCTCGGCCTCGCTGCTCATCCAGGAAAACGCCGCGCGGGCCGTGCGCAACGACCTGGAGAAGTTCTTCGACGAGCTGGCCCCGGAAGGCGAGGGCTACGAGCACGACGATGAAGGACCCGACGACATGCCGGCTCATCTCAAGACGGCACTCACGCAGGTGCAGCTCAACGTGCCGGTGATGGACGGCCGGCTGATGCTCGGCACCTGGCAGGGAATCTATCTATTCGAGCATCGGGCGCGGCCTTCGGATCGCGAGATCGTGCTGCACCTGGTGGGAGAATGAGGGCGCCCATGCGAACCGGTCGACGCGAATTCGTGAGGGGCATGGGTGCCGCCGCGCTGGCCGTGGGCCTCTCACGACGGGGCGGCGCGGGCATTCCAAGCGATGAAGCCTGGGCGCGCGCGGCCGATATCGCGCGCAAGGTGCGGCCGCCGACCTTCCCGGCGCGCGTGTTCGACATCACGCAGTTCGGCGCCCGGGGCGACGGGTCGACACTGAACACCGCGGCGATCGCCCGGGCGATATTCGAATGCGCCAGGGCAGGCGGCGGCCGCGTGCTCGTGCCCGCGGGCACATTCCTCACCGGCGCGATCCATCTCAAGAGCCACGTGGAGCTGCACGTGTCCGAAGGCGCCACGCTCAAGTTCGACACCCGTCCGTCGAGCTACCCCCTGGTCTTCACGCGCTGGGAAGGCATGGAGCTCATGAACTACTCGCCGCTGATCTACGCGTTCGAAGAGAAGAACATCGGCATCACCGGCAAGGGCACGCTGGATGGCCAGGGCAGCGCGCAGCACTGGTGGCCATGGAAGGGGCCCTGGGGTGGAACGGTCGCGTACGGCTGGAAGCAGGGCATGCCGGACCAACGTCCCGCGCGCCGCAAGCTCTTCGAGATGGCCGAGGCGGGCGTGCCGGTGAAGGATCGCGTGTTCGGCGAAGGTTCGATGCTGCGTCCGCCGCTCATCCAGCCGTATCGATGCGAGAACGTGCTGATCGCCGACGTACGCGTGCGCAATTCGCCCTTCTGGAACATCCATCCGGTGCTCTGCAGGAACGTCACGCTGCGCGGCGTCGACATCCACGGACATGGTCCTAACAACGATGGCGTTGACCCGGAGTCCGTGGATCACATGCTGATCGAGGATTGCGCATTCGACACCGGCGACGACTGCATCGCCGTGAATTCCGGGCGCAACGCCGACGGCCGGCGGCTGGCCACGCCCTCGCAGAACATCCTGGTGCGCAACTGCCGCATGCAGGAGGGTCATGGCGGCGTGGTGGTCGGCAGCCAGATCTCCGGCGGCGCGCGCTGGGTGTTCGCCGAGAACTGCCGCATGGACAGCCCCGATCTGTGGTACGCGATCCGCTTCAAGAACAATGCATTGCGGGGTGGCCTGCTCGAGAATTTCTATTACCGCGATCTGGAAGTCGGCCAGGTGGGGCGCGCCGCGATCACCTGCGATTTCAACTACGAAGAGGGCGCCAACGGCCCGTTCATTCCGCAGCTGCGCAACGTGGTGGTCGAGCGCCTGCGCGTCAAGCAGGCGGTGCGCGTGCTCGATTCGCAGGGCCTGCCGCAGGCGCCGGTGAACGACATCACGCTGCGCGACTGCGAGTTCGAGGGCGTCACGCAGCCGAGTGTCATCCGGTACACGCGCGCGGTGAAGCTCGAGCAGGTGAAGGTCAACGCCAGGCTCGTGCAGGCGCTCTGAAAGTCGCAGCGGCACTGCTGCCGGAAAAGTCCTACATTCCGCGTCTGCGACCGCCGCCGGTCGCGCTAGTACAGTGCCGCCCTAGTCACTTCCCCTGCGCGCACGGTCTCTTCCCGCACTCATTCATGAACGATGCACGACGATCCGTGACGCCGGAGCACGGCCGCGAATTGCGCGGGCCTGACTACCTGGGCCCGGCGATAGCCGCGCGGCTCTGGCCGTTGCGCTACCTGGCGGCGTTCATCGTCATCGCGGCCACGCTGCTCATGCGCGCAATCCTGGCGCCGACACTGGGTACCCAGGCGCCGTTGCTGCCCTTCGTCCTCACCGTCTTCGTCAGCGCCTATCTGGGCGGCCGCGGTCCGGCGTTGTTCGCAAGCGTGCTGTCCCCCGTCGCGGCCACGCTCTGGTTCACGGCCTGGCCGCACGACGCTCCGCCACTTCAGTGGGCGGCGCACGTGGTGTTCTTCATGTTGGTCGGCGCGCTCGCCGCGGTGCTCATGGGGGAGCTGCAAAGAAGCGTGCGGGAGCAGGCGCTGGCCACGCGCGCCGCCGCGGACAATGCCCGAATGGCCGAGGAGAGCGCGGCACGGATGCGCCTGATCGCGGATGCCATGCCGGCGCTGATCGCCTACATCGGCCCGGATCGCCTCTATCGCTTCGCGAATCGCATGCACGAGAAGTGGTTCGACATGCCGCAGGCGAGGATTGCCGGCCATCACGTACGCGAGGTACTCGGCGCGGAACTGTACGAACTGATGGAGCCGCGTCTGGAGCGCGCGCTCGACGGAGAGCACGTGTTCTTCGAGCAGGAGATGCCGTTTGCGGCCGGCGTGCGCGAGATCTCGGCGCACTACATCCCGGACATGGACGTCGACGGGCGGGTGCGCGGCTGCTTCGCGTTGATCGAGGATGTTTCCGCCCGCAAGCGCGCCGAGCGGGCGATGCGCGAACTCGACCGGCGCAAGGACGATTTCCTCGCCATGCTGGCGCACGAGCTGCGCAACCCGCTGACGCCGATCCGCAATGTGGCGCACATCCTGGCGCGCGGCAATCCGAGTGCCGAAACCGTGCGGCGCTCGAGCGAGCTGCTCGAACGCCAGGCCACGCACCTCACGCACCTCGTCGACGACCTGCTCGATGTCGCGCGCATCACGCGTGGCCGGATTTCCCTGCGGCGCGAGTCGCTGGATCTCGCCAACGTGCTGGAGACGGCGCTCGAATCCGCGAAGCCGCTGCTGGAATTCCGTGCGCAGAAGGTGATCGTGGCACGGCCGGACGAAGCGCTGCTCATCGAGGCCGACCGGGTGCGGCTCTGCCAGGTGCTCGTCAACCTGCTGACGAACGCCATCAAGTATTCGCCCGTGGGCGCGTCCATCCACGTGGGGCTCGAGGGCTCCGCCCGCGAGGTGACGCTCGTGGTGCGCGATCCTGGCGTGGGCATCGATCCGCAGATGCTGCCGCAGATCTTCGAGCTCTACCTGCAGGGTGACGAAACGCTGGATCGCGCGCACAGCGGTCTTGGCATCGGACTCGCCGTGGTCAAGCAACTGGTGGAGATGCACGGCGGCCGTGTCGACGCGCACAGCGAGGGGCTCGGCAAGGGCAGCGAATTCCGCGTGCGTTTGCCGCGCCTGGCGGCCAGGGTGGATAGTCCGGCAGTGGCGGGCGGGCATCCGCCGCGCGTCCCGCAGCGGCGCCGCGTGCTCGTGGTCGAGGACAGCGTCGATGCGGCCGAATCACTGCGCCAGCTGCTGCGCCTCGACGGTCATGAAGTGGAGGTGGCGCATGACGGCCCGGCCGCGCTGTCGAAGCTCGACGAGTTCTCCGCCGAGGTGGTGCTGCTCGACATCGGCCTGCCGCGCATGGACGGCTTCATGGTGGCGCATGCCATCCGTGCGCGGTTCGCCAATGCGCCGTCGCGCCCGCGGCTGCTGGCGCTGACGGGCCATGGGCGCGAGCAGGATCGGGTCTCGGCGCTGCGCTCGGGCTTCGACGGGCATCTGACCAAGCCGGTGGAGCCCGCGACGCTGCTGCGCCTTGTGAGCGAAGCCATCGTGCAGCCAACGCCCAGCGAGACACCATGACGCGGTGACTCAGGCGCGGCCGGCCTCGCTCTGACCGCCGCCGCTCGTCGGCACGTGCACTTCCTGGAGCAGCCGCGACAGCACGGCCTCCACGTCGTCGGGATCGACGGGCTTGGTGAGGTGATCGTCGAAGCCCGCGGCGCGCGCGGCCTGCTTGTCGGCATCCTGGCCCCATCCGGTCAGCGCCACCAGTGTCGCCTTGCGACCCCAGGCTTCCAGGCGCATGCGCCGCGCCACCTCGTGACCGCTCATGCCAGGCATGCCGATATCGATGATCGCGGCGCGCGGCCGCTCGCGCGCGGCGATTTCCAGCGCCTCGGCGCCGCCGTAGGCGATCGACACTTCGTAGCCCATGAAGCGCAGCACCAGCCCGAGCGATTCGGCCGCGTCGCGATTGTCGTCCACGACCAGCACGCGGCCGCGGCGCACGTTGCTGGCATTGGCGGCGCCGTGCGCCGGCTCCTCCTGCGAGACGACGAGCGACGCGGGCGCCAGCAGGCGCTTGGGCAGGTGCACGATGAATTCGCTGCCCCTGCCGAGTCCCTCGCTGCGCACCTCGACACGCCCGCCGTGCAGGGCCACGAGTCCTTTCACCAGCGCGAGTCCGATGCCGAGACCGCCTTCGGCCCGATCGATGGCGGAGTTCACCTGCGAGAACATCGTGAACAGCCCGGGCATCACGTGCTCGGAAAGACCGATGCCGTTGTCGCGGATGGAAATCCGCAGCTCGGCATTCTCGATGCGCGCCTCGAGCTCGATGCGGCCGCCCGGGTCGGTGTACTTGGCGGCGTTGGTCAGCAGGTTGCCGATGACCTGCGAGAGCCGCAGCGGATCGGCTTCCAGGCGGATGCTCTCGGCCGGCAGGTTGAGCACGAGCTGGTGCCTCTTCGCGTCCATCAACGGCCGGGCGGTCTCCACGGCCACGTTCACCAGCGACCTGAGCTCGACGTAATCCTTCTTGAGCTCGAGCTGGCCGCGCGTGATGCGCGAGACGTCGAGCAGATCGTCGAGCAGCAGCGACATGCGCTGCACCTGGCGCGCGATGACCTCCCGGCCCCACTTGCGCTGGCGATCGTCGGCCGCATCCGAGTCGAGGATGCGCACCGCGTTGCGGATCGGCGCCAGCGGATTGCGCAGCTCGTGCGCCAGCGTGGCGAGGAATTCGTCCTTGCGACGGTCGGCTTCGAGCAGCGCGAGCTCGGTATTCTTGAGCCGCGTGATGTCGAGATTGATGCCGGCCCAGCGCTGGATCCGGCCGGTGGCATCGCGGATCGGCACGCCCTGGGCGAGGATGGCGTGGTACTTGCCATCGACACCCTTCATGCGGTGCTCGCGGTACCAGTGGTTGCCGGTACGCGCGCATTCCTTCCACGCGGCGACGGTGTCTTCCAGGTCGTCGGGATGCAGCGCCGAGCTCCAGCCGTCGTTGGCGGCCTGCTCCATGGTGAAGCCGATCAACTTGAGCAAAGAGTCGCTGATGTAGATGGTCCGGCCCTCCGCATCGGCCACCCAGACACCATAGTTGATGGACTCGCCGATGGCGCGGTACAGCTTCTCGCTGGTTTCGAGCGCACGCGAGCGCGCCTGCACCTCGTCCAGCATGTCGTTGAAGGCATCGACCACCACGCCGATCTCGTCGCTGGTGTGACGCGTGGCGCGGAACGAGTAGTCGCGCTTCTCGACGATCTGGCGCGCCGCGTTGGCCATGGATTCCATCGGCCTGCTCACCACCCGGTGCAGCCAGCTCGAGGCGAGCAGGGCGGCGATCAGGCCCAGACCCAGGACCGCGCCCAGCACCGAAAGATAGGCACGCACCCGGCCGCTGACGTCGTACTGGGCGCGCAGGTAGATAGTGCCCAGCGTCTCGCCCCCCTGGATCACCTGCCGTTGCAGCTCGACGCGGCCGCCGTCGATGCGCGTACCGGGCGCGAAGGAGGCGAGCTGCGCCGGGGCCGGTGGTTCCTCGGGCCGCACGTATTGCGCGAACAGTCTGCCATCCGCGGAATACAGGGCCGCGGCGCGCACCGAGGCACGCGCCTGCAAGGCGTTGAGATTGCGCTGCGCGCCCTCCCGGTCGTTGAAGGAGAGCGCGGGCTGGACCGCGAGCGAAAGAATGGCGGCTTCGGTGCCGAGGTCCGACGCCCAGGCGGCGCGGTTGTCCCGCAGGTCCGTGAACAGCAAGGCGGCGCCGGCGGCTGCGAGCGCGATCGCCGTGGTTGTAAGCATTACAACCATCAGCTTGCCGGCGAGGCTGCGTCGCGCGTGGCGTATGGACGCAAGCGTGCGCCACAGCCAACGGCCGTTGCCAGCGAACTTTTGGCTGCCTGTGTTCACGCGGCGTCATCTTGCCTATGTTTCGGAAATACGGTCCACTGCAGTTGGCCTCGTCCTACAAGAGCAAACCGGAGGATCGGCAAGTTGCCGAAGCTTAGCAGCGCGCTGCTCGCGCTCACATTACTGCTCGGCATCTCGCCGTTGCGCGCCGAAGTTTTTTCCGTCGAGGCGGTGAAGGCCGCGTTCCTGTATCGGTTTGCCTCGTATGTGGAATGGCCCGCCGATGCGCCCTCCGGCCCGTTCGTCATCGGGGTGGCAGGGGCGGAGGACGTCGCCGGGCAGCTCGACGCGCTGCTGCCGCACCTGACGGTGCGGGGCAAGCCGGTGCAGGTACGCCGCATCAGTCGTGTCGCCGACCTCGAGGGTTTGCACATCCTGTACATCGGGCCGGATGTCACGGCGCGCACCCGGGCGGTGCGCCGCGCCGCGCTCGATCGGCCCATTCTCATCGTCACCGACGACGAGCGCGGACTCGATGCCGGCGGCGTGATCAATTTCGTCGCAGCGCCGCGCAACGTGCGTTTCGAGATTTCGCTGATCGCCGCCGATCGCGCGCGCCTCAAGATCGATTCGGCGCTGCTCGCGGTCGCGGCCCGTGTCGAGCGCCGGCCGCAGGCCTGGAGATCCTGCGACAACGACTGCACGCCAAGGATGGCCGCCGTCGCAGGGGGACATCACGAATGAAATGCGCATCTGTACGAATCGCCGGTGCCGTGATGGCCGCGGCGCTCGCCATGCCCGCCGCCGCGCAAATGTTCGCCGACGCCAACGACGCGCTCACGCAGCTCAGCCGCATGTCGCTCGAGGAGCTCGCCAGGGTCGAGGTCACCTCGGTGTCCAAGTCCGCGCAGAGCCTGTCGAGTGCGCCGGCATCCATCTACGTGATCACGCACGAGGAGCTGCGTCGTTCGGGAGCACTGTCGATCCCGGAGGCGCTGCGCCTCGCGCCGCACCTGCAGGTGGAACAGATCAACTCGCAGGAGTATCAGATCACCGCGCGCGGCTTCGGCAGCAATCTCGAGATGCAGAATTTCTCCAACAAGATCCTGATCCTCATCGACGGCCGCAGCGTCTACAACCCGCTGTTCTCGGGCGTGGCCTACGACGCGCAGGATGTGGTCATGGACGACGTCGATCGCATCGAGGTCATCAGCGGTCCGGGCGCCACGCTGTGGGGCGCGAATGCCATGAACGGCGTCATCAACATCATCACGCGCAACGCACACGACAGCGAGGGCGGGCTGCTCCGTGCCAGCGCCGGCAACCTGGAGAGCGCGCTGAGCGCGCGCTACGGCGGCTCGTTCGGCGCTGCGGGCGCCTTTCGCCTCTACGCCAAGGGATTCGATCGCGGCCCGAGCGAGTTGCCGGACGGAGCCAGCGCCGGCGACCGCTGGCGCAAGCTGCAGACCGGGTTTCGCGTCGATCTCGGGGCGGACGCGGCCGCCAACCGCTTCACCATCCAGGGTGACTACCAGGATGCGACCGAGAATTTCGGCGCCGCGGACGATGTCGGCTTCACGCAGTACGACCTGTCGGGCCGATGGGAGCACGGCGGAGAGAACATCGACACGCGCCTGCAGGCCTATTTCGATCGCAGCGATCGGGGCCAACCGCCGAGC
>DASTRL010000093.1:0-11547 GCA_035761265.1 Steroidobacteraceae bacterium
GCGGTGCTGTCGGCCGCGCGCCGCCCCGGCGTGAGCGCCCGCGACCTAAGAGGTGCCGGGTGAGGAAAGTGGGGATTAAAGAAATGGGGACATTCCTCGTTTCCTAGCAAAAGGGGACGCACCCGCCGCAGGTACGTCCCCTTTTGCTAGGAAACGAGGAATGTCCCCATTTCTTTAATCCCCACTTTCCTCACCCGGCACCTCTTAGGTCGCGGGCGCTCACGCCGAGGCGGCGCGCGGCCGACAGCACCGCCAGCACCGATGCTGTCGCGATGTTCGCGTGCCGGCCCACGCCGTAGCGCACGCCGTTCACGCCGTCGCGCGCGGCTTCGACGATGGCCAGCGCCGCGGCATCCGCACCGGCGCGCAGCGCGCGCTCCTCGTAGTTGTCGATGCGGATCGGCAGGGCTAAAGCGTTCACGGTGGCCGCGATCGGCCCCGAGCCGATGCCGCGCAGACGCCGCCGTTCGCCCGCCACCGTCATCTCGATCTCGATGCCCTGCTTGTCGCCTTCCTCGAACAAGTGATGCGCGTGATACGCCAGGTCGAGATCGGGCGCGAAGTACGTCGCCTCGAACAGCTCCCAGAGCTGCTGCGAGCTCATCTCGGTCTCCGCCGCGTCCATCTCGCGCTGCACCAGCGCGCTGAACTCCACCTGCATGCGCCGCGGCATCACCACGCCGTAGTCGCGCTCCAGTAGATAGGCGATGCCGCCCTTGCCCGACTGGCTGTTGACGCGCACGATGCTGTCGTACGTGCGACCCAGGTCGGCCGGGTCCACCGGGATATAGGGCACTTCCCAGGGTGCATCCGGCATCTGCGCAGCGAACCCCTTCCTGATCGCATCCTGGTGCGAGCCCGAAAACGCCGTGAACACCAGGTCGCCGACATACGGATGCCGCGGATGGATCGGCAGCCGCGTGGCCTCTTCGACCTCGCGCGCCACGGCGTTGATGTCCGAGAAGTCAAGCCCCGGATGTATGCCCTGCGAATAGAAATTCAGCGCCAGCGTGACCAGGTCCACGTTGCCGGAGCGCTCGCCGTTGCCGAACAAACAACCTTCGACGCGATCGGCGCCGGCCAGCAGGCCGAGCTCGGCCGCCGCCACGCCGGTGCCGCGATCATTGTGGGTGTGCAAGGAAACCACCACGTGCTCGCGCCGTTCGAGATGCATCGACATCCACTCGATCTGGTCGGCGTAGACATTGGGCGTGGCGTTTTCCACCGTGGTCGGCAGGTTGATGATGATCGGCCGGCCGGGACCCGCATCCCACGCGCGGATCGCCGTGTTGCAGGCCTCCCGCGCCACGGGCAGTTCCGTCATGCTGAAAGTCTCGGGCGAGTACTCGAGCACCCACTCGGTCTCCGGCATGCCATCCGTGAGCTGCTTGATCAGCTCCACCTGCTTGCGGACCAGTTCGATCACCTCGACCACGCTCATGCCGAACACCACGCGCCGCCACACGGGCGCCGTGGCGCAGTACACGTGCACGATGGCGCGGCGCGCCCCGCGCAGCGCTTCCACCGTGCGGCGGATCAGCTCTTCGCGCGCCTGCGTCAGCGCCATGATGGTCACGTCGTCCGGGACCAGCTTCTGCTCGATGAGATCGCGGAAGGTCTGAAAGTCCGTGTCGGACGCGGACGGGAATCCGACCTCGATCTCCTTGATACCCACCGCGCACAGCGTCTTGAACAACCGCTTCTTGGTCTCGCGGCTCATGGGCTCGAACAACGCCTGGTTGCCGTCGCGAAGGTCGGTGCTGCACCACACGGGCACCTGGGTCAGCGTGCGCGAAGGCCACTGCCGGTTCGGCAGGTCGATGGGCGCGGTGGGGCGATATTTCTTTGAAGGATCCTTCAACATGGCTGCTTCTCTGCTGGACGGACGCGACTTCTCCGCGTTATTCACGGCGAAGGTAGTTTGGTTTCCCGTCTTGTGAGCGCCGACGGGTGGCGCGTGTCGGTTTGCGGCTAGGCCGCAAGAAGCAGGAGCGAACGAAGCAGCGCCAGCCGTCGGGGCTGGTTCTGGCGGGCTTGACCCGGCTGCTCGTGGCGATTCATGCGCGGCAACCTACCACGGATGCGGGCGGTCGCGTCAACTGTGGCCGTCACGGGTCCCGTCAACTGTCCTGGGCGGCTTCGAGCAGGGCCGCCATCAGGGCATTCATCGGCGCCGCGATGCCATGCTTGCGCCCCAGCCGCGCGATGACGCCATTGCGCGCGTCGTACTCCATGGGCCGGCCCGCGACCCGATCGGCATACATGGAATTGCCCGAATCGCGGGGCGCGCGCCGCGAACGCGCCACGATCTCGTCGGGGATGCTGTCTTCGAGCTTCGCGCCCTCGGCGCGCCCGACCGCGACGCACTCGCGCACCAGCTCGCGCATCAGCTCGGCCACGCCCTCGTGATGGAAGATGGCATTGGGTTTCATGAGCACGGCGCAGGGCGCTCCGCCGCTGTTGAGGCAGAGCTTCTTCCAGACGGCCGTCGTGAAATCGTCGGTCTGCCTCGCGTCGAAATTGGCGTGCGCGAACAGTGCGAGGAAGTCCGCGCCGTTCGCTCCACGCGGCACGACCAGTTGCGCGGGCCCGCGTTGCACGGTGCGTCCTGGCGCCAGGCGCTCCGCCGGCAGATCGATCATCACCGGCACGATGCGCTCGCGCGGAAAGTGTTTCTCGAAGCGCTGCACGTGCTCCACGCCGTTCTGGATCACCGCGAGTCGCGTGCGCAGGCCCATCGCCTGCGGAAACCAGCTCGCGGCGCTGTCGCTGTCATAGGCCTTGGTCGCCACGAGGATCCAGTCCACCGGCTGTGCCTGCCGCGCATCGGTGATGACCCGCGGTTTGGCGCGGATCAGGCCGGATGGCGTCTGCGTCTCGATCGAGTCGAAAGGCGTGCGCGCCGCCACCGTCACCTGGTGACGGTCATCCTGGCAGAGCCAGGCCGCGAGTGTGGCGCCGATGGCGCCGGGACCTACGAACAGGATGGTCGACATGCGCGAATGATGCATGCCGTCGCAGGTCTTCTCCAACTCGGCTGCGGGCAAGAAAAAGGGCGCCGAAGCGCCCTTCTTCCAACCACCGTGCGGCGGTCAGGTCATCAGATCCAGTACACGAACACGAACAGCCCCAACCACACCACGTCGACGAAGTGCCAGTACCACGCCACCGCCTCGAACGCGAAGTGGCGCTGCGGCGTGAAGTGGCCGTTGAGCGTCCGCAGCCAGATGCACACCAGCATGATGGCGCCGATGGTCACGTGGAATCCGTGGAACCCGGTGAGCATGAAGAACGTCGAGCCGTAGATGCCGGTCGAGAGGGTCAGGCCCAACTCGCGGTATGCCTCGCCGTACTCGTGCGCCTGCAGCGTCACGAACAGGAAGCCGAGCGCGAACGTCAGGAACAGGAAGATGTTGAGCACGGCGCGATTGCCAGCGCGCAGCGCGTGGTGCGCGATGGTCACCGTGACGCCCGAGGTGAGCAGGATCAGCGTGTTCAACGCCGGCAGGCCGAAAGCGGGGATGATCTCGAACGTGCCGTTCGGCCGCGGGCCGAGCTTGGCCGGGCCGTTGGTCGGCCAGGCGTTCTCGAACAGCGGGTGCAGCAGCTCGTTGCCCATGACCTTGGTGCCTTCGCCACCCAGCCACGGCACCGACAGCACGCGCGCGTAGAACAGCGCGCCGAAGAACGCGGCGAAGAACATGACCTCCGAGAAGATGAACCACATCATTCCCATGCGGAACGAACGGTCGACGTCCAGGCCATACAGGCCCTGCTGATTCTCGCCGATGACGGTGCCGAACCAGCCGATGAACATGAACACCACCAGCGCGAACCCGGGCAGCAGCGCCCAGGCCGGTGTCCAGTCATTCAGCAGGCAGACTGCGCCCAGCAGCAGCGTGAAGAACGAGGCTGAAGCGATGATGGGCCATCTGCTCTCGTGGGGAACGTAGTACTTGCCGGTGGAGGCGTGAGCGTCTGCCATGAAGGATCCCTGTTGCTAGTTCAATGAGCCCACTCGCGTGAACTCGTCATAGAAAGTGTAGGACAACGTGATGCGGTCGACCCAGCGCGGTATCGCGGGGTCGACGACGAAGCGCACGGCCATCGGTCGTTGTTCGTTCACGTTGAAGTGCTGCGGCGTGAAGCAGAAGCACTCGGTCTTGCGGAAGTACGCCGCGGCCTTGCCGGGCGCGATGTAGGGCACGGCCTGGGCCATCGTCTCGTGGCCGGTGAGGTTGTGCGCGAAGAACTCCGTCTTGTAGAGACGGCCGGGATGGACCTGCATGGAGGCCACGGTGGGGCGGAACTCCCAGTTGCCCACGGACGGCAGCTCGGCGACGAAATCGACCGTGATGCTGCGGGAGTCGTCCGGTGCCTCGACGGCGATGCGCGCTTCCGCCAGCGCCTTCTGGTTGCCGAAGCCCGTGATGTCGCAGAGCACGTCGTACAGCGGCACGAGCGCGAAGCCGAACGCGAAGCTGCCGAGCGCGAACACCAGCAGCTTCAGGGTGAGGTGCTGGTTCGCCCGCCGCTTCTTTTCGACGTGCTGGTCCATCAGCTGCGCGCCACCGACATCCAGATGAACGCGACGTAGAACGACAGCGCCACGATGCCGAGCACGATCGCCGTACGCCGCGCCTTCGCACGCCGCTCGTTGACCTCTCGTTCGGACATGGTGCTCATCAGTGCTGCACGCCCTTGGCGATGACCTCACGTGACGGCGGATCGCTCCAGCTGTGGTACGGCGGCGGCGAAGGCAGCTCCCACTCGAGGCCGTGCGCGCCTTCCCAGACGCGGTCCGTGGCCCTGGTGCTGGCCTTCACGCACTTCCAGATGATGTACGGGAACAGAAGCTGCGAGAGGCCGAAGCCGAATGCGCCGATGGACGAGACCATGTTCCAGTCCGCGAACTGCGTGGAGTAGTCGGGGATGCGCCGCGGCATGCCGGCGAGGCCCAGGAAGTGCTGCGGGAAGAACAACACGTTCACGAAGATGGTCGACAGCCAGAAGTGCCAGGTGGCGAGCTTCATGTCGTACATCTTGCCGGTCCACTTCGGCAGCCAGTAGTAGACGCCGCCCATGATGGCGAACACGGCGCCGGGCACCAGCACGTAGTGGAAGTGCGCCACCACGAAGTAAGTGTCGTGGTACTGGAAGTCGGCCGGCACCACCGCGAGCATCAGGCCCGAGAAGCCGCCGATCGAGAACAGGAACAGGAAGGACAGCGCGAACAGCATCGGTGGTTCGAAGCTCAGCGAGCCCTTCCACATCGTGGCGGTCCAGTTGAACACCTTCACGCCCGTCGGGATGGAAATCATCATCGTCGACAGCGTGAAGAAAAGCTGCCCGGCGAGCGGCATGCCCACCGTGAACATGTGGTGCGCCCACACGATGAACGAGAGGAAGGCAATGGCCGCGGTGGCGTACACCATCGCCGAGTAGCCGAACAGCGGCTTGCGCGAGAAGGTCGGAATGACCTCGGAGACGATGCCGAAGGCCGGCAATATGAGGATGTACACCTCGGGGTGTCCGAAGAACCAGAAGATGTGCTGGAACATCACCGGGTCACCGCCGCCCGAGGCGGAGAAGAACGACGTCCCGAAGAAGTGATCCGTCAGCAGCATGGTCACGGCGCCCGCCAGCACCGGCATGGTCGCGATGAGCAGATAGGCTGTGATCAGCCAGCTCCAGCAGAACAGCGGCATGTTGAGCAGGCCCACGCCGGGCGCGCGCATGTTCATCACCGTGACGACCACGTTGATGGACCCGAGGATCGAGCTCGCGCCCATCAGGTGGATGGCGAAGATGGCCATCGGGAAGCCGTCGCCCATCTGCAGGGACAGCGGCGGATACAGCGTCCAGCCGCCGGCCGGCGGACCGCCGGGCACGAACAGCGTGGCCAGCAGCATCGTGAACGCGAACGGCAGGATCCAGAAGCTGAAGTTGTTGAGGCGCGGCAATGCCATGTCGGGCGCGCCCACCTGCATCGGGATCATCCAGTTCGCGAGCCCCGTCCACGCCGGCATGACCGCGCCGAAGATCATGATCAGCGCGTGCATGGTGGTCATTTCATTGAACACCATCGGGTCGAGGATCTGCAGGCCCGGCTTGAACAGCTCGGCGCGGATCAGCATGGCCATGAAGCCGCCGACGAAGAACATCACGCAGGCGAAGATCAGGTACATCGTGCCGATGTCCTTGTGGTTCGTCGCGTAGACCCAGCGTCTCCAGCCGTGGGCCGGGCCGTGGTGGGCGTGGTCGTCGTGGGCGTGATCGGCGGTGATGTCGTGTGCCATGTCTAACTTCTCGTCTGGAACTGGTTGCTGTTACTGGGCGACTGCGGCGGGCGCCGCCGACGCGGTGACGGCCGGCGCGTCCGGCGCGACCGCGGCCAGCTTCTGCTCGGCCTGCTTGGCGCGCAGCCAGGCGTCGAACTCCGCCGGTGATTTCACGTCCACGACGATCGGCATGAAGCCGTGGTCGCGGCCGCAGAGCTCCGCGCACTGGCCGCGGTAGGTGCCCACCTTGTCGGCGTCCACCTGCACCCAGATCTCGTTCACGTAGCCGGGGATTGCGTCCTTCTTCATGCCGAAGGCCGGCACCCACCAGGCGTGGATGACGTCCTGCGCCGTGAGCAGGAAGCGGACCTTCTGGCCCGCCGGGATCACCAGGTGGTTGTCCACGTCGAGCAGGTAGTTGGGGATGGTCTTGGGGTCGATGCCGGAATCGAGCTGGCGCGCGGCGTCGCTGTCGCGCTTCAGGGTCGAGAAGAAGCTGACGTTCTGCCCCAGGTACTCGTATTCCCACTTCCACTGGTAGCCCGTGACCTTGATGTTGAGGTTCACGTTGCCCATGTCCTCGATCTCGATGAGCGTCCTGGCGATGGGCACCGCCATGAACACGAGGATGGCGATCGGAATGACCGTCCAGACGATTTCCACCTTGGTGCTGTGGACCAGCGTCGTGTCGGCCTGCGCGCCCTGGGACTTCCGGAACTTGATGATCGAATAGATCATCACCGCGAACACCACCACGGCGATCACCACGCAGACCCACAGGATGAGCATGTGCAGGCCGTAGATCTTCTTGCTGAGGATGGTGACACCCTCGGTCATGTTGAGCCCGCCCCAGTCGGCGTGCGCGACGGATGCCAGCAGGGCGAACAGCGGGACGGCGGCGGCCTGTAATCCACGGCGCGCGTGACGATTCTTCATGTGAAAGCTCATCGATGACCTCAAGAAAACTGATCCGGTGAACCCGACCCCGGCAATGCCGGTGATTGGTTCATGCCGCCGATCAGCAGCTTCAATCGAGCTGCCAGGTGGCGGCGCTCCTCCTCTGTCAAAAACCTGCCTACTTCGTGACTCCGGCCGTGCGACTCGATCACGAGGCGGCCGCGGTGGAGGGGCGATTTCGGGCGGCGGATTTTAACCTGTGCCCAGTGGCGCGGGAACACAATGCGACGCCGCTTTGCCGGCGCGAGCTCATGAGAATATTCAATCGAGACCTCGGTCTCGCTGACTTCGATGTGCTCGTGCTCGAAGCGTCTTGCCATATTCGTCTTCAGCGCCCAGGCGAGCAGCAGGATTTCGGCGCCGGCGAATGGCAGCACCGGCCAGTAACCCATCGCGGTCGCGGCGCCGGCGACCCCAAACGTGGGAACACACACGCTCGCCAGGAAGAGTCGCGCGCCACGCTGGCTCAGCGAGCAATTCGGAGTCAGGTCGAAGCAATGGGCGGTGAACACGGCCCGCGACTATACCAGCCAATTTGCAGCCCGACTCAAAGACTTACGAGCTTTTCTGCTGCCTCCGACGCCCACGCGGGCGGCGCTTCCGGAGTAGGGTGAAATCCCATCGCGCTGATCACGGGCACCACGCCCAGCGGTTCGGCGCCGAAGCGGCCGGTGAGCGTGTCGATGTTGGCATCGACGTGCGGCATTTCCGCCTGCATCCGGTTCGCGATCCAGCCAGCGAATTTCATGCCGCGCGCGCGGATCGCATCATGCGTCAGCAAGGCGTGGTTCAGGCATCCGAGTCGCAGCCCGACCACCAGGATCACGGGCAACGCGAGTTTTTCCGCGACGTCGGCCATGGTTTCGGTGGCGGAAATCGGTGCCAACCAGCCGCCCGCGCCCTCGGCGAGCAGCAGGTCGGAAGCGGCCGCGAGCCTGCTGCGCGCCGCGGCGATCCGCTCGTGCCGGATCGCGACGCCTTGCGCGCGCGCCGCGAGATGCGGCGATGCCGGAGTCCTCAGCAACCACGGATTCACGTCCTCGTAGGCCGCCTCGACGTTGCTGGCGCCTAACAACTCGAGCGCATCGTCGTTGAATTCGCCCGCGGGCGTGCGCACCGTCCCGGCAGCCACGGGCTTCATGACCGCCACGCGCAGCCCGCGCGCGACGAGCGCGCGCGTCAAGGCCGCGGCCACCAGAGTCTTGCCCACGCCGGTGTCGGTGCCCGTGATGAAGAAGCCCGGCGCCACTACTTCCGCCGGATGGCGTCGGGAGAAATCACGGTCTCGCGCGCGAATCGTGCGGCGGCCGAACGTCGCGGCTCGCCGCCCCAGGCGCTGGCGTGGATCACTTCCCAGGTGGCGGGCAGCCGGCCTTCGCGTCGCAGTGACTCGTAGGCCTGCGTCATGGCGGCGAGCCTGCGCCGCCCGGTCAGCCCGCGCGGCCGACCCTGGGTGACGTTGTGCGCGCCGATGGCCTTGAGCTCGCGCATCAACGTCATGACGTCGGAGTAGCCGACGACCATGCGATCCACGTCCAGCACGGGCTCCAGCAGTTGCGCGTGCATGAGTGCGCTGCCGAGCGCATGCGCATCGAAGAAGTGGTTCACATGATTGGTCGCGTCGCCCGCGGCCCACGATTCGCGCAATTCCGCGAGCGTGCCCGGACCGAAGGTGCTGAAGGACAGCAGGCCGCCCGGCTTCAGCACGCGCGCGATCTCGGCGAAAACCGCATCGAGATCGTCGCACCACTGCAGCATGAGATTGCTGAACACGAGGTCGAAGGAGCCATCGGCGAACGGCAGGGCGTACGCGTCTGCCCGCACGCGCTCGAAGCGCCGCAGCCAGCGGGATTGCCGGCGCGCCTGCTCGAGCATGCCCGTGGCGATGTCGACGGCGACCACGGTGGCGCCGGGATAGCGACGCTTCAACGCGCGTGCGCCATGGCCGGTGCCGGCGCCGAGATCGAGCACCGCCCGTGGCGAGACCTGCAGTTCCTCGAGCCGGCCGAGCAACTCCAGGCGCACGCGCTGCTGCAACTCCGCGGCCGCGTCGTAGCTGCCGCTGGCGCGATCGAAGGCGCGCGCCACGGCGCGACGATCCAGCCCGAAGACCTCGCGTGGATCGCTCGAGTTCATGCGTCTCGGTTCATGCCGCCAGCGCCTGCGTGAGCGCATCCGCGAGCGCATCCACCTGGGCTTCCTCGTGCGTCGCGCGCAGCGTCACACGCAGACGTGCCGTGTCCTGCGGCACCGTCGGCGGCCGGATCGCGGTGACGAGGAACCCGCGGGCTTCCAAGCTGCGGCTCACTTCGAGCGCGCGCGCGGCCTCGCCGACCACCACCGGGACGATGGTGGTGTCAGGCAGTGATTCCGCCGGGACCGCGATGCCCCTTGCACGCAAACGCTGCTTCAATCGCCGCGACAGCGCCCGCGCCTTCTCGCGCCGCCACGATTCACGCTGGCTCACGCGCAGCGCCGCGCGCGTCGCCGCGGCCACTGCCGGCGGCAACGCGGTGGTATAGACGTACGTGCGCGACTTCTGCAGCAGGTATTCGATGAGGTCCGCGCTGCCGGCGACGAAGGCACCGAAAGTGCCGAAGGCCTTGCCAAAGGTTCCGACCAGCACCGGCACATCCTCGGCGCTGAGCGCGAAATGTTCACAGCATCCGCCACCCGCACGACCCATGACGCCGAGTCCATGGGCATCGTCGACGATCAGCCATGCCCGCGCGGCGCTCGCGGCGTGCGCGAGTTCGGGCAATGGCGCGAGGTCGCCGTCCATGCTGAAGACGGCATCGGTGACGAGCAGCCGCGTCGGCTCGCTGGCGGCCGCCAGCAGTTCGGAGGCATGGCTGGCATCGGCATGGCGGTAGCGCCGCGACACCGCGCCCGAGAGCCGGCATCCATCGATCAGTGATGCATGATTGAGCTTGTCGGACAAAATGCTCGCGCTTTGATCCGCTAACGCGCCAATCACGCCCATGTTGGCCATGTAGCCGGTGGAGAACACCAACGCTCTCTCGCGCCCGGTGAAGACGGCCAGCTCCTGCTCGAGCGCCTCGTGTTCGGGCCCGTGGCCGGTCACGAGGTGGGACGCACCGCTGCCGACACCGTACTTCTCCGCGGCCTCGATGAAGGCGCGCCGCACCTCGGGATGATCCTTGAGCCCGAGGTAATCGTTGCTGCAGAAATCGGTGAGTCCCGCGGAGCCCGTGCGGCGCCGCCGCTTCAGGTTTCGCTGCTCGAGATCGGCGAGCGCCGTCCTCAGCGCTGACGCGTCGCGCTGCATGCGGCCCCTGGTCGCGCCGCGCCATGTTCGTGTGAACACCCGGCGCCATGCACGTGTCCTGCGTCATGCGCAGGGGTGCGCGCGTCATTGCCCGTCGCGAGCCCTGGCGGGATCAACGACGCGATGCCGAGCCGCGCCATCAACGCACGGTCGCGTTCCACGTCCGGGTTGCCCGTGGTGAGCAGCTTCTCGCCATAGAAAATCGAGTTCGCGCCGGCCAAGAAGCACAGCGCCTGCAATTCGTCGTTCATATTTTCGCGCCCGGCCGAGAGCCGCACGGATGCCCTGGGCATCACGATGCGCGTCACCGCAATCGTGCGCACGAAGTCGAAAGGATCCACGGGCGCCGCGCCTTCGAGCGGCGTGCCCGGCACGCGCACCAGCTGGTTGATCGGCACGCTCTCGGGATGCTGCGGCAGGTTCGCGAGCGTCGCGAGCATCGAGGCGCGATCGCGCGTGGTCTCGCCCATGCCGACGATGCCGCCACAGCAGACATTGAGCCCCGCTTCGCGCACGGCGGCGAGCGTGTCGAGACGATCCTGGTACGTGCGCGTGGTGATGATCTCGCCGTAGAACTCGGGCGAGGTATCGACGTTGTGGTTGTAGAAGTCGAGGCCGGCGTCCTTGAGCTCGCGGGCCTGCTCGGGCGAGAGCATGCCGAGCGTCGCGCAGGTCTCCATGCCGAGCGCACGCACTTCGCGGATCATCGCGGCGACGGCTTCCACGTCGCGCTTCTTCGGCGAGCGCCAGGCCGCGCCCATGCAGAAGCGCGTGGCGCCGGCGTCCTTCGCCGCCTGGGCGCGCGCGCGCACCTCCTGCAGCGGGACGAGCTGCTCGCGCTCCAGGCCGGTGTCGTAGCGCACGGACTGCGGGCAATACGCGCAGTCTTCGGGGCAGGCCCCGGTCTTGATGGAAAGGAGCGTGCTCATCTGCACGGCGTTCGCCGGCTGATTCGCGCGGTGGATCTCCTGGGCGCGAAACATGAGCTCCATGAACGGCAGGGCGAACAAGGCTTCGACC
>DASTRL010000094.1:0-30549 GCA_035761265.1 Steroidobacteraceae bacterium
CTCGCGCAGGTACGCAACGCGATTTCCGGAATCCGCAGCACCGCGCTGGCGGCGGAGATCGTCGCGGCCACGGCGCTGCTCGAAGCGCAGGGGCTGATCGTCAAGTGCGAGACCGAGAACGTGAAGCTGCCGCACGATCGCGAGACCGCGCTCGCGCTGTCGCTGCGCGAGGCGGCCACCAACATCCGCCGCCACGCACAGGCCAAGGGCGTGACCATCCGCGTGCGCAAGGAATCCGCCGCGGTCACCGTGGAAGTGGCCGACGACGGCCGCGGCGGCCGCATCGTGCCGGGCAACGGGCTGAACGGCATGCGCGAGCGGCTCGGCACGGTCGGTGGCACGCTCACGCTCGAGTCGAAGGAGAACGGCGGCACGCTGCTGCGCGCCAGCGTGCCGGTGGCGGCGTAGGATGCACGCATGATCCGCATACTGCTCGCCGAGGACCAGGCCATGGTGCGCGGCGCGCTCGGCGCGCTGCTGCGAATGGAGCGCGACATCGAGGTCGTCGGCACCGCGCCGGACGGGCTGCAGGCCTTGTCCGAATGCCGCCGGCTGAAGCCGGACATCGTCGTCACGGACATCGAGATGCCCGGCATGACTGGCATCGAACTGGCGCAGAAGATCCAGGCGGATGGGCTGCCGGTCAAGGTGGTCATCGTCACGACGTTTGCGCGGCAGGGCTACCTGCGGCGCGCGCTGGATGCCGGCGTGAAGGGCTATCTACTGAAGGACTCGCCCGCCGAACAGCTGGCGCAGGCGCTGCGCAGCGTGCATCGCGGCGGCCGCGCCATCGACCCCGCGCTCGCGGTGGAGGCGTGGAACGAATCCGACCCGTTGAACGACCGCGAGCGGCAGACCTTGCGCCTCTCGGGTGAAGGCCTCTCGGCCCCGCAGATCGCCGAGCAACTCGGCCTCTCGGCCGGCACCGTGCGCAACTACCTGTCCGAAGCCATCGGCAAGCTCGGCGCCAACAACCGCATCGACGCCTACCGCTTGGCGCGCCAGCGCGGCTGGCTGTGAAATGGGGACATTCCTCGTTTCCTAGCAAATGGGGACATTCCTCGTTTGCGCGCGCAACGCGCGGCAAAAGGGGACGTACCTGCTTCAGGTGCGTCCCCTTTTGCTAGCAAACGAGGAATGTCCCCATTTGCTAGGAAACGAGGAATGTCCCCATTATCCCCGCCCGATGTAGGGCATCTTCGTCGCCATGATGGTCATGAACTGCACGTTGGCCTCCGGCGGCAGCTTGGCCATGGCGAGCACCGCATCCGCCACGTGCTTCACGTCCATCATCGGCTCGGCCTGGGGCAGCTTCGCGGCAAGCTCGGTCAGCGCATTGCCGATGTCGATCTGCCCGACGGCGATGTCGTACTTGCGCCCGTCCAGCGAGGCGGACTTGGTCAAGCCGGTCACGCCGTGCTTGGAGGCCGTGTAGGGCGCCGAATTCGGGCGCGGCACGTGCGCCGAGATCGAGCCGTTGTTGATGATGCGGCCACCGCGCGGATCCTGCGCCTTCATGAGGCGGAAGGCCTGCTGCGTGCACAGGAAGGTGCCGGTCAGGTTGGTGTCGATCACCGTGCGCCACTGCTCGAAGGTGAGGTCTTCGAGGTTCACGCCGAATGGCACGCCGACGCCGGCATTGTTGAACAGCACGTCCAGCCGCCCGAATTTCTCGCGCGTGGCGTCGAACAGCGCACGCACCTGGCCGGGTTCCGTGACGTCCACTTCGTACACCAGCGTTTGCGCGTCGCCGCCCGCCCTGGCGACCTCCGCCAGCGGCGCCGCGTGCCGCCCCGCCAGCACCACGCGGAAGCCATCCGCCAGGAACGCCTGCGCCGTGGCCTTGCCGATGCCGCTCCCCGCGCCCGTGATGAGCGCCACCTTCTTCTCGAGCACTAACTATCTCCGCGTCGCGTGATCAGCTCCAGGAACGAGCCGTCCTCATCCACCTTCAGCTGCATCTCGATGGGCTGACAACAAACCTGACAATCTTCCACATAAATACACGAACCCGCGCTGGCATCCGCCTGCGTCTCGAATGCTTCACCGCAGTATGGACAGCCGACGATGACGAACTCCGCCGCGAGCGAACTGTCAGTAGATGGAGCGTCGTCCGACGGCTGGCCGATCACGGGCTCGAGCCCGTACAACTCGTCGATCTCGGCGTCGCTCAGGGGCTTCTCGGGAGGATTCATGTCTTACGCCCGCATGATGACACGACTGCTGTGGGTCGTCGGCGCGTCCATCGTGGCTTTCGGCTATTCGAAGTGCATCTTCGTCAGCGACTCCGGGGGCGGCGGCCACGTGGGCGGGGGTGGACCCGGATTCGGCAATGACTTCGCCACCACGCTGGTGCTGCGCGATTCCACCGGCAGCGCGAACAGCAGCTTCGTGATGGGCGAGCCGATCCGCTTCGACCTCGAGATCGCCAATCAGGCCAACCGCACCGCGAGCCTGCAGTTTCCCGATGCGCAGATCTACGACTTCTACGTGTTCGATGCCGCGGACAATCGCGTCCGCTGGCGCTGGTCCGACGGCATGGCCTTTGCCCAGGTCAGCACCCGGCTTTCCTTCACCCCGCTTTCCACCCGCAGCTACAGCGTGACCTGGAATGGCATCCTGGCGGACGGCACGCAGCTACCCGCGGGCAATTACCGCGCCCGGGGAGTGATCGTCGCGCAGGACTACACCGGAGACCCCCTGAATCCGGGCGATCTGGGCTCGAACCTGGTGGATTTCACGGTCCGCTGAGGATTTCCGCGGCACTGCACCTTTCCGGCGGCGGCGTCCGTATGAATGTACAAGACGCCACCACCGGAGCCCGACGTGAAATCGAAGCACTCCCTGTCCGCCCTCGTGGCGGCCGCCATTCTCGCCCTGCCCGCCACCGGTTCCGCCGCGGGACCGGAGCTGAGCATCCCGGACTTCAGCCACCTGACCTCCAGGGCGCGCGAATCCACGGACATCACGCTGGATGGCTTCCTGCTGCGCCTGGCGAAGCATTTCGCCGCGCAGGAAGAGGACGAGGACCTGGCCATCCTGGACGACATCAAGTCGGTCCGCGTGCGCAACTTCGAATTCGATTCCGACGAGGCGTATTCGCGCGATGACATCGAAGCCGTGCGCCGGCAGCTCACCTCGCCGGGCTGGAGCGCGCTCGCCACCGTGCACAAGCGCGAGCCGCGCGAGGACGTGGACGTGTTCCTGAACATGGCGGGCGGCAAGATCCGCGGCGTGGCGGTGGTCGCGAGCGAGCCGCGCTCGTTTACCATCGTCAACATCGTCGGCAACATCGATCTCGAGAAGCTCTCGAAGCTCGAAGGCCAGCTCGGAATCCCGAAAGTCACGCAGGAACAGTGAGCGTCCCGGAGGTACAAGTCGCCTCGTCACTGCTGGGCCGCGCCCGGCGCGGAGACGACTCGGCCTTCGCCGCGCTGGTCCGCCAGCACCAGTCCTCGGTGTTCAGCATCGGCTACCGCATGCTCAACCGGCGCGACGCCGCCGAGGACCTGGCGCAGGACGTGTTCCTGCAGCTGTATCGCAAGCTCGACACCATCGAGTCCATCGAGCATCTCGGCTTCTGGTTGCGGCGCGTGGCCGCGAACCTCGCCATCGACTGGCTGAGACGCGCGGCCTGCGCCCCCATGCAGCCGCTCGCGGATGGCGCCGAGTTCGCCAGCCCGCCCGCCGAGGACGATCCGCTGATGAGCCGAAATCTCGCCGCGTTGTTGGCAGAGCTGTCGCCCGCGGCGCGCGCCGTGATGGTGCTGCGCTACCAGGAGGATCGCGACGTCGCGGAAATCGCCGCGGCGCTCGACATGCCCGTGAATACCGTCAAGAGCCACATCAAGCGGTCGCTGACCGCGTTGCGCGGAAGAATGATCGGCGCGTCGCTGATCACCGCCGAGGAAGCGCCATGATCGACATCGAAAACCAGTTGCGGCGCGCGCTGCGCCCGGTGGACCCGCCGGCGGGGTTCACCGAGCGCGTGATGCGCGCGCTGCCCGACCGGCGTGCACCCGCCGCGGTGCTGCCGCCGCCCGCCCGTACCGCGCCGCGTGCCGGCCTGTGGCGTCGCTTCTCGACACCCGCGGCGCTCGCCGCCTCGCTGGTGATGGCCGTGCTGCTCGGCCAGCACCTGGCGACGCGGCGTTTCGAGAACGAACAGCGCGCCGGCCTCGCCGCCAGCCGCGAGCTGATGCAGGCGCTGCGCGTGACCAGCCAGAAACTCGATCTCGCCTACCAGGCGGTGCAAAGCCCGCCACCGGCGCGATCCGACGAGGAGAACCGCTCATGAATCCCCGAATGCTCCTGGCGCTCTCGGCCCTGCTGCTCACGGGCCCGGCGCTGTCGCAGACCAAGGGCCAGATCCGGCTTCCGGAAATGGCGGGCCTGGCCGAGAAGGCCAGCGAGTCGGTCACGGTCACGCTCGATTCCCAATTGCTGGGACTCGGCTGCCGCTTCCTGAGCACCGAGGAGCCGGACGAGGCGGCGGCCAAGAAGGTCTGCAGCTCGCTCACCGGCATCTACGTGCGCAAATTCACTTTCGATTCGGACTATGCGTATCCCAAGTCCGACATCGACAGCATTCGCCGGCAGCTGGCATCACCCGGCTGGAGCCAGATCGTCGGCGCGCGCAGTCGCAAGGAGCAGACGGACGTGAATGTCTACGTACTCATCGATGGCGAGAAGGCCAAGGGTCTCGCCATCATCGCCAGCGAGCCGCGCGAGTTCGCGATCGTCAACATCGTCGGCAGCATCGATCTCGAGCAATTGCACGAGCTCGGTCGCTTTGGCGTGCCCGATCTGGAGATCGAGACCGGCAAGAAGCCGGCCGGCGCAGCGCCGAAACCGCAGACCGGGTCCGCAAAGCCGCCCGCACAGTAGCCGGTGATTCACAACTCCTGCGGCACTCGCGCAAGACTGCCGAGCACACCCATCGCGAACAGCAGCACCGTGATGCCGTCGACGATCATCTCGAAGACGTACAGGGCCTGTGGCTGCACCTCGCCCGGCACCCAGCGCCGCAGCAGCAGCACGGCGAGCTGCAGGCCCGCGCCGACCAGCAGCAGCTCCACGAACGAGGCTCGAGGCTGATGAAACGCCCAGCCATAGCCGGCGATCAGCGCCGTGATGATGACCCCGCGCACCCGGGAGCTGAGTCGTATCGCGCGCGGCGAGTCGTCCATGCGCTTCGGTTCACGCCGGGCAGGCATCGCTGAACGAGAACTTCTCGCCCGGGCGCGCGGCGTCCGGGGCCGCAAAGGCTTCGCGGAACGTGAACGCCTGCATCGAAGGGCCTTCGCGGCGCAGCTGCTCGAGCCGCGCCACGGCCTCCGCCACGGGCGGCTGATGGCCGGCCTTCACCCACCACAACACCATGTAGGCCTCGGCCATGCGCGTGAACCATTCGCGCCGGCGCCGCATGACGGGTGCGTGCGCCGATTGATAGGCGAAGGCCTTGAGCGAGGCCACGTCGCGCCAGGTGGATAGATTGATGATGACGTCGTCGCCGAGCGGGCGCACCGTGGTCGCATCGTTGCCGTCCTCCTTGAAACGCCACACGAAACCTTCCGAACCTTCCGCCAGCGCGTTGATGCGATCCAGGTTGTCGACGAAGTCCTTGAGCTCGGGCGAATCGAGGGGCGCTTTCAGGCGGGCGACGTTGAGCTCGGCGAGTTGCCAGGAAGACATGGAAGCTCCTTTTCAGCGAGTCCGGAAAGTTTCGAACAAGATGATAAATGCCAGGATCAGGGACATGGTGATCGCCTGGCCGATCACGCCGGCGAGGACCGCGCGCACGACCACCCACCATCTGCGTCCGCGGTAGAACTGCGCGGCAGCATACGCGAAGTACCCCAGCCAGGCGCCGTAGTACAAGGGCACGAACACCGGGTTGGCCGCCGTGACCCCGGTGAAATAGATAGCCGGGGTCGCCACCAGACCGAGCACCAGGATCCTGAACCCGGACGTGTAGGCGCAGAGCACCAGGTGCTCGGCGTAGTGCAGGCGCTCGTTCCAGAAGAGCAGCGTGCAGGCACCGGCGAGCAGCGGCATCTGCAACAGGATGACGATGTTGATGTGGCGCTGCAGGAAGCCCGCGGAACCGTCCTCGGTGATGGGCGTGAAGAACTGCACGCCGGTCATGACGATCATGAAGCTCGCGACACCGACCGTGATCACCAGGAAGGCGAGCGGGCCGAAGTGCTTCTTGCGCCTGCCGTCGACGTACTCGCGCGCCACGCGGCCGGGATGCAGGGCGAGGGCCTTGATCAGCGCGAAAATGCTGTGATCGACGTGCGTCAGCGCGTGCAGGAAATCATGCGCAACCTGCCCCATCGTGAGCCGCAGCGGCGTGGTGCGCTGGCCGCAGGCGGCGCAAAACCGGCTCGCCGGCGCCAACGGAACGTCGCAGTTGCGGCAGCTCTCGGCGCTCACGTGATCGGGGGAATTCCCAGGAAGGCGATGAGGAACGCGATCAACAGCAGGACGAAGACCATGGACATCGCGAAATTCCACTTGACCAGGACGGGTCTCGCGACGCCGCCGTCCCCGGCGCGGATGAAGGCGGCGATGCCCAGCATGGCGCTAACCGCCATGAACAGCACGCCGATTTCCATGACATTTTCGTATGGATGCAGATCGGAGCGCCCCCAGAAGAAAATCTCGCCGATCGCGAACATGAGCACGCACAACGCCGCGCTCCCGAAGGAAAGCACTGCCAGTTTTCGCGCCGTGCGCTCCTGGAGAATCATAGTCCGCGCGCGATGACCTCTTTCATGATCTCGTTCGTGCCGCCGTAGATGCGTTGCACGCGTGAATCGGCGAACAGCCGGCAGACGAGATATTCGTTCATGTAGCCGTAGCCGCCGTGCAGCTGCAGGCATTCGTCGAGCACCTGCTGCTGCATGTCGGTGATCCACCACTTGGCCATGGAGGCGGTTTCGGTGTCGAGCTTGCCGGCCACCAGATCCACGACGCAGCGATCCGAGAACACGCGCGCGATGCGCGTGATGCTGGCGAGCTCGGCAAGCTTGAAGCGCGTGTTCTGGTAGTTCCAGACCGGCTGGCCGAAGGTCTTGCGCTCGCGCACGTACTTGAGCGTCTCCTCGACGCCGCCTTCCATCGCGCCCACGGCGCCGACCGCGATCACGGTGCGTTCGTAGGGCAGGTCGTGCATGAGCTGGTGCATCCCAAAGCCCTCCTCGCCGCCGAGCAGGCAATCCACCGGCACTTTCACGCCCTCGAAGAACAGCTCCGAGGTGTCCTGGCCGTGCAGGCCCAACTTGTCGAGCACGCGGCCGACGCGATATCCGCGAAGATCCTTGGTTTCCACCATGAGGATGGACAAGCCGCGGTTGCGGTCCTCGGGGTCGGTGCGCACCACCAGCATCAGGAGCCCCGCGAGCCAGCCGTTGGTGATGAAGGTCTTGGCGCCGTCGACCACGTAGTGATCCCCCTGCCTCACGGCGCGCGTGCGGATCCCCTTGAGATCGGAACCGGTACCCGGCTCGGTCATGCAGATGGCGCCGACCAGTTCGCCGGAAGCGAGCCGCGGCAGCCAGCGTTGCTTCTGCTCCTCGGTCCCGTGATTCAGCACGTAGTGCGAGCACATGCTGTGCACGCCCTGGCCGAACGCGCCGAGGCCGCGCCGCGCGAGCTCGGTGTACATCACGGCCTCGTGGCGGAAATCGCCGCCACCGCCGCCGTATTCGGCCGGTACGTCCAGCAACAGCAGGCCGGTCTCCCCGGCCTTGCGCCAGGTTTCGCGGTCCACGTGGTGCTGCTCGCGCCAGCGTGCGTCGTGCGGCAGCATCTCGGTCTCGATGAAGCGCACCACGGTATCGCGGAACACCTCGAGATCGTCGTCCATCCAGGGGATCACATAGGGATTCATGGATCGGAGCGTAGCGCGGGAACCGGCTCCGTGCATGCGGGCCATCGGGCTCAGTGCGCGTCGCAGGACTGCCGCTTGCGCGCGAACGGATAGGAATTCCCTTGGCGCGCTCGGATCCTGATTTCACCCCGCTTCACGAGCGATGACCGCACGACGAGCGGGCCATCCCGTCCTGCGGTGAGCCTGAGCTTGCGCGCACCGCAGCGGTCCCATTCGAGGTCCACCGTGACGTCGCCGCGCGCGCGCAGCCCGGTGGCGCTGCCCTGCGGCCAGTCCTTCGGCAGCGCGGGCAGGACGTCGATCACGCCGTTCTGGCTCTGCAACAGCATCTCGATCATGCCGGCCGTGGCGCCGTAGTTGCCGTCGATCTGGAACGGCGGATGCGTGTCCCAGAGATTGGGCAGCGTGCTGTCCTCGAGCAGGCCGGCGAGCAGTTTGTGCGCACGGTCGCCGTCGCGCAGTCGTGCCCAGAAATTGATCTTCCAGGCGCGGCTCCAGCCGGTGCTGGCGTCGCCGCGTGCATCCAGCGTCACGCGCGCGGCCCGCGCGAGTACCGCGTCCTTCGACGGATCGATGGCGTGACCCGGGTGCAGAGCGAACAGGTGCGAGACGTGACGGTGATCGTCCTTGGGATCATCGAGATCCGCCTTCCACTCCTGCAGCTGGCCCCACTTGCCGACGCGCAGGCCGCGATCGAGCTTCGCCAGCGCCTGGTCCACGCGCGCGCCGAATTGCGCATCGCCGACCAGCTTCGCCGCCTCGGAACAGTTCGTGAACAGGTCGGCGATGATCTGCTGCGACATGGCGGCGCCGGCCGAAAAGGGACCGTGTTCGGGCGAGTAGCTGGGACTGACGACCAGCTTGCCGTCGCGTGGATCAGTGACCAGCGTGGCGAGCCAGAACTGCGCGGCGCCTTTCATCACGGGCCAGGCGCGTTGCTGCAGGAATTGCAGGTCGCCCGTGAAACGGTAGTGCTCGTAGAAATGTTGCGCCAGCCAGGCGGAAGCTTCCGGCTGCCAGAAGGCCGTGGGCCAGTCGATGGGTCCCACGTATCCCCAGGCGTTGGTGTTCAGGAACATCGTCCAGCCGGGTGCGCCGAAGTAGCGTTGCGCGGCGAGTGTTCCGGGCGCGACGAGGCTCTCGACGAAGTCGAACAGTGGCAATGCGGTCTCGGGCAGGTTGGCGATCTCCGCGGGCCAATAGTTCATCTGCAGGTTGATGTTGACGTGGTAGTCGGCGTTCCAGGGCGGCGTCGACTTGTCGTTCCAGACGCCCTGCAGGTTGGCGGGCAAGGAGCCGGCGCGCGAGGCGGAGATCAGCAGGTAGCGGCCATAGTTGAAATACAGCTCCTCCAGTGCGCGATCGGCGGCGGCATCGCCGCGGCCGTACTGCGCACGCAGCTGGTCCGTGGGTAGTTCGGTTTCGCCCGCGCCGAGGTCGAGGTTCACGCGCGAGAACAGTGGCTGGTAGTCCTCGTCGTGGCGGCGTGCGAGCTGCGGGTACTGGCGCGCGGCGGCGGCGGCGACATCGCTCGCCGCCAGCGCGAGCGGGTCCGCGCCGGCGTCACGGTAGTCGGGATAGTGCAGGCGGTAGTTGGTGCGCGCGGCCAGGATGAACACCACGGCGCAGTCGCCCTCGAAGGTCATCGTGTCGCCGTCGGCCTGCACCGCACTGCACTGGGGGATGATCAGCAGCGAAACGCCGTATTTGAGGCCATTCGATTTCAGCGCGCCGGAGACCGTCAGCCGCGCGTATCTGCCGCTCGTGTCGATGCGAGTTTCGGCCGTGCGATTGTCGGGCACCGTGTAGCGCACGCGCAGCTTCTGCGGACCGGTGCTGAACCAGCGGCCGACCAGCACCTGGTCCGGGTAGGACATGAACCAGTCGCGCAGGAAGCCGGCGTGGCCGCGCTTGAACTTCACGCGTGCGGTGGCGGTAGACAGGTCGAGCTCGCGGCGGTAGCCGCTGACCTCGCCTTCTGCGCTGGCGCTCTCGATGATCAGATCGCCGAAGCTCTGGTAGTCGCCGTAGTTGTGCATCTTGCGGCCGAGTCGTGCGGCCACGGCCTCGGGTGCCAGCGTCGACCCGTCGAGCAGTTGTTTGCCGATCGCGGTCATGGTGCCCACCTGCGACTCGGCGGGTAGACCGTAGTCGTATCCGCCTTGCGAGCCAGGACCGCCGGTCCACAAAGATTTCTCGGATATCTGCAGGTGCTCGGCGCCGACGCCGCCGAATACCATCGCGCCCATGCGGCCGTTGCCGATGGGCAGCGCTTCCTTCTCCCAGTCGGTGGCGGGCTTGTCGTACCACAGCAGATCCGCGTCCGCGGCCCGGCACAGCACCGCGCAGCCCACCAGGACCGCGCAGCCAGCCACTCGATGATTAAATGGGGACATTCCTCATTTCCTAGCAAACGGGGACGGACTTCGGACTACTCCGCAATGATACGAAAGCAACTCCTGCGCCGCGGCACTTCGCTGCTGTGCGCCGACGAGCGCACGCGAGCCTGTCCCCGTTTGCTAGGAAACGAGGAATGTCCCCATTACGCGTTGACGGCCTTGAGGACGCGCTGCGGCTGGGCGATGCCGTAGCCCTGCGCGTAGTCGACACCGAGCGAGGTGAGCATCTGGATGATCTCGGCGTTCTCGGCGAATTCCGCGATGGTTTTCTTGCCGGTCAGATGACCGATCTCGTTGATGGAACGCACCATCTCGCGGTCGATGGGATCGTGCAGGATCTCGCGCACGAACGAACCGTCGATCTTGAGGAAATCGACCGGGAAGTGCTTGAGGTAACCGAACGACGACAGGCCCGTGCCGAAGTCGTCGAGCGCGAAGCGGCAGCCGAGCTCGCGCAGCGCCTGGATGAAACGGTTGGCCTGCGAGAAGCTCGCCACCGCCGCGGTTTCGGTGATCTCGAAGCAGATCTTCGAGGCGTCGATGCCGCTCTTGGAGAACTGCTCGATCACGAACGGCAGGAACTTGTCGTCGCCGAGACTCTGGCCGGACAGGTTGATCGAACACATCGCGAGCTTCTCGCGCTCGTCCGCCTCGCTCACCAGCCAGCGCAGCGCGTTCTCGATGACCCAGCGGTCGATGGCGGGCGTGAGCCCGTACCGCTCGGCCGCGGCGATGAAGTTGTCGGGCGACACCATCCGCCCCGACTCGTCGCGCATGCGCAGCAGCAGCTCGTAGTGCTGCCCGGGTTCGTTGCGCTGCAGCGGCTGGATCTGCATGCGATACAGCTCGAAGCGCCCTTCCTCCAGCGCCGCGTTGATGCGCGCCGCCCATTGCATCTCGCGCCGGCGGCGCATGAGCTCGATGTCGTTCTCGGCGAAGCTGTGCACGCGGTTGCGGCCGGACTCTTTCGCGGCTGCGCAGGCCGAATCGGCCGCCGACAGGATCGAGGCCACGTCCTCATTGTCCGCGGCGATGGGCACCACGCCCACGGACGCGCCGAGGCGGAACACGCGGTCTTCCCACGTGAATCTGAAATTGCGCACCGCCTCGCGCAGCACCTCGGCCGTGCGCAGCGCCTCATCGAGCGAACACGCCTCGAGCAGGATGCCGAACTCATCGCCGCCCAGCCGCGCCAGCGTATCGCGCCAGCGCACCTTGCTCTTGAGCAGCGCGCCCACCTGCCCCAGCAGCACGTCGCCGGCCGAGTGGCCGCAGGTGTCGTTGATGATCTTGAACTGGTCGATGTCCAGGTAGCACAGCGCATACGAGGACTCGCGCGCCTTGGCGCTCTTCAGCGCGCGCTCGACGCGGCTCTCGAACTCGCGGCGGTTCACGAGGCCGGTGAGCAGGTCGTGCGAGGCGTGATACGACAAGCGGCGATTCAGCTCGCGGCTCTCGGTCACGTCGTGGAACACGAGCACGCCGCCCGACACGGCGCCCGCGCCATCGCGGATCGGCGCCGCGGTGCTCTCGACATAGAGCTCATTGCCGTCGCGCCGGATCAGCAGCATCGGGCGCACGCTCTTGATGGGCCGCGTGCGACGGATCGACACGCTGAGCGGATTCTCGAGCGGCTCGCAGGTCTCTTCGTGGAACGCGCGGTAGATTTCTTCGATGGGCCGCCCCATCGCATCTTCCAGCCGCCAGCCGGTGAGCTGCTCGGCCACGGGATTGATGTAATCGACGGTGCTGTTCGCATCCGTCGTGATCACGCCGTCGCCGATCGACTGCAGCGTGATCTGCGCGCTCTCCTTCTCGCGGAACAGCGCCTCTTCGTAGAGCTTGCGCTCGGTGATGTCGAGCTCGACACCCACCAGGCGCAGCAGCCGGCCGTGTTCATCGACCCTGGCCTTGGCGCGGCTCACCACCCAGCGCCAGTCGCCGTTGCGGTGCTTCATGCGATGCACGGATTCGAAGATCGGACTCTTGCCGGCGACGTGATCGCGGATCGCGCTCTGCACGCGCGACATGTCTTCCGGGTGCACGAGGCTCCGCCAATCCGGCGAATCGAGCTGGGCGTCGATGGGATAGCCCAGCATGGCCTTCCAGCGCGGCGAGAAGTGGACCTCGTTGCTCTCGATGTCGAAGTCCCAGAGGCCGTCGTTGGCGGCGCCCTGAGCCAGCTCCAGGCGTTCCTCGAGCTTGTGCAGGCGGTGTTCGATGCGCAGCTTCTCGAGGCCCGTGGCCAGCGAATTGCCCAGCAGCTTCAGCAGCAGCTGCAGGTTCACGTCCCAGGCGCCGCGCGGCAGCGCGTTGGCGAGACCCAGGATGCCCGCGGGCTGGCCCAGCACGCGGATGCAAATCATCAACACGGATCCGATCGACAGCTCGGCGAGGCGTTTCGCCTCGATGACCTGGTCCTTGCGCGGCGCCGCCGTGTCGCGGATCTCGCAGAGCCTGAGGTGATCCAGGCGGCTCTTGAACCAGGGATAGTTTTCGAGCGGCGCGGATCTCCAGGCCTCCACGCGACACTGGGCCAGTGCGCCGTGCGCCGCATGGACCTCCTCGATGGTCGTGCCGTCCGCGGAGAACAACCAGACGAAGGCGGTGTCGACGCCGCAGGAATCGCGCAGGGAATTCAGGCTGTCGCGGATGCAGGAATCGAGCGAGCCACGGCGGATGTTCTGCAGATCGACGGCGATCTTGGTGCAAGCGATGTCGACGCCCAGCGTGGGCTTGCCGCCGCGTGACGACCACACGCCCGTGGAGAACACGTCCGATGCGGTTAGTTCAGGACTTTCAGGTGCTTGGGCCACTCTTCTCCCTGCTAGATCCTAAGCCTTGGTTGGTGGCCGTGTGCACGCTACGCCTTTGATTCGCAAGACGCGGCGATGCGCACCACAGATTTGCAGGCGCGCCTCCTCCCAAGTTGCGAAGCATTCTGTCACAAGTTTTTAGGAACTCAAGCTAAGTGCACGCGCTGTTTGAGAAAGCGCGACTGACATAACGCACTTGCCGCAGGTCAGTCGGGCTTCGCTTCGTAGTGAATGGCTTTCGACGCATCGCCCTTCGCGGCGCACTCTGTACTCGCGGGCGCACGCACGAGGAACCAGTCTTCGTCCGATGCGCGCCCCGCTTTGCTTCGATCGCCCGGGAAGCATGGATCGAGCGCGTTCACCGGCACGAGCAGCACGCGGAACGGACCGCCGTTGAGCCACGCCGCCGCGTCATACGACTCCTGAGGGCCTTCGAGCCAACGCCGGTGGCCGAAATTCACCGTCGGCCGATCGAGATACAGCAGGAACTGCTCCTTGTATGCGACCAGCGCAAGCTCCTCTTCCGGCTTCACCTGTCTCAGCACATCATGGATGAAGGCGCTGCTCGAACGCTCGGGATTCATCGCCGGTGCCAGGCAATACGAGAAGGCCACGCACAGCGATCCGAGCGCCACGGGCCAGGCGGCGATCGAGGCGTACTTGCGCGCCGCCAGCAACCCGAGGCCGCAGACGATCACGTAGACCAGCGCCAGATTGCGGATCGGCAGCGGCTCGGGCGTCTCGTCGGTGGTGATGGAGATTTTTCCCAGGAGCGTGCCACCGAGCAGCACCAGCGCCGCGAGCAGGAACAGCAGCGCGAGCACCCATCCTGCCCGTCGCACGCCGGGGCGGGTCAGCAGCTGCGGCAGAAAGGGCACAGACGCCAGCGCCAGCGCGGGCAGCGCCGGATGGATGTACACGCCGCGTTTGCCGGGGCTCAACGAGAAGAACAGCAACACCAGCAGCGACCAGGCCAATGGCAACCACACGCGCGCATCGCGCTCGCGCCAGGCGGCCTTGAAGCGCGGCACCAGCCAGAAGAGCAGCAGGCTGAAAGGCAGCCACAGCGGCGGGATGACCTCGAGGACGTAGTAGTACCAGGGCTTCACGTGATGCCATGCGGCCGCGTACCGATCCACGGTCTGCTTGAAGAGAATCTCGTCGCGATACGCGGCGTACTCCGGCGCGCCGCTCGTCTCGACGGCGATCAGCATGGGCACGAACCACAGGCAGATGGCCAGGAGCATGGCGAGCGGCGCCAGCCACCAGCGCCAGCCACCCGCGCCACCATCGACACGGGCGAGTCCCTGCCAACCATTGGCGCGCATCAGGAAGAACGGCAGCAGCACCAGCAGCGGCAGGAAACCCACGCCCTTGGTGATCACCCCGAGGCCCGCGGCGAATCCACCCAGGAAGTACCAGCCCCAGGACGGACCGAGCAGCAGGTGCCGCAGCAGCGCGTACATCGAGAAGGTGGTCAGCCCGCACAGCACGGGGTCGATCTGCGCGCCACGCATCACCATCACGAAGTGCAGCGTGCACACCGTGAGCAACGCGGCGGCGAGACCCGCTTCGCGGCTCACGAGCCGCCGTCCGAAATCGTAGATGAGGAACAGCGTGCTCGCGGCGGCCAGCAGGGACGGAATCAGGAACGACCAGCGGATCGAGCCGAACAGCGCGTAGCAGACGGCCAGCATCCAGAAGAACAGCGGCGGCTTGTCCTGGTAGAGATCACCGCCGACGCGCGGGAACAGCCACTCCCCGGTGGCCACCATGTCGCGGGCAATGGCGGCGAAGCGCGGTTCATCGGCCGGCCACGGATCGCGAATGCCGATGCCCGTGCCGATGATGACCAGCAAGGCCAGCGCCAGCCACAGCAGATCGCGCCCGCGGATCGGCGCCATCGCGCCCGAAGCACGGCCCACCGCCGGCGGATCCAGCACCACCGTGGGATCGTCCGCGCCGATTGGCGCTTCCGCGTGCACCGATGCCGGCCCGGCCGTCGCGGCAGGAGCGGCGGGTGTGGCGGGTGCAGCGGACGCACTAACTATCGCCGCGCGGGCGAGCGGCGCCGTGATCGTCTGCTCCGGTGCGGCCGCGTAGCGAACCGCGATCGATTCCACCGCTGCCGGACTCGCCGCGCCGGCCGACGGTCTCGCCGGCTGCTCCAGTGAGGCGACCATTTCCGGCGCCGCCGGCGGCGGCGCGGCCCGGCGCCGCGGCGCTCCTTGGAGCAATCCGATGTCAGGCATGGGGGTTGGAGCGCTGATGCCTGATGTCCATGACCAGGTTGTAGAGCGCCACCGACGCCGGGAGCAGGTTGGTCAGCACGCCGACCGCATCGTTCTTGCCCCAGATGAAGTACGAGGTGACCATGGCGCTGCCCGCGAGGCTGATGATCCAGAAACTGCGCGGGATGGTGGGCTTGCCGGCGCGCCTGGTGGCCAGCGCCTGCACCAGCCAGCGACCGGCGAACATCAGCGCGCCGAGGAAGCCGATGAGCTTCCACGGCGTGACCACGATGCCGAAGTAACTGCCGACTATCTGTCCCATCGGGCTTCTCTCATGGTTTGCTCCCTCAGTCCTCGCGCACCAGCAGGCCGGGCTTGTAGCGACGCCGCAGCCACATCACCCCGACGATGTCGACGATGCCCACCCACAGGCGGTTCAGCATGCCGTACTTCGACGTGCCGCGCGTGCGCGGCCGGTGGCTCACGGGAATCGAGACCACGCGCGCGCCCTGGCGCAGGAACAGCGCCGGCAGGAAGCGGTGCATGTGATCGAAGCGCGGCAGCTCCATGAACACCTCGCGCGAGAACAGCTTGATGCCGCATCCGGTGTCGGGCGTGCCGTCGCCTAACAAACCCGAACGCACGCCATTGGCGATGTTCGATTGCAGCCTGCGGAAGGCGGTGTCCTTGCGGCTCGCCTTGCGGTTGCCCATGAAGAGCTGCACGCCGCGGTTCTGCGGCGCATCGCGCGCGGCGATCAGGCCGGCGATGTCGGCCGGATCGTTCTGGCCGTCGCCGTCGAGCGTGGCGATCCACGGTGCGCGCGCCGCGCGCACGCCGCTCGCCACCGCCGCGCTCTGGCCGCTGCGGAAGGAGTGGCGCAGCAGCCGCAGCGTGGGAAACTCGGACTTGAGCCGCAGCAGGTTGATCGCGGTCTGGTCGGTGCTGCCATCGTCGATGAAGATCATCTCGTAGTGGCGCGAGGCCAGCGCCGCGTGGATCTCGCGCGCCAGCGGCTCGACGTTTTCGGCTTCGTTGCAGACGGGCACGACCACGGAGATCTCGGGTGCGGGTTGGACGCTCATGCCGGCACCTTCCCGTCGAGCGCAGCGCGCGCCACGCCGAACAGTCTCTTCATTTCCGCGGCCATGTCCTTCTGCCATGCCTCGAGCGCATCCGGCCGCAGCGCGCGCGGTACCTGGCGCGGCTCGCCGATGGCGATCGCGATGCGCGCGAACGGCCACGGCAGCACGAACTTGTCCCACTGGAACAGCGTCGCGCGGCTCGCGGCATAGGCCATGGGCAGTATGGGCCGCTGCGACATCTGCGAGAGCAGGATCGCGCCGGGCTTGAAGACGAAGCGCGGGCCCTTCGGCCCATCGGGCGTGATGGCCGGCGAAATGCCCTGCTTCACCAGGGCGTCGTAGTAGTCGCGCAGCGCGCGCGCGCCGGTGTGCGATGCGGAACCGCGGATCACGTGACCGCCGAAGTGCGAGACGATCATGACGCCGATCTCGCCGTCCACCGACGGGCTGATGAGGAAGCCTAACTTCAGCCCGCGCGCGGCCTGCTCGAGCAGGTACTTGGCGCAGAACAACTGGTGCTGGTGCCAGTACACGGGAATCAGCGACGGCGATTTTGCCAAGGCGCTCGCGGTGTGCTCGTCGCCGATCACCCGCACTACGCGGCAGGTGGCCCAGAACAGCCGCACCAGCGCCACGCCGATGGTGGCCACGATGTGCCAGGCGAACCGCCGCATCGGAGTCATCCGACGCTTCGAGCGGGTCGCCTTGTTGTACAGGGTGTTGCGTAACCCGCCGTCTTCGGGATTCGTTGGCATCCGGTTCGGGCCGGGAAAAAGAGGCGCGAATTGTCGGTGAAACTGCGGCGACCTGCAACGAAGCCACCCGCTACAATACGGCGGCGCTTCGCCGCCTTTATGAACCACCAGACCGCCAAAGCCGACGCCCTTCCGCCGCTCGCCGAGATGCAATTCGACATCGGCGGCGACGACGATGCGATCCACCGCATGACCGAGCTGTTCGCGCGGCACGGCGACATCTACCGTTTTCACTCGCCGGCGCGCCGCGCGGAGATGTGGGTGATCAACCACCCGGACGACGTCAAGCGGGTCCTGGTCTCCAACCACAAGAACTACACCAAGGGCTCGGGGCTGGACCGCGTCAAGATCCTGCTGGGCCACGGCATCATGACCAGCGAGGGCGACTTGTGGAAACGCCAGCGCTACATGATGCAGCCCATGTTCCATCGCCGCGTGATCACGCAGTTCGCGGCACTCATCGACGCCGCCAACAACCGCTTCATCGCCAAGTGGGAAGCGCAGGCGGCGCGCGGCGAACTGGTCAACGTCACCGACGACATGAGCGAGCTCACGCTCGAGATCGTGCTGCTGTCGATCTTCGGCACGGATCTCGCCCGTCTCGCGCAGGAGATGGGCGGCAATCCCTTCGACATCGTCACGCGGGAACCGGCGCGCGACCTGAAATTCGCCTACCGCTTCCGGCAGTTGACCAAGCTCGTGGCGGCGCTGATCAAGCGGCGCCGCGAGGAGCGGACCGAGCACTTCGATTTCCTCGGCATGCTGATGGACGCACGCGACAAGGAAACCGGCTCGCCGATGTCCGAGCGCGAGCTGATCGACGAGGTCATGACGCTCATCGTGGCCGGCCATGAGACCACCGCGAGCGGCCTCAACTGGACCTGGTACCTGCTGTCGCAGAACCCCGAAGCGGAGCGACGACTGCACGCCGAGATCGACGCCACCGAGGAGAAGACCGCGCCGAGCCTGGCCGACATGGAGGCGCTGGCGTACACCAGGAACGTCTGCGACGAAGCGCTGCGCATGTACCCGCCGGGCTGGCTGCTGTCGCGCCGCACGATCGCGCCCGACACGCTCTGCGGCTACAGCGTGCCGGCCGGCACCGACGTGCTGCTCTGCCTCTATCTATTGCACCGCCATCCGCGCTACTGGAAGGAACCGGATGCGTTCCGGCCCGAGCGCTTCGACGCCGCGCACGAGGCCGAGCGCCCGCGCTTCGCCTACATGCCGTTCGCGGCCGGACCGCGGCACTGCATTGGCGAGACCCTGGCCCTGTACGAGATGTACATGCACCTCTACAAGGTGGCGCGCCGCTACCGGCTGACCTACGTGCCGGACCGGCCGCTCGAGCTCGAAGCGCAGATCAACCTGCGTACCCGCCACCCACTCATGATGAAGCTGGAACGCCGATGACGATGACCAAAGCCGAAACCCTCGCGGAGCTGATCGCCAGCAACCGCACCGTCAAGCGCACCATCACGTATCTCGAGGCCGAGAACAGCGAGCGCGTGGTGAGCTATGGCGAGCTGTACGAGCGGGCGCTCGGCATCCTGTTCCACCTGCAGAAGCTGGGCGCGAAGCCCGGCGACAAGCTCATCATCTATCTGGCGAACAACGAGCAGTTCCTGGATGCCTTCTGGGCCGGCATGCTCGGTGGGATCGTGCCGGTGCCGGTGGCGCTCGGCATCAGCGACGAGCACAAGCACAAGCTGCTGCGCATCGCGAAGAAGCTCGGGCAGCCGTTCATCTACACGGACCGCAAGACACTGGATCGCATCGGCGCGTTCGCCGGCCCCGCCGGCGAGCAGGCCACTTACGACGCCCTCGCCTCGCGCGCCTTCTTCGCGGAGTCCGTCGACGACATCTCGCGCGCCGGGCAGGTGCATGCGGTGCAGCCGGACGACATGGCCTTCATCCAGTTTTCCTCGGGCTCCACCAGCGAGCCCAAGGGCGTGGTGCTCACTCACCGCAACATCCTCACCAATGCGCGCGGCGCGGGCGCGGCCTCGGTGTGGACCGAGAACGACACGAATCTCACCTGGATGCCACTGACCCACGACATGGGCCTCATCGGCATGCACATCATGATGTTCGCGCATCGCATGCAATTGAATGTGATGCCGACGGAGTTGTTCATCCGCCGGCCGCTGCTGTGGATGACCTTCGCCGCGCGCAAGGGCGTGACCGTCACGAGCTCGCCGAATTTCGGTTACCGGCACTACCTGAAGGTGCTCGGCGATCGCAGCGTCGCCGACCTCGATCTGTCGCGTGTGCGCCTGGTGTACAACGGCGCGGAACCCATCTCCGTCGAGCTCGCCGACGAGTTCATGAACCGCATGGCGCCGGCGAAGCTGCCGCGCACGGCCATGTACCCGGTGTACGGCCTCGCCGAAGCCACGCTGGTCGTGAGCTTCCCGCAGCCCCCCGGACAGATATACGAATTCATCTCCGTCGATCGTCACCAGCTCAGCGTCGGCAAGCCTCCGGCGCCGCTGCCGAAGGAGCATGTCGACGCGCTGCTGCTGATGGCGGTCGGCCAGCCGATTCCTTTCAGCAAGGTGCGCATCGCCGACGACGACGAGCGCGAGCTGCCCGAGGGCACGGTGGGCCATATCCTCATCGCGGGCGACAATGTCACAAAGGGCTACTTCGAGAACCCCGAGGCCAACGCCCAGGGCTTCACGGCGCCCGATGCCGACGGCACGCGCTGGCTCAAGACCGGCGATCTCGGAATGATGAAGGGCGGCAAGCTCTTCATCACCGGCCGCGCCAAGGAAATCATCTTCGTCAACGGCCAAAACTACTATCCGCACGACATCGAGAGCATCGCGATCCGCGCCGACAACCTCGAGCTCGGCAAGGTGGTCGCCGCGGGCGTGCGCGCCAGGCACGGCAGCACCGACGACCTCATCATTTTCGTGCTGCACCGCATGGACATGAAGGAGTTCATGCCCATCGCCTCGCAGGTGACGCGCCTGGTGAACGAGCACACCGGCCTCGAAGTGGCGCACGTCGTGCCGGTGAAGCGCATTCCCAAGACCACCAGCGGCAAGATCCAGCGCCACCTGCTCGAAGAGGATTACGTCAACGGCGTGTACGACGCCGAGCTCGCGGAACTCGCGCAATTGCGCGCGCAGCTCGAGGCGGCCGGCGGCGCGAAGACCACCAGCACGGAAATCGAGGCCAAGATCAAGGACATCTGCGACGCGGCGCTGGAGCGCAACATCGACGTGAACGACAACCTGTTCGAGATCGGCGCGAGCTCATTGAAGCTCATCGAGATCCACGAACAGATCGATCGCATCTACCCCGGCCTCGTGGACCTCACCGAGCTGTTCGACTTCCCGACCATCGCGGAACTTTCGCGGCACCTCGAAGGCAAGATGGCCGCCACAGCCTAGCGGCCGGGGGCACGCCCAGCGTCAACCGTCCTTGTCGCGGGGCTGTTCCAGCCGCGCGAGCTTGCCCGGCGCGGGACGCTCGATGCGGGCCGAATCGGCGGGAACGGGCGCCGCGGCGCCCGAGTGGTTCGACCACAACACCACGGCCGCCAGCAGCGCCAGCGGCAGCAGGACGGCAACGGCGGATCGGTCGAATACGAACATGATGGCGGACTCCGGACTTGCTGTGAGGTGCAGACTACCCGACGCGAGCCGTCCGAAAAACCGGACAAAAACGAATTCATTGTTCTTCGGTGCTTTACAATCCCGGCCATGGACCAGTTGCAGGCCATGCGGGTGTTCGCCAGGGTCGCCGACCACGGCTCCTTCGCGCGTGCCGCCAGCACCCTCGACATGTCGCGGGCGATGGCGTCGAGCTACGTGGCGCAGCTCGAGGAGCACCTGGGCACCCGCCTGCTGCATCGAACTACCCGCAAGGTGTCGGTCTCGCCGCAGGGCGCGATCTACCTCGAGCACTGCAAGCGCATCCTCGCGGAGATCGAGGCGGCGGACGACCAGCTGCGGCTGGCTCGCGACCGGCCGCAAGGCAGGCTGCGCGTGGACGTGCCGGTGGCCTTCGGCAAATACCTGCTGCTGCCGGCGATCCCGCAGTTCACGCAGCGCTATCCGGACATCGCGCTCGAAGTGCGCTTCAACGACCGCTACGTGGACGTGCTGGCCGAGGGGGTGGATGTAGCGGTACGCGTCGGCAGGCTCAACCTGCCCGATCTCATCGCCAGGCGCATCGCCTCGTCCCGCCTGCTCACCTGCGCCTCGCCCAAGTACCTGGCGCAGGCCGGAATGCCGCGTACGCCCGAGGACCTGCGCAAACACCGGCTCATCGGGCATTTGCGCGGCGAGCAGACCCGGCCGGCCGAATGGGTGTTCAGGCAGGGCAAAGGAACGAAATCCATGCGCCTGCCGATGGCCCTGTCGTTCAACACCGTGGACGCGCTCTCGGTCTCGGCGCTCGAGGGCCAGGGGATCGTGCAGCAGCTCGATTTGTTAGTCGGCGGTCACATCGCCGAGGGCCGGCTCGTGGAACTGCTGCGAGAATACTCGTGCGAAGGTCCGCCGCTCGCCGTGGTGTACGGCCGCGCCACCCAGCACCTGGCCAAGGTGCGCGTGTTCGCGGAGTTCGCCGCCGACCTGATGCGCAATTACGAAGCGCGCATGCGCCGCCGCGCGGCCGCACCGGTGACCGCCTGACAGCCAGGTGAGATCCCTCATGCGCAGGCCCCGCTGCGCAGCTGGATGCCGCAATCGAGGAACTGGAAATCGTCGATGTGCGCGGGTCTCTTGAGGCGAAAGCCCTGCGCGTAGTCGACGCCGAGCTGCGTGACCGCGCGCAGCTTGGCCGTGGTGTCGACCTGGCTGGCGACGGTGCGCATGCCGAGCGTGTCGGCCATGTGCACGAAGCCGTTGATCAGCGCGCGCGACAGGATGTCGTCGCTCGCGCCGTGCACCAGCGAGCCGTCGATCTTGAGGATGTCGGCGTTCACCTCGCGCAGGAACTCGAAGCGCCCGCTGCCCGTGCCGGCGTTGTCCACCGACACCTCGCAGCCGCGCTCGATCAGCGCGCGCGCGAGGGCCGCGAACTCCTGCGGCGCGATGCCGGCGTCGAGCTCGGCCACTTCGAAGCGCAGCGCGGACAGCGGCAGGCCGGACTTGTCGAGGCAGTTCTCCAGATAGTTGCGGAAGTCCGGGCGCACCACGGACTTGCCGGAGAGATTCACGGAGAACACCGCGTTGGCGTCCGCCCAGCGTTCGCGATTGCGCTGCATCCACACCAGCAGCGCGCGGATCACCCAGCGGTCGATGGCCGGCATGCGGCCGTGGCGCTCGGCGGTCTCCAGGAATTCGTGCGAGGCCAGCACGCCGAACTCCTGCGTGGGCAGGCGGATCAGCACCTCGACGATCAGCGGTTCATTGTCGTCGCGCAGCGAGACGATGGGCTGCAGGTGCAGCGCGAATTCGTCTTCGCGCAGCGCATCGTCGATGAGATCGAGCAGGCGTTCGTCGCGCTCGAGCGTCGCGAGGTCCTGCGCCAGCGCATCCTGCGGGCCCAGGTTTTCGAGCTCGAGCGCCGCGTACATGGAGGTATCGCTGGTGGCATCGGTGCCCGGCTCGTCCTGCTCGAAACGCTGCGCGGCCTTCGCGAGCACCGGCAGCACCGGTGTCAGCGCTGCGATGCGCTGGACGCGATCCGTCTCGTCGACGGTGATCCCCGCGAACACCACGAGCACCACGCCGCAGAAGTGCCCGCCTTCGAACAGCGCGAGCGCACAACGCGCGCGGGCGGTATCCGCGCTCTCCCACCACAGGCCGCTGGATGGCCCGCGCACGTCGTGCGGTTCTTCGATGACTTCCGCGATCAGCGCGTGATCTTCCGGCAGCAGGAAGTCGCCGCTCGACCAGAGCGCATGGCCCCGCGCGTCGTGGATCGACAGGGAGAGAATGTCGGGAGCGCGGCGCATGAGGCCGCGCGCCAGCGGCGCGAGCACCGCAGCGGGTGTTTCATGGGATGGCGGAAGATGTGTCATACGTGGCCCGAAGGTTACGGGGCCACGCGGCACGCATTGCAGTCGCTTGCCGGCGACGTAAGGATCGGGAGACGAGGCCGCGATCCTGAGTTTATTGTGAAAGGTGCGCCTGACATATTCACGGACGCCCCCCGCATCGGGGGCACTTTCCATGGTCGGCGTCAGCCGTAAAGTGGCTTCTTGAGCTTCCAGCGCTTGTGCGACCAGGGCCAGTCGGCCGGCGCCGCGCGAATCTGTTCCTCGACCATGCGCGCGTAGCGCGCGGTGAACTCGCCCGCCGCGAGCTGCTCGCCCGCGGCGGCGAGCGGCACGAATTCAGCCTCGTAGCGCCCGCGCGCCAGGCGCCGCAGTTTCACGAAGAAGGCCGCATAGCGCGTGGTGCGCGCGATCTCCTCGGCACCGAGGAAGAATGCCGTGTCGCGATTCAGGAATCTCACCCACTGCTTGCGCTCGCTCGACACCGGCTCCTGGTCGGCGACCATGGCGATGACCCGCGGCGCATTGCGTTGCTGGATGATGTCGCCCAGCAACTGCTGCGCCGGGATCAGGCGCGCACCGAAGCGGCTGCGCAGCTTGAGCATTTCGCGCTCGGCCCAGTTGTCGACCAGCGGCTTGTAGGCGGCGTCCACGGGAATGCCGAGCTGCGCGGAGAACGCCAGCAGCATCCACTCCCAGTTGCACTGGTGCGCGGCCACGACGAGCACCGGCTTGCCGCGCGCCACCTCATCCCGGATGAGCTGCGGATTCTTCAGCAGCACGCGCCGCTCGATTTCCGGCCGCGTCATGCGCGCCGAATGCAGGATCTCGACCAGCATGTCGGCGAAGCCGCGGTAGTACTCGCGGATCACGCGCTCGCGCGTGGCGTCATCCCATTCCGGGAACGAGGCCTTCAGGTTCGCGACCACGACGTGACGGCGGTAGGGAATCACGCGCCAGGACATCCAGGCCATGAGGCGCGCCAGCGGGTACCAGAGCGCCAGCGGGAACAGCGACAGCGCGCGGATCCACAGGGAAGGTGTCGAGGCAGGCGTGGTGCCGGGGAGAGGACTCGAACCTCCGACCCGCGCATTACGAATGCGCTGCTCTACCAACTGAGCTACCCCGGCTTAGAGGGCGCGCATTCTAAAGGCGCGGGAACGGCGTGGGAAGCGCGGCAATGCCCGGCCGGTCAGGCCTGGGCGTCGGGCTTGCGGCGCAGGCGGATCACGAGCTCGATGCCATCCACCTGCATGCCCGGCGGCGGCTCGGGCAGGCGCTGGAATTCCACGTCCTTCAGGGCCACGTCCATCAGCGCGCCCGTGTCGACGTCGTGGAAGTGGTAGTGCGCGTCGGTGTTCGAATCGAACCAGCAGCGGTCGCTGCCCACCGAGAGCTGCCGGATCAGCCCGGAAGCGGCGAACAGGTTGAGCGTGTTGTAGATCGTCGCCTTGGAAACTCGCAGACCCTGCGTGCGCAGGCCCGCGAGCACCTGCTCGGCCGAAAGGTGTTGTGGGCGGCCGAGCAGCAGCGAGGCGATCCGCAGGCGCTGCGCCGTGGGGCGCACGCCGGCGCGCAACAGGCGCTGGTTCAGGTTCTCGACGAGGCCCGGATCGAGGTCCGTCATTGGCATGGGCGCGAGTATACGCGCCGCTCCTGAGCCAGCAATGCGAAACCGCGCAAATCCAGCAGTTACAGGGCGTGGAGTCCGGGATTCCCGGCGGCACAATTCCGCCATGGAAACGAGGCAAGGAAGCCGCGGTGTCACCCTGATCGAGCTGTGCTTCGCGCTGGCCATCGTGGCCATCCTCGCGGGGCTCGCCGCGCCCGGCATGCGCGGGGCACTCCGTACGGCGGCGATTCGCAGCACCACCCTGGATCTGCTGGGCGGCCTGCAGCAGGCGCGCACCCGCTCCATCATCGAGTCGCGACCGGGCGTGTTCTGCCTCAGCACTGCGACGGGCGAATGCATCGATGGCCCGGCGCGCGCCTGGACCGCCTTTCTCGACGGGCGCGGCGCCGCTTCGACCTTGGCCGGCGGCGCCCTGCCCCGCGGCATCGAGCTGCGCGCCACGCGCGCGCGGCTCACGTTCTGGCCGGACTCGCTCGCCGCGAGCACCGGCACTCTAACTATCTGCGATACCTCGGGCGAGGCGCGGCCGCGCGCCATCGTGCTCAGCCAGAGCGGGCGCGTGCGCGTCGCGGACGCCAGCCCTGAGGCGTGCCGCGCATGATCCGCAGGCATCGCGGATTCACGCTGATCGAAGCGCTGATCGGCCTCGTGCTGCTGTCCGTGGGCCTGCTCGGCGCCGGCGCGATGTTGCTCGGCAGCCTGCAGGCTCATGGCGATGCGCTGCGCCAGTTGGCGGCGGTCAACCTGGTCCGCGACCTCGCCGACCGCATCCGCGCGAATGCGCGCGCGGGCGCGGGCTACGACCTGCGCACCGCGACGCCAGCCGCATCGAAATGCGATCTCGCCGCGCCCTGCGAAGCCGCCCAGCTCGCAGCCGCGGATCTTGCGAGTTTTCTCGACGCCGTGCGCAGCAGATTTCCGGGCCCGGAAACGGCTGCATCCGTCGAATTCGAGCCCGCCGCCGGCCCCGCCGCCTCCGACCGCTACGCGATTTCCCTGCGCTGGCGCGGACCGCGCGATGCCGAACCTTTGGTCGTCGCCGCCCAGGTGCTGGCGCCGCCGGCGGCGGGCTGAGCGTGCCTCGTCGCGCGACGGGATTCAGCCTTCCCGAGCTCATGCTGTCGCTGGTGTTGGGACTGATGCTGCTCGCGGCGTTTCTCGTGGTGCTGCAGCGCTGCCGGCGCGAATTCGCGGCCGGTGAAAGTCTGGCGGCGCTGCACGACAGCGCGCGCCAGGCTCTTTCCGTATTGGTGCCAGACCTCGAACACGCCGGCTTCTTCGGCTTCGCCGGCGACGCTCCGCCGCGGGTCGTGCGCCGCGGCACCGTGCTGGCCGAGGGCACCGCGCTGCGACAGCCCGACCCCGCTCATGCAGTCACTGCGGTCGCGGGACTTCCCGCAGGCATCCACGACTGCGGCGTGAATTTCGCGACCGACCTCGACCTGCCCGTGCAGGGAACCAACAACGACTTTGGCCTGGGCCCGGCGGTCGCGGACTGCGCGCCCACGTCCGCGGCCGGCGGCGCGCGCGCCGGCGCCGACACGCTCACCGTGCGATTCGGATCGCGCGAAGCGCGCAAGCCGCTCGCCGGGCGCCTGCAGCTGTATTCGCGCCGGCTTGCATCACACGAGCCCGTCGAGCTGTTCGCCGATGGCCTCGCACCCGGCGCGACGGACGAGAATGCCGAAGTGCACGACGTGGAAGTGCGCAGTTATTACATCGCGAACGACTCCGTGGATCGTCGCGGCTGGCCGGCACTGCGCGTCAAGTCGCTGACCGAATCGCGCGGCGCGGCGCAGTTCCGCGACGAGGAACTCCTGCAGGGCATCGAAGATCTGCAGGTGGAATTCGGCGTGACGGATCCCGCGGATGTCGAAGGCAGGGTCAGTTTCGTGGCGCCCGATTTCCCGGCACTGCGCGAGCGGCGGGTGCTCGCCGTGCGTCTGTGGCTGCGCATCCGCGCGGACCGCACCGAGCCCGGCTACTTCGACGCGCGGTCCATGCACTACGCCGACGTTGACTTCACGCCCACGGCCGCCGAAGCCCGGCTGCGCCGCGTGCTCGTCGAACGCACCGTGGCCTTGCGCAACATTCGCGAGCCGTGAAGCGAGCGTCCGAATCCGGCACTGCGCTGGTGGTCGGCCTGATGCTGCTGACGCTGGTCACGCTGTTAGGGCTCGCCGGCGCGAGCGCGGCGCACGTCGAGCGCTTGCTGGCGCAACACGAAGCCTTCCGGGAGAATGCCGCCTCCGCCGCCAGCGCCGGCATCGAAATAGCCCTGCGTGCCATCGTGACCAGCCCGGATCCCCGCTCTGTCCCAGCTCGCATCGCCGAGCCGATGCCTGGCGTCGAGGATCGATTCGAGGTCACGATCCGCTTCGCAGGCGTCGAAGCGGGCCTGCCGCAAGCACCCGGCGAGCATGTGGCCGGCGCACACTTCGACATCGTGAGCACCGGATTTTCCGGCCGCGCCGTCGACCGGCAGCGCGCCGATGTCCTGTGGCTCGTGGATGCTCCCGGCGTGGCTGCCGCGGACTGCGAGCCGCTGGCACCCCGCCACTGTCATCGGGCCGGCGAGATCGAGCGCATCTCCTGGCAGCGGGAAGCCGTCGAATGAGCGTCCGCAATCCGCTGCAACGCGGCTTCACGCTGGCGGAAATACTCACTGCGCTGGTCGTGATCGTCGTGCTGGCCGCGATTGCGATCCCGATGTGGCGCGTGCACACCCTGCGCGTGCGCCGCGCGGACGCCACTGCCGCGTTGATCGCCGTGCAGGCCGCGCAGGATGCCTGGTTCGGGCGCCACGCCCGCTATGCCGATGGTGCGCAGCTGACGCGCGCCGCGCCCGAAGGACTCGGGCTCAAGAACCAGTCGGAACGCGGTTTCTACGACCTCGAGCTGGAACGGCGCGAGGATGGGCTGGGCTACGTCGCCACCGCGCGCGCCTCGGGCCGTGCGGGGCAGTCCGATGACATGCGCTGCGTGGAATTCAGCCTGGATCAGAACAATCGGCGGCGCGCGCTGGATTCTGAAGGAAAGGATCGAAGCGCAGATTGCTGGCGCTAGTCTGGCCGCGACAAGCCAGTCAGCGAGGCGGCTGCGCCGCCCTGAGCGCCCGCGGCAGCGAGAACACCACGTGTTCCTCCCTGCCCTTCAGCTCCTCCGCCGCCGTGCCGCCCCACTCGCGCAGGCGCGCGATCACCTGCTGCACCAGTTCTTCCGGCGCCGAAGCGCCGGCGGTCACGCCCACCGCATCCTTGCCTTCGAACCACTCGCGTTTCAGGAATGACGCATCGTCGATGAGGTAACCGGGCCGCCCGGCGCGCTCGGCGAGCTCGCGCAGGCGGTTGGAGTTCGAACTGGTGATCGAGCCCACGACGATCAGCACGTCGCAGTTGGCGATGATCTCTTTCACCGCGTCCTGGCGATTCTGCGTGGCGTAGCAGATGTCTTCGCGACGCGGACTCGCCAGCATCGGAAAGCGCGCGCGCAGCGTGTTGACGATGGCGGCGGTGTCGTCAACCGACAGCGTGGTCTGGGTCACGAAGGCCAGCCGCTCGGGATCGCGCACTTCGAGCCTCTGCGCCTGCTCGACGTTCTCGATCAGGTGCATGCGCCCGCCGTTGGCGGTGTTGAAGCGGCCCATGGTGCCTTCGACCTCGGGATGCCCGGCATGGCCGATCAGCACGACGTCCCGGCCCTCGCGCGCATAGCGCGCGACTTCCATGTGCACCTTGGTCACGAGCGGACAGGTGGCATCGAACACCTCGAGTCCGCGGCGCGCGGCTTCGTGTTCCACGGCCGCGGGCACGCCGTGCGCCGAGAAGATCACCGTGGCGCCGTCCGGCACCTGGTGCAGCTCGTCGACGAACACCGCGCCGAGCTTGCGCAGCCGTTCGACCACGTGCACGTTGTGCACGACTTCGTGGCGCACGTAGATGGGCGCGCCGTAGATCGAGAGCGCGCGTTCGACGATGTCGATGGCGCGATCGACACCGGCGCAGAAGCCGCGCGGATTGGCGAGCAGGATCTTCACTTCCCGGCTTCCCCGGCCGCGGCGCGCTGCCGCTTCTCGCGCCGGCTCTCGAGCAGCGAATCGAAGATCACCAGCGCCGCGCCGATCGAGATCGCACTGTCGGCGACGTTGAATGAGGGGAAATACGCGTTGCCCCAATGCGCCTGGATGAAGTCCACGACGTGGCCCAGATACAGCCGGTCGATGAGATTGCCGATGGCGCCGCCGACGATGAGCAACAGACCGGTGACGAGCAGCGCCTGCGTCGCCACCGCGAGGCGCCGCAGCCAGAACAGCAGCGCCACCGAGACTCCGAGCGCCAGCAGCGAAAACATCCAGCGCTGCCAGCCGCCGGCATTCTCCAGCATGCTCCATGCCGCGCCGCGGTTGAACGTGTGATAGATGTTGAGCACCGGCAGCACTTCGATGGTCTCGTACAGGTCGAGGCTGCGCTGGATCCAAAGCTTCGTCAGCTGATCGAGCGCGACGATGACGAACGCGATCCACACCCAGCGGATGCCGCTCTTGCCGATCGGAAGGTTCGTCGGATTCATGCGAATTGCCGTGCCTCGCCCGGTCCCGTGACGTTTTCCACGCAGCGCCCGCAGATCGTCGGGTGCTCGGCATTGGACCCGACGTCGGGGCGATGGTGCCAGCAGCGCTCGCATTTTGGTGCAGTCGCGGGCTGCACGCGGATCCACACGCCGCCCTCCTTGGCGATCTCTGCCACCTTGATCGCACCCACGGGCGGACCCGCGGCATTGCTGACGCGCTTCACCACGGCTTCCGAGGTGATCAGCAGGAAACGCAGCTCCGGCCCCAGCGCCTTGAGCTTTTCGAGGAATTCGTCTTTCGCGAACACCTCGACCTCGCCGTCCAGTGAGCTGCCGACGCTGCCGGCCACGCGCAGCTTCTCGAGCTCCTGCGCCACGGCAGTCTTGAGCTGGATGAAGAGATTCCAGTCGATGGCGTCGCCGCTCACCGCGGGGACCTGATGCCAGGTTTCCAGGAACACGGACTCGCCGCGCTTGCCTGGCATGAAGCCCCAGATCTCGTCCGCGGTGAACGACAGGATGGGCGCAAGCCACCGCACCATGCTCTCGGCGATGTGGAACAACGCCGTCTGCGCCGAGCGGCGCGGCAGACCCTTCTTCGGCGTGGTGTACAGCCGGTCTTTGAGCAAGTCGAGATAGAAGCCGCCGAGATCCGCAACGCAGAAGTTGAGCACCTTCTGGTAGATCACGTGGTACTCGTAGCGGCGATACGCCTCGGCGATCTCCTCCTGCAATGCCGCGGTGCGCGCCAGCGCCCAACGGTCGATGGCCACCATCTGCTCCACCGGCACCGCGTCGACGGCAGGATCGAAGCCCGCCATGTTGCCGAGCAGGAAGCGCACGGTATTGCGCATGCGCCGGTACGACTCCGACATGCGCTTCAGGATTTCATCGGACAGCGCCATCTCGTTGGCGTAGTCGGTGGCCGCGATCCACAGGCGCAGCACGTCCGCGCCCGAGGTCGACATGACTTTCTTGGGCTCGATCACGTTGCCGAGCGACTTCGACATCTTGAAGCCCTTCTCGTCGACCGTGAAGCCGTGCGTCAGCACGGACTTGTACGGCGCGCGTTCGTACAGCGCTTCCGACATCAGCAAGGAGGAATGGAACCAGCCGCGATGCTGGTCCGAGCCCTCGAGATAGATCTCCACCGGCGGCTTCACCTCCTCGGGATGCGTGTGATGCACGCACTCGAACGACAGGCC
>DASTRL010000095.1:0-2234 GCA_035761265.1 Steroidobacteraceae bacterium
CGCCCTTTCAGAGAAGACCGTGCGCAACCACATTACGCGCGTGTTCGACAAGATCGGCGTCGCGCACCGCTACCAGGCGATCGTGCTCGCCCGGGATGCGGGCCTGGGCGCCGGCCCTCCCTCCGCCAGGAGCTAGGCCGGGACAGCGGTCCCGGCCCGCGGCGAATTCGGTCCTGCGCTCGGGACCGTGGCCTCAATACGACCGTGCCGTAGGTCGCCACACTCTTTGCGCGGGCGATGCATGGTGCACGCCCCGAGCACCGGACAAAGGAGACTCAAATGCCGAAATTCGTCATCGAGCGCGAACTCACGGGAGCCGGCAAGCTGCCGCCGCAGGAGCTCAAGGCCATCTCGCAGAAATCCTGCGGCGTGCTGCAGAGCATGGGCCCGAAAATCCAGTGGCAGCAGAGCTTTGTGACAGACGACAAGATCTACTGCCTGTATATCGCTCCCGACGCCGACACGGTGCGCGAGCATGCCCGCCAAGGCGGCTTTCCCGCGAACTCGGTCGCGCGGGTGCGCGCGGTGATCGACCCGACCACCGCGGATTGACGGCGCTCAGTCGCGCGGCGCCGTATCGATCGCCTCGATGCGGCGCCGCTGCCAGACCAGCATCGCGATGCCGGGCAGCGCGACCAGGAAGGTGAACAGGAAGAACTCCGGCCAGCCGAAGACCTTCGCCATCTCGCCGGCCGCCGGGCCGACATAGACGCGCCCGAGCGCGGCGAGCGCCGACAACAGCGCGTACTGGGTGGCCGAGTGGCGGCGGTCGCACATCGCCATCAAGAGCGCGACGAAGGCGGCGGTGCCCATGCCGCCGCACAGATTCTCCGCCGCCACCGCCCCGATCATCAGCGCATAGCTCTTGCCGGCCAGCGCGAGCGCCATGTAGCCGAGGTTGGTGACGGCCTGCAACACGCCGAACAGGAGCAGCGCGCGGTAAAGCCGCAGGCGAGCCATCATCGCGCCCCCGGCCAGCGCGCCGAGGATGGTCGCGGCCACGCCGAGCCACTTGTTCACCAGGCCGACTTCGGTGAGCGAGAATCCCGCCCCGCGGATGAGGAACGCGGTCGACAGGCTGCCGGCGAACGCGTCGCCCAGCTTGTACAGGATGATGAGCAGGAGCAGCAGCCAGGCGCCGTCGCGGGCGAAGAAATCGCGCATGGGCTCGCTCACCGCCTGCTCGAGCGTATGCGGCGCGCGGGGCGGCGCCGCCGGCTCCTCGGCGAACCACACAGCGACCACGCCGACCAGCATGAGCGCGGCCATCAGCCAGTAGGTGCCGGTCCAGCCGAGCCAGCTGTCGGCCAGGATCAGCGCCAGGCCGCCCGAGACCAGCATTGCGATGCGGTAGCCGAACACCGACACGGCGGCGCCGGCACCGCGCTCTTGGGCACCGAGAATGTCGGTGCGATAGGCGTCGGAAACGATGTCCTGCGACGAGGACAGGAACGCCACCGCGAGCGCGAGCGCCGCGAGCAGCCAGGGCGAATCCTGCGGCGACAGCGTGCCCATCCAGGCGATTGCGCCGAGCAGCGCGAGTTGCGTCACCACCAGCCAGCCGCGCCGCCGACCGAGCAGCGGGATGGTGTAGCGGTCCATCAGCGGCGCCCAGAGGAACTTGTAGGTGTAAGGCTGGCCCACCAGCGCGAACAGGCCGATGGTGGTGAGGTCCACGCCTTTCACCGTGAGCCAGGCCTGCAAGGTGCCGCCGGTCAGCGCGAGCGGCAGGCCGGAAGAAAAGCCGAGCAGCAGCAGCACCAGGATCTTGCGGCTGCGGAAGACCGTGGCGTACGCTGTAAACGGCATGCGGCGACGCAAGCCCTAGAGCGGGTAGTCGTAGTCGATGATGAGTGGTGCGTGGTCGGAAAAGCGCTGCCGCTTGTAGATGGACTCCTTGACCGCGGTCTTCGCCACGCCCGGCGTCGCGATCTGGTAGTCGATGCGCCAGCCGACGTTCTTCGCCCACGCCTGACCGCGGTTCGACCACCAGGTGTACTGGTCGGATTTTGGGTTCAGGCGCCGGAACACGTCGACCAGGCCGACCTCGTCGAATACGCGGCTCAGCCAGGCGCGCTCCTCGGGCAGGAAGCCCGAATTCTTCTGGTTCGAGCGCCAGTTCTTGAGGTCGATTTCCTTGTGCGCGATGTTCCAGTCGCCGCAAAGGATCACCTCGCGCCTGGCGCGCGCGAGCCTTTTGAGCTGCGGCATGAAGGCGTCGAGAAAGCGGAATT
>DASTRL010000096.1:0-8760 GCA_035761265.1 Steroidobacteraceae bacterium
ATGAATTGCGGGAACCATCCGGTGCTGGTCCTGCCGGGATTTCCGAGCCCGAAGCCATGTCCGCCGTTCTGGTAGAGATGGAACTCCACCGGACGGCCCGCCTTCTGCCAGGCAGTGATCAGTCCGAAGTCACTCTTGCCGAACAGCGGATCGTCCGCGGCCACGGCAACGAACATGGGCGGCGCGTCCGGCGGCACTTCGACGGCGGTCAACCGGCCGTAGATAGGCGCGATGAACGCCGGCCTGTTCTCCGTCGATTGCAAGGTCGCGGCCATGGTGGTGCCGGCCCCGGCGGAGAAGCCCATCATGCCGACGCGCCGGGGATCGATGTGCCATTCCTTCGCGCGGGCGCGGACCATCCTGAAAGCCGCGGTGGCATCGGCCAGCGGCAGCGCCATCGACGGGCGCGCGGGCGTGGCGCCCGGGGTCGCTCCGGGTGGCGGTGCGGTGAGCGGATTGCCCTTGTCGAACTCGGCCCAGTCCGGCGCAGTCGGCTGCAACCGGTACTTCAACACGAACGCGGCGACGCCGCGCTCGTTGAGCGCGCGCGCCACTTCCCAACCTTCGTTGCCCATCGAGAGGATGCGAAAGCCGCCGCCGGGCGCGACGATCACCGCGGCGCCGGTGGCCTTGGCCGGATCCGGCAGGAATGGCGTGAGCGTCGCGCGCGAGACATTGCGCACGAAGGGATCTCCCCATTGCCTGTACCAGGTCTCTTTCGCCGTCTGGCCTTCGACGCCACCCGTTTCGAGAGGAATGGCATCCGGCTCCGCGGGCGCCTCGATCGGAGTCTTGGGCGGCTCCTGCGAGAATGCCGCCGCGGCGGCAAACATCGCCGTGAGTCCGATACTCATGATCGCAGTCCGCTTGAATGACATGGCGCCCCCTGTGTGAGTGAGCGCAGATCATGCCACCGCCGTTCATTCAGGCGGCGCTGCGTTGGTTATCGCTCGCCGACGGTTTTTGCATCCGTTGCCGCTTGGGCACGCACGCACGCGGGCGCGCCGCGGATGCGCGCCCCTCGCAGCGAGTCGTCCGCCAGAGCTACTTGGCGGGCGCCGCCTCCGCGCGCTTGGCGGTCAGCTGCTCGGTACCGAAGTCTCCCACCTTGCGCTCGAGCTTCAGCTCATCGCCCGCGAGCGTGCCGGTGTAGGTGATCGTGATCTCGTTGCCCTCGATCTTGAGCGGCTCCTCGAACGACACCTTGTCGCCCTCCACCTTCACATTGTTCAGCGGCACCGTACCGTTGCCGATGGAGCGTTCGAAGCTTGCTTCACCCGTCAGCGAATCGCCGGTCTTCCTGAACTCGTAGACATATTTCTGCACGCCGATGGGCGAATCGAATTCCGCGGTCCATCGGCCGGCCAGATCGGCGGCTGCGGCCGGCACGGCGATCGCGAGCAAAGCAATCACGCCAAAAATGCGGAACTTCATGGATCCTCCATTCAATATGTTTGCCGAACACGTGCCGCACAACCACGCGCGAGCGCGCAAGTGCCGCGCCGCAGTGTAGGCGAAGCGATCGGCACCGGGCGAGCCTCCGCGCCAGCGCGCTCCACTGCTTGCATGGCGCCGGCCGGGCATGCTACATACTGAACCAGATGGTTCAGTATACCCAGACACATTTCAACGCTTCGTTCGCCGCGTTGTCGGATGCCACCCGGCGCGGAGTTCTCGAACAGCTCGCGCGTGCGGATGCCTCGATCACCGAGCTCGCCGGCCGATTCCAGATGACCCTCACGGGAATGAAAAAGCACGTCGGCGTGCTGGAGCAGGCCGGGCTGGTCACCACGGAGAAGATCGGGCGCGTACGCACCTGCAAGCTCGGCCAGTGCCGCCTGCAGGAAGAGGCGGCGTGGATCGAGCGATATCACCAGCTCTGGGCCGCGCGCTTCGACGCGTTGGACGCAGTGGTGGAGGAATTGAAACGAAAGGAGAAGCGCGATGGACGCAGCAAGAAGTAAGCACCTGCCCGTGAACCGCACCACCGTGCAACGCAAGTCCGACCGCGAGATCCTCGTCACGCGCACGTTCAACGCGCCGGCGCGGCTCGTGTTCCAGGCGTGGACCCGGCCCGAACTCTTCACGCAATGGTGGGTGCCGAGGTCGATGGACATGACCCTGCGTTCCTGCGAGATGGATGTTCGCGTCGGCGGCGGCTACCGGCTCAATTTCGGCACGGGCATGGACTTTTTCGGCAAGTACATCGAAGTGACGCCCTACTCGCGCCTGGCCTGGACCAACGAGGAAAGCGGTGACGCAGGGTCCATCACCACGGTCACCTTCGAGGAAAAGGACGGCAAGACACTGCTGGTCCTGCACGAGCTCTACCCCTCGAAGGAAGCCCTCGATGCCGCCGGCACCGGCGCGGCGGATGCGCTGGTCGAGACATTCGGGCAACTGGATGAGCTGCTCGTCACGCTGATGTGAGCGGAAGCGCGGGCCGCCCTGCGCGCTGCCGCGCGCGCGGCCGCACGGTTCACTTGTGCAACTTGAACCGTCCGCTGATCAATGCCCAGGTGCTCTTGCGCGCGCCGGTGACCTTGTGCAGCTGATCTTCGGCGGCGGCGACGACGCAGTTGCGCCCGCGATTTTTTGCCAGATACAGCGCCTGGTCCGCATGGCGGAAGGCATCTTCGAAACTCGTGTCGCCATGCGATGCTGCGACACCGAAGCTGGCCGTGATGTGCAACGGATCTTCTGGCGCGAAATTCGTCTCCATTATTTTGTGCCGCAGCTTCTCGGCGAGGTCCGCGGCCGTCGCGAGGTTCGCGCCCGGGCAGACCAGCACGAACTCCTCGCCACCCCAGCGGCCGAGGCCATCGGTATTGCGCGTGTGGGCGCGCAGGATCTCGCCCACGGTCTTCAACACGCGATCGCCCACGTGGTGGCCGCGATCGTCATTGACTCGCTTGAAGTGGTCGAGATCGATGACGATGACGCTGGTGGGCATGTGGACGCTGCGCAGCGACCCGACGAACTGCTCGATGCCGTGGCGGTTCAGGACCTTGGTCAACGCATCGAGCGTCGACAACTTCTGCAACTTTTCCTTTTCGGACTCGAGATGGCGGATTCTCTTGCGTTGCTCGCGATGCTTGCGACGCATCCGCAGCCACAGCGAGATTCCGTAGGTGGCGCCCAGGATCATCCACACGCACAGGATGCCGAGGTACCAGTACTCCGCGCTGATCCAGTCTCCGGAGAATTCGATGCTGTCGATCTGGATGTCGTGATGAGTCCCGGCGAGATCACCCAGCAGGTCGATGGAGAATGCCGTGGCGTTGCGGAAATCGGGCCGGATCAGTTGCCTGGGCAGGTCGTACTGGCCCACCCACCACTCCGGAACGGCGAATTCGTCGAGGCCGATGACCACCGGCTGGGCCAGGTCCTTCGGATGAAGACTGACGAAATTGAACTTCGAGGAATTCGGGTCCTCGACACGGGAGAATCTCGGGTCGAAATTGCGGATGGCGATGCGCAGGTAGCCGGCATCCCCCGCGTACCGCAGAGCCAGGGTCACATCCCGGTAGCGTGAAAGATCGGTGCCCTGGCTGGCGTCGGTCGAATACAGTAGATAGGTGAAGCTGCAGCCCTGGTTGGCGACTTCCCGCGGAATCTCGCAGATGAAGTGGAAGCGCGCCTGGTCCAGCCACTCGACCCGCGCCGGTGCGCCTTCGTCGGACTTCATCAGGAAGAAGGTGGCGCCCTCCTTCGCGCTGTCGAGCGTCAGGCGGCGTTCCGGAAGGAACCGGTGCGCGACCAAGGCCAGCAGCGTCAGGGAAATGCCGATCAGCAACGCCGTCGCCTGGCGGGATTTTCTACGGATCAATTTGACCATGCCGCGGCGTGCCTGAAATCCCGTCGTCCACCGGAGGTTGAACCACCGATGCTAAGGCAGCAAAAACTCCAATACCGAGAACGGTATCGGCAATTGCGCGCGGGAATTGACCCATGCCCGCGGCCACGGCGATCCGAGAAGCCGCCCCCGCGATCGGAGCGGCTCAAGCCGTAATGCTTTCTCGCAAGCGCGGGCGCGGTTCAGTTGGCGGTGAAGCCGTTGCCCGTCGCAGCCCAGTAGATGCCGCCGTAAATATGGTGCATGAACCGGTCGTCGGAATAGGTCGCGGGCAGGTGGCCGAGCGCGGTGTAGAACGCGCGACCGCCGTCGTATTCCTGGTACCAGGCGATGGGGTGGAACGCGCCCATGCCCTTGCCTTCCTTCGTACCCCAGTTCGCGTAGGGCTTGTAGGTCTTCTCGTCGACGCTCAGCAGGTAATGGAGCTTCGAGCGCGCGGCGTCGAACTCGTACCACTCCTCGGTGGCCAGGAAGCGCTTCGGGAAGCGATCCATACCGGGGAAGTTCGGGTCCTCGACCTTGATCGTCGCGGTCTGCACCAGCGGATGGATGTGGAACATGTGCCCGACCATCTTGTCGTACCAGGGCCAGTCATATTCAGTGTCCGCCGCGGCGTGGATGCCGACGAAGCCGCCGCCTGCCCTGATGTAGCGCTCGAAGGCGGCCTGCTGCTCGTCGTTGAGCACGTCGCCGGTCGTGCTGAGAAAGATGACGACCTTGTACTTCTTGAGCTCCTCGTCCTTGAACACGCGCGTGGGGTCTTCGGTCCAGAAGACCTTGAAGTCGTGCAGCTCGGCGAGGTGGCGGATCGCGATGACGCCCTCGTTGATGGACTCATGATGCCAACCGGCCGTCTTGGTGAACAACGCGACGCTGAACTGTTCCGCGTGCACGGCGCTCGCGGCGAGCAGGCCAGGGATTGAGAGCAGGAGAAGACGGCAGCGCTTGAACATGAACCCCCCGATGACTTTTGTGCCCGCCGGATTCTACAGCGGGAAAATGGGGACATTCTCCATTTCCTAGCAAACGGGGACGCACCTCGTTGACGTACGTCCCCGTTCGCCCGGGCCGCGGAAATGATGGACCTCCCCATTTCCCTGCAGATTTCCCGGGTTTCCTTCCCCGGCACCACTGGGCCTCTGACAGATGGCCCTGGCCTGCTCCCGCGAGCATTCGTTCCATGCCCGCCGCCACCGCCAGCCCCACCCCGCGCCAGCAGCGCCTCACGTCGCCGTGGCCGATGCTCAAGAGCACGGCGAACAACTGGCTCTCGGACCAGGCCACGAGCATCAGCGCGGCGCTGGCCTTCTACAGCGCGTTCTCGATCGCGCCGCTGCTCGTCATCGCGGTGGCCGTGATCGGCTGGATCGTCGGTGCGCAATCGGCCGACACGTTCATCGCGCAACAGTTGAGGCTGCTGTTCGGCACATCGACCGCGAACATGGTGGTGCAGGCCATGCACGCCGCACAGAAGACGCAGGGCATCTGGGCGACCATCGTGAGCATCGGCACGCTGATCATCGGCGCGACCACGGTGTTCAGCGCACTCGAGAGCGCGCTGCGCCAGGTCTGGGGAACGAACGTCGAGCGCAAGGGCGGATGGCGCGGCTTCGTGCGCACCCGCATCGTGTCGTTCGGCTTCATCCTCGCGATCGGCTTCCTGCTGCTGGTCTCGCTGACGATGACGACCGCCTTGTCCGGGCTGCGCGGCTGGGTCGGGCAGCGCTACGAAGGCGTGGTCGCCGCGCTCGGCGTGCTCGAGTTCATCGTGTCGACCGCGCTCGGCACCGGGCTGATCGCGCTCATGTATCGCTATCTACCCGCGGTACGCCTCGCCTGGCGGCACGTGCTGATCGGAGCGCTGGTGACGACACTCCTGTTCCAGGCCGGGCGCTGGGGCATCGGGCTCTATCTCGGCCGTGCGACGCAGCCGAGCACCTTCGGCGCGGCGGCATCGTTCGCGGCATTGCTGCTGTGGCTGTACTACTCCGCGCAGATATTTCTGCTCGGCGCCGAGTTCACCGCCGTGCTCGGCGGAACGCGCGTAGCGGCAGCAGCGGTGCCGGGGAAGGAAAACCGGGAAATCTGAAGGAAGAAGAAATGCAGGAAGAAATCCCTGCCTGACACCACCCGGCCTGGAATCCGATACCGCCGGTATCACTGTCCTGTGAGGACACGACGAGCCATCGCGCTTGTCATTGTCGCGCTTCGCAGTTTTCGCTAAAACCCGCTGCGACACGTCGCGGGATTTTCGCAAGCCAACAACACTAACTAGCGACGTGCGTCGATTCGAGGGGGATTCACATGCGCAAGACGGCGGTAGTTGGACTAACCAGATTCTGCGGAGTGGCGACGATCACGTTGCTGGCCGCCTGCGGTGGCGGGGGCGGCGCCAGGAGGAGTCCCACGTCGACGACCCCGCCGCCGGTATTCCTGGTCAACCAGTCGATCACCTTCGAAGGCGGCATCGGCTACCTCGAACGCCGACTCGACCAGGGCGAGTACACCAAGATCGCAACCGGCTATTCCGGCACCGGCGCGATCACCTATTCCAGTTCCAACCCGCAGGTCGCCACCGTCAATCCGACCACCGGCACGGTGACACTGATCGGCGCGGGGCAAGCCGACATCAAGGCGCGGATCGCCGCCGATGCCGTCTACCAGGCGGCCGAAATCACCTACACCCTGGTGGTGCCGCGTCCGGAAGGCATCCCGTTCGACGCTTCGATCGGCGACACCGGCGCGCAGGTCATCTTCCCCGCCTGGGCGCGCGGGCACGACTTCCTGCGTTCGAGCCAGGCCGACTGCGACGTCACGCAATTCCAGATGTGCGTCGACAACCAGATGGACGCGCTCACGGAAACGCAGCGACAGGTGTTCGACACCGCCGCGACCACCGCGCGCGATGCCATGTGGTGGCTGCGGCGCCCGGGCGCCGCCGCCGCGCCGCTCTCGCTGTCGCACGAGAAGTTCTTCGCGCGCTCCGGGCCCGCGCTCGCCGGCTTCCGCGGCAAGCTGTGGCTCATCGGCGGTCACGATGCCTACGACATGCTGAATGCCGACATCTGGAACTCGCTCGATGGCGTGTTCTGGACGCGGGTCGAAACCACCGGCGCTTTCGCGGCACGCACGCACGCGCGGTTGCTGGTATTCAACGATCGACTGTGGCTGATCGGCGGCAACGGCGCGAAGCCGGACCAACCCGCGGCGCCGCTCGCCGACGTGTGGTCTTCCGCGGATGGCGTCGACTGGCGCCAGGAGACCGCCAGTGCACCCTTCGGCGGCCGCTTCGACCACGGCGCCGTGGTATTCAACGATCGCCTGTGGGTGATCGGCGGCACCACGGAAGGCGGCCGCACCAACGATGTGTGGTGGTCGACGAACGGCGTCGACTGGACGGAGGCCAGCCACTCCGCGGCGTTCAGCGCACGCACAGGCCATACGGTATCCGTCATGAACGGTCGCCTCTGGCTCGTCGCCGGCGATGACGGCGCGCTGCGCGATGACGTGTGGTCGTCCGATGACGGCATCGCGTGGACGCGCGCGACCGCGACTGCGGGCTTCGCACCGCGCGCCCGGCACGTCGCCGCCACCGCAGGCGGCAAGCTGTGCGTGACCGGTGGCGTCGTGACCACTCCCACCATCGTGCGCGATCTGTGGTGCACCACCGATGGCACGAGCTGGAACGCGATCTATGGTATCGGCTTCAACCAGCGTTACGACGCCGGCTCCGCGCAGCTCGGCGAGCGCTGGTATTTCGTGGGCGGGGAAGTCAAGCCCGGCGCCGCCCTGCCTCAAGGCGGCATCGAATATTTCTACACCGACGACGTGCACTCCTGGGATGGAAACCTGTATCGCAGGCACACGCCCTACGGCCCGTTTTTCTCCGGCACGCCCAACGTGCTGGCGATGAACGACCGGCTGTACATGATCGGCAGCCATGATGGCGTGCGCGCCGAGGAATCCACGTACGTTTCCATCGACGGGAATCACTGGGAGCTCGCGCCCAACAGCATCGGCGCGCAACCGCCGGGGCGCATCGGCAGCGCCTTCGTGGTTCACGGCGGAAAGCTGTGGGTGCTCGGTGGCGGCTGGGAAACCGGCGACCCCGCCTTCGAAGCCATCCCCTCCCAGGACGTGCGCAACTCGCCCGATGGCGGCACCTGGGATGCCGTCAGTCGCGGAGGTTACGGCGACCGCTACCGCCATGCGGCGGTGAGCTTCAAGAACAAACTATTCGTGATCGGTGGATCCGAAGGCTTGTTCCCGCTGAATGACGTGTACTCCTCGAGCGACGGTATTCGGTGGGATCGCGTGACGAATGCGGCCGCGTTCGCGCCGCGCTTCGGCCACCGGGTGGTCGTGTTCAATGGACGGATGTGGCTGTACGGCGGCACGGATGGGGTCAACCGGTTCAGCGACGCCTGGTCGTCGGACGACGGACTCACATGGCAGCAGGAAAGCACGTTCATCCCGTACGTCGACCGGCTGGGCATGTCGATGGTCGTGCACGACGGGCGCGTGTGGATGATGGGCGGCCGATACTACGAGCCCGCGTTCCGGGCCTACGCGTATCAAAGCGAGATCTTCGTCTCGAGCGACGGCGCGCACTTCTCGCGCGTGGACTACCAGGGCCACATCTTCTCCGCGCGCGCGAACGCCGCGTTCGTCAGCGCGCAAGGCAAGCTGTGGGTGCTCGGCGGCCAGGACCGCTTCTCCCAACGCAACGACGTGTGGTCGAGCGCGGACGGCATCCACTGGGCAGTGCACGTGAGTGGCCTGATGCCGTACCCCTGAGCGGTGCTTAGCGGTGCCGGGGAAGGAAAACCGTGAGATCTGTAGGTTCGATGCGGTGGTGGTGTCAGGCAGTGAGAACGCGTGCGCGTTTTCCCTGCCTGACACCA